>JAFYMW010000029.1 GCA_017548165.1 Bacteroidaceae bacterium
AGCGATTATCTCAAGTGGGTAATCGCTGCTATTGGTTGTATAGATACACTGACCTGTAGTTTATCGGATGCTTACTTTGTTGCTATTGTTGTATAGATAGGTATTACTACCTGTAGTTTATCGAATGCTTACAGATAACGGCATAAACTTGATTGGATGTAACTGGTTGTCCATCCTTGCGGATATGCAACCGTTGGCGGTTGATAATTTCCGCTATCTGTTCCGTTCGCATCCCTCGGTTGACTTCGTCTTCCTCCTCCTCGCTCGGCAAAATACAAGCAAGCTTGATTCTGCTCTCGCTCGTTCGTCGGTTCTGGCTTGCGAGGCATTTGTTGCTATTGTTGTATAGATAGGTATTACTACCTGTAGTTTATCGAATGCTTACGTTCAAAGTCGGTCCAGTTTTTTTTGATGCGTATTCTACTGCAAATCTATTACGGCAATGTCGCTATGGGTGCCTATACGGAGTGGTGGTCCCCATAACGAAAGTCCACTGGATACCCATATATGAGAATTTGACCATTTATGATAGCCGTGGCTCTGTTCGTACATACTCTCGACTAGCAAACTCAATGGCCATATCTGTCCATGATGAGTGTGACCACAAAGTTGAAGGTCTACACCTAATGAGTTGATATGTGATAATTCATATGGCTGATGGTCGAGGACTATAACAGGATGGATGTCGTTTGTTTGTACAAGAAGTTGTTCCAAAGTTTTGCGTTGACGATTACTTCTGTCGTCACGACCAACAATCTGCACACCATTGGGCAATGTTACTATACTGTCACAAAGAAGACGGATAGGAGTATCGGCCAAGAAGCGCTTGCACTCCCCTATTCCACTGATGTATTCATGATTTCCAGGTACCATGTAGATGCCCATTGGAGCATGAAGCGTAGATAGTGTTTCTTTGAACGGGGCTTGATGAAGAGGAACGATGCTATTGTCTATGAGATCGCCCATGATGAGGATGATGTCTGGCTGTTGCTCGTTGATCTTGCTGATATAGGTTTGAAGTTGGGCTACTCCAGTGCCATAACCAAGATGCACATCGCTGATGGCAAGAATACGAAGCGGTTGGGAGCGGTTAGATGTTTTATCAAGTACAATGTTTATCTTCTCTATACGCGGAATACGATAATTGATGTAGCCGTAAAGAAAGAGTGTCATTGTGATAGTAAAGGCATATAAAATCGGGGACTTGATAAAGGGAAGAAACTGTTTGAGGACGTCGAAGAGAAGGAGAAGAAGCACCATATAGAGCAAGAACACCATCCACAAGGAACCAATATTATGCAGTGTGCTCATAAACCAATATGACATAGGCATGGAACGGAGAGCCATAGTGCCAAAGAGGACAAAGGGCATAAGCCAAAACAAGATGCTACATGTCACCTTGCCCCACAATGGCAATGAGTGCAAGATGGACCATATTTTCCAGAACAGATAGCCATTGCCTAAAAGGTATAGGACAGGAAGAAGTAACATGATAGTTTTCATTGTCTGTATATGCTGAGTGGTGATATGATGGCTAAAAAACTTTTATCTTGGCAAAACGAAGAAGAAGTTGCTTTTGTCCAACGTTTTCAAAATTGACAGTAGCCTTAATGTCGATGCCTTTTCCTTCTATGGCAGTAACGATGCCTAGGCCAAAACGATCGTGTTGAACTTTACATCCCACGGTGACATTACCACAAGGAACAGAAGCGGAGGACGATGATGAGGAAGTTGCAGATTGTGATGCTGTGAGAGATGGTGTTAACTTAACAAAACGTCTGGCCTCAGCACCAGTTGGGACAGGAGCTGATGGTGCAGAAACAGAAGGACGACTGATGGGTTTGATAGTAGATGTGAGGAGAGTGCCACCACCCTTGGGGCGCAAATATCGAGAATCTATCTCTCGTATGAATCTTGATGGTTCGCAAAATTCCATCTTGCCATAACGGAAACGTGTCTTGGCATGAGAGATGAAAAGATATTCCTCGGCACGAGTGATGGCAACATAGAAGAGGCGACGCTCTTCTTCAAGTCCACGGGGACTATCGGAGCACATCTGCGATGGAAAGAGGTCTTCCTCCATACCTACGACAAAGACAACCCTAAACTCAAGTCCCTTGGCAGAATGGACAGTCATGAGAGTAAGGCGTTCTTCTGAATTGGAATCGTTCTCGTCGACATCACTGAGGAGCGAAACCTCCTGAAGATAATGCGTGAGCATGGTTTCCTGATCCTGTTCATGACGTTCCTGAACAAAAGCAGCGATGCCATCAAGAAGCTCTTGAAGATTCTCTTGTCTGGCTATGTCCTCTGGGTCTGTACCACGATTAACTTCAGTTTGAATTCCGCTGGTGCGCACTATGTCGAGTGTAAGACTATGTGCATCCTCCGAAGACTGACATGCGGCAAAACCGCTTATCATCTGTACGAAGGAGCTTAGTTTCGACTTGGTACCAGCATTGATATTCTCAATAAGATGTGGCGAGCATAGTATCTGCCATGGTGTCACTTCGTGCTTAGCAGCAGCTAGAAAGACTTTGTCCAATGTAGTCTGTCCTATGCCACGCGCTGGATAGTTGATGATACGACGTAGTGCCTCCTCGTCGTTGGGGTTAACAACAAGACGCAGATAGGCAATAACGTCCTTAATTTCCTTACGTTGATAAAAGGATGTGCCACCATATACCCTATAAGGTATAGAGGCTTTACGCATGACTTCCTCAAAAATACGACTTTGGGCATTGGTGCGATAGAGCACTGCCATCTGGCTATATGGAATACGCTCGTTGCGCTGAAACTCGCGTATACATCGCATAACAGCATTGGCCTCATCTGTATCGCTATAAGTTTGAAGAAGACTTATGGGTTCGCCAACCTCCTTGTTTGAAAATACCTCTTTGCGAATCTGCCCTCTGTTGTGACCTATGAGTGAATTGGCGGCAGAAACGATGGTTTGTGTGGAACGATAATTTTGTTCTAGTTTAAATAGTTTGCTACCCTGATACCGCTCTTGAAAACGAAGAATGTTGTCGATATTGGCACCACGGAATGAATATATACTTTGAGCATCATCGCCAACAACACAAACTTGCTGACGATGCTGGGTGAGCAACCATACGATGAGATGCTGGGCATAATTGGTATCTTGATACTCGTCTACAAGGACAAAATGGAAACGGTCTTCCCATTTCTGTGCCACCTCGGGATGCTCGGAAAGAAGTATCCATGTATATAACAAGAGATCATCAAAATCCATTACATTTG
Organism: Bacteroidaceae bacterium; assembly: GCA_017548165.1. Lineage (GTDB taxonomy): Bacteria > Bacteroidota > Bacteroidia > Bacteroidales > Bacteroidaceae > Physcousia. Next base: position 3,265 of record JAFYMW010000029.1, read on the forward strand.
CCTGACGGCACCTTTGCCAATACTGCAAGTAGATCTGACCTATTGCGGGCATCTTGGCATGCATGTCTGCCTCGAAATTCTGTCTGTCCGACATATAGGCTGATGGCAAAATGAGTCGATTCTTTGCCATACTGATACGCGAGGCGACACTACCTGGTTTGTAGGTTTTGTCGTCGAGTTGCATCTCCTTGATGATGGTCTTTATCAGGCTTTTGCTGTCTGAAGCATCGTAAATGGTGAAATCCTGACCGAAACCTATGTGCATAGCCTCATTGCGTAGTATACGCGAAAAAATGCTATGAAAGGTTCCCATCCATAATCTTGAGGCAACCTCCTCGCCAACCATCTTGCCAATACGCTGGCGCATCTCTTTTGCAGCCTTGTTGGTAAAGGTCAGTGCCAAAATATTCCATGGCATCATGCCCATTTGCAAGAGATGTGCAATCTTGTACGTAAGCACTCGGGTCTTGCCAGAACCTGCTCCGGCAATAACAAGTGAAGGTACATCACAACATAGGACCGCATCGCGCTGACTCTCATTGAGTTCGCTACTAAGAATATTATTTAGCATCCGTTTTAAATATAAAGAGATGTATGATTGTCAAATATATTTCTATGAATGAGAAGGGGGCTGTTCGTCCAGGAATACATTGCTTATTCGTTGAATATAAGCGATGCAAGCATGGCAAGCAATATGAGCCAAGGCCATCGAGATATGCCATAGGTGAGAAACTGAAGAACATCCTTGGCAGAGTGCAATGTGCCTGCAACAATACCAAAGACAAAGCTGACTACAACACACAGAATGCACAAACTCTGGAATAATCCATAGCTCCAAGGAGAAGGAAACACCTTGCCTGTGACGCCAATCAGAGGACTATTGGGCCATAGTGCCGAAAAAAGCAGAAGCGAACTGCATATCAACAGCATTACCATAGCGGCCATGAGCCCATCCTGGTCACGGAGAACAAGAATCTTACTGTATATGACACTACCTATTGCCATCAACAACAGAATAGCATATATAAGCAATTCTGAAGAAGCACGTTCGGTGCCATGTAGCCATAAAAACCTTAGAAATTCATCCATACAACAAGATTTACTACTCCTCGTCGGGTTTTAGATTCTCAAGGTCTATGATATGAAGTTGCAAAGCCTTTGTAACCAATCTGGTGGCATTGACTCCTGTACGTTCGCTTCCAGGGAACAATCTATTTATGAGATCGGCCTGACGCTTCTCTAAACTCTTGGCACCAAATGGCATACCCTTAAGTCCTGCTATCATGTCCTTGGTGTATCCTAATGCTAAGTGACGAAGATACCTCTCGTCATACTCATCAATATCATAGTCTATCAAAGCATCACTCTGCTGTACCTCGCCAAGAACACTCTTTCGGAAACGAATCAAAATCTTCTCTAATATTGGTTCGTTAAAGACCAGTTTACGTCCATGCATCACCAACTGTACATCGTCGCGTTGCAAAAGGTTGCCTGTCTTTAGTATTATACCATCGGCACCAGCAGAAAGGGCCTCTATCCAAAGACGTTCGTTAAGTATCTCGCCAGTGAAAATAAGAATCTTTAAGTTGCTGTATCTGTCACGTAACTGGCGGCAGATGTCAATGCCAACAGTTGTACTACCACCAAGACCCAAGTCCAACAATATCATGTCGGGAACTGCCTGACGCATCAGTTTCCATAGTTCAGATTCGTTCTGCGCGGTTCCGATTATTGTGGCTTCAGGTATCTCACTTCTAAAAATATGTTCAGTACCCTTCAATTCCAATTGAACGTCTTCGACGATAATAACCTTGAATTCTTCCATAGTGTTATGATTATTTCGTTATTTTCTACATATAGTCTCAATCCCGGATATCCACAAGCAGCATCATACATGCGCACTATCTCGCGTGCTACGAAGGCATCAAGATTGCCTGCTTCGAAAGTAAACAGATTTTCGGGGATTTGGTATTCCTTCACACTCACTCTCACTTCTATAATATTGTCCTGATCTGCCACGCGTACATCTATTGGTACATTGCCAACCGATGCACGCACCCTACGTTTAAGTTCGACCAAAACGCTCTCATCTATGGCGAGTCTGATTGAAGTCTGTCGTTGTGCTTGCTCAAGCAAAATAGTGTATATCTCGTTATAATAATTTATCAACTGTTGCAACTCACCCATGTCTGCATCCTGATACATTGCCATCTGTTGTATGCGAGCTGGATAGTACATGGTTTCATGCTTGATAGTAGATAGGCAATTGTCAAGAATACGATTCTGAATATGCACACGGTCTAACTCGTATTGCACACGATTTAGCATTTCTGTTTGCATCATCTGCAAATCTTGTTGATGATACATTTCGCTCCTGCGACGGCGTGAACGACGAACCACAAGAACAAAGAAAAACAAGGAAAAGATAAGAAAGAACAGGATGAAAAACTGAGTCCATGTAATTTCTGTCTTTACGATATGCAATCGACGAGCATATATGGGCAAGTTGGGGTCGGCAGTATATTCTCGATACAAACGCACACATTGGTTGTGGTGTTGTCTATAATCCTGCCATAAGCACAAGGATTGTGCCGCTATTGCCATCTCGTTCTCAATCTTCATACGCAACAACAGACTATCGTTGGGAACGAGTTCCAAAGCTTTCTTGCCATACTTCATTGCTTGGGTAAAGTTGTTAGTCGTGTTGGATTGCTTGAGCAACTCATACTGACTCTGAGCCTCGGTATAATCTGTCCTTGCCTGAGATGCGGTAAAACAGAGAAAGAAGAATATAACAGACAATACTCTTGGCAATTTGAACCAAAAACGACTGCCCTCACCTAACTGGCTCTCGACACCGAAATCGCAACAATGAAAACGGTTGGACAACTTCTGCATTTGGCCTATAATACCCTTACAGTTCATCAGGCCGAAACCAAAACCCTGAGCCTCGGGCTGTTTCTTATCTTGATCAGTAAAGATTCTGAAAACCTTGCTATTATTTATCTTCTCAACATTGTCTGAACTGATACCACATCCTGTATCGCTAACGGAGATCTCAACAACATTGTCATCTGCAATAACGCTGATAGACACCTTGCCACCGGAGGGAGTAAACTTTCGTGCATTGTCGCATAAAGTATTTATCATAAACAATGTTAATGCCTTGTCTCCCTTTACACAAATGTTATCTGCAGACATCACCTCCAAAGTCAAACCTTTTTGATGATAAGTGGTTCTGTTTTTAGAAATAGTATTAAGGAGTGGTTGCAATGTAAAGGTGGATATGTTCATCGCCACTTTGCCTTGCTTTACCTGTATCCAATCCGTGAGGATACCATTAATACGCAATATTTCTGCTGACAATTCTGCAACATATTCTTTATCCTTGGTATGCAACATACGGTTTATGTATGGCACCACATTCTCAGCCAGACCAACCTTGGCTCTGCGCTCAACATTGGAAAGTTTTTCTCGCAGTAATTGCAATTCACGTGCTTTGGTTTCGTCTATGGTAAGTTGCAAGGTTTCCTCTGCTTCACGCTCTTGCTTCTTGCTCAACTTCTTGGCTCTGCTCAAAAGTAGACCAAAACCATATGCCACACCTAAGAGTAATACAACGGTGACAGTTAGGTGGAGATACAGGCGCTTGTTGTACGAACGTAACTCTTCCCTACGAACTTCTTCTTCAAGATCCTGACGAATATTCTCCAGCATTGAGAAATAGGCACTTCTGCACTCCATGGCTAACTGTTTGTTTCCCATGGCACTATATATCAGTGACATGCGTTCATAGAAGCTAGCTTCCCAGTAAAATACTCTTTTGGCATCCTTGCTATGTTGCTCCTCTACAGTCATCAAGGCCTCGTAAATAGGCATCAAAGCTTCTTGATATCTGCCTTGACGGAACAAAAGTTCGGAAATGGTACGCAAAACATTGGCTGTTTGGAACTTGTCGCCATACTCTTTGAAAAGACGTAGGGCTTGATTTGCAAGAACAAGAGATAGAGAGTCTGAAGTAAGATGTGGATTTTGATTGGCATACTGTCCTACGATAAAATCCATACCACCGCCACGTTGTTTTTTTATCAACTCCACCTTGTATGGATTTTCCATTATTAATGCCAATGCCTGAAGACTATTTGCCTGGAAATATTTATCGTTACGGCGACGTGCGATGGTCAGAACATGTGTTAATTGATCGAACTCCTTCAGTATTACCGAAACACTATCACCAGTGATAATACCTCCAGCACCAAGCATATACATATAATTACACCACTGGGCAGTGTCGAGCGGTGTTTGCATATATGGTTCAACCGCCTGCATCTCGGCCCTTGATGCAGAATCCTGTTGTGAATAAAAATATTGTGTGGATGCTATGATATGCATCTCTGTCCTTGCATAAAGAACACGCTTCTGGTAATGCGGTGAGAGGAGATGTAATTCTTCGTCAATACGTCTAAGTCTGGTCTCTGCATTATGCCATGAACGATAAAAAGTACGCACTTCTCCTGTTCGCTGACTGATTTTCATCCTCAGTACATCAGCGCACAATAGTTCCACTTGGTTGTGTGTCAAGGAATCAATCCTGTCCAATTGCTCTATGGCTCTACTGAACAGCATTTGCTGATACAAAACGAAAGCCTTGTGACTTATAGCCTCAGCCTTGCCATCAATATAGTCATAATCATGAGAAATATCATAGGCCCTTTGTGCATAAAAAAGAGAAGAATCAACATTAACATAACGAAGAAGATATGCCCGACGGTTAATCTCGTCGGGCAAGGAAGTATCCGTCTGTATACACGAAGATACAAGCAATAACGTTATTGTTAGTATGCTTATAAATCTCATAGTATCTTTCTGCAAGGGCTGTAACTGAGGCTCTTTACCTACCTAATTGTTTATCCATCTTCTGCTTTCCTGAAACATTGACATTATGGATTACGGTTTCAGTTTCCTTTTTATCTGCACCTTTATTATGGTTATCAAGCATAGTGTCTATCTCCTCAAATTTCTTACCCATGTTCAAGTTAAGATAAATTCTGTAGAGTGGATTGCCCCATCTGTCTATGCTTTCAGGCGAGAGTTCGCGGACTTTTTCCATTGGTTTTAGTGCTCGTTGGAACAACTTTCTACGCTTCATAATATCGTCTTCGCTAAGAGTCATATTCAACAATGAAATACCCTTATTGTAGTATGCGTCTATGTTGTTGCTATCACGCTTCAAGCACTCGTCACTCATTTTGATGCATTTTTCATGTTCTCCTTGTGCAAGAGCAAACATGCTCATAGCAAACCAATAAACAGCACGATCACCATCTGTTCGGACTAAAGAATCGGTGCGAGCCAATCCCTTAGCAAACTGACCTTCGCGCATATAGTGTTCCATCATGTTTAGGAAAAAGTAGTTGCATCCAGGATACTTATCCACTCCCTCATCAAGAAGTTTAATCCACTGTATTGTATCGCCCAACTGCAACACACTACGAGCTTTGTATTCATATAAGGCAGAGCTTTCTGTAATGTTTGCCATGGAAATAGCTTGATCAACATGTTTAAGAACATGACGAGGATTGCCTTCATTCATTCCGCATACAGTTGCCCAATATGCCACACGACCCATAAGACTATCAGTATCGGTTGTGTGTGTCTTCAAGAACATATCAAAGAAACTGAAAGCATCTGACCATTGTGACTTTCTCAATAGGAACTTACCACCATTAAGTAGATTATTCCTATGCAAATGCCTCATCTTAATATGCTTGTTCTCATATTTACGAGCTGCATCCAAGGAATCGCTACTTAAAGTGTAGTCATAAATCTTCAATATTGTCTTGTATAGTTTTATTGTGTCTATATTCTTCTTTAGGTAGGCATTCATATTCAATCCATTGTTGACGCTCTGCTGTAACAATGCACAAATATGGTATGCTTCGGCTTTTGTTTTATGCTCTATAGTGTTCTTCTTTAAACTATCAAGCAGGATGCGTTCATGGTTTTCCTGACCAGAACCTGATTTTATTGAGGCATATGCCTCTTTAAACCTCTTCTTCATACTATCCTTCTTTTGAGCATGAAGTTGAGGAGACGATATTCCTAATAATAGTATAAATAGTAATAGTCGAATCATTATCGAACAATAACAAGTATGTTAGAATTTAATCAATGGCGTCAATGTGAAGTGTGTGGAATGTAGTAAATTTTATATATGATGGGAGAGAAAAAGACTCCTCTCCCACCATAATTTATATTAGTAGTATATCTTAATCGATGTAGACTTCCATGGCGGCAGCCTTGTCCTTCTGACCAGTGTTGTTGTAAATAACCTTCAAAGGAGAAGCCCACTTGCTGGGATCTTTATCCTCTGTAAGTTCGCGGTATTTCTCGAAATAAGGAGCAGCCTTGCTAAACAAAGCCTTTACTTCGTCCTCTGCAGCAGTAGCAGCAGCCTTGGTCTTGAACTTCTTACCGCTGATAGCACGTGCTTTCTCCAAAGCGTTTTGATAGTGGCAATAAGCACAGTTGTATATACCATCTGCATAGGTAGGATCTATTTCAACAGACTTTTCGAAGAACTTGATTGCATTTTCAAAATCATTATTGGCATAGAACGCAAAACCGCGACAATAGTTGGCAACCTTGCTATTGGGATATGTACCTACAAGTTCAGAAGTGTATGTCTCAACAGCCTCCTTACCGAGAGTGTTATAATGAGCCATCAACTGTTGCATACCGATCTCACCTATCTCGCTTGTGGGATCAACGGCAATCATTTCCTTTGTAGCAGCAATCCATTCCTCTGTCTTACCCTGATCCTTTAGCATCTGAGGCTTAGCACGTAACACGAAATTACGACTGTCCTTGTTGTCAAACTTTAATGCCAAATCATAGTACTTATCCATCAATGCTACATTCTTCTCATTGAAAGCAGTATAGAAGATGTTGAAAGCAAACTGAGATGCAGGGTATTCGGGATTCTTAATGAGTTCGTTGTTTGCTATCTCAGGATATTTTACAGGGAAGTTGCTATATGCATCCAATGCCTTCTCGGCAGCGACCAAGTCATTAGCTTCAATACAGAACTGACACAAGTAAGCATAGTATACATGAGTCTTGGGGAACTTGGCTTTAACAATCTCGATGTTAGCTTTCTGTAATTCATCCTTGGGATTACCATAAGCGAGTTCGCCATGGCATGCATCAGACAAAGCAAACACAGCTTTTGTGAGTGCTTCACGATTGTAATTTTCTTTCTTTGATGCCTTTACCAACTCGTTATTGAGAACCATAGTAGCCAGTTGATCAAGACTCTTGAAAGCATCGTATCTCTTGTTTTCCTTGATGTACTGGAGATTCTTCTCAGACAGAGCTTCATAAAGATAATCGATACCTTCGATTGACTTCTGCTGAATTTTTGCCTCATTTTCTGCAATAAGAGCTTGATTGGCTTTGTCGGCCTTCTGCTGCTCCATTTGGTTTGCTTGATAGAGAGTATTAACCTCTGCTGCGCAAGCATTACCCTTAGTCATCAGATTGTTAGCATGCTTTGTAGCCTCCTTCAATGCAGCTTTGGCAGCCTTTGCTGCAGCCTTGTCTTCAGGAGTCTGAGCCATAACGTTACATGTCAGTAACGCAAGAGCAATTGACAAAATTACCTTTTTCATAATTAGTTAGTTTATAGGGTTATTTCTATATACAATTAAATTCACACTTCAAAATCAAAAACTCCCTGAGGATCGGATTTTTCCTCATTGATGTCTGTTGATGTATAATCTGTCTGTTGCTGTTCTTCTACAACAATTACCTGTTCCTGTTGATCAGAGTCCGATGCTGGTGCAGGGGTAAGTTCTGCATTCTCCTGCTCTTCGTCATCATCAGAACGGGGCACCACGCACACATGGGCTATGCTATCACCACGCTTCTTCAGTTCGATTACCTTGGTACCCTGAGTGGCACGGTTCTTGGTTTCCTTGATATCATCAACATGCAGACGGATAACCGTTCCTGACTTGTTTATAATCATCAAATCATCATTTTCAGTAACCACCTGAAGTGTAACCAATTTGCTATCATCAGACAAATTCATGGCTTTAACACCTTTTGCATGACGATTGGTCTTACGATATGCCTCTACAGAAGTGTACTTACCCCAACCCTTATCGCTCATCACCAGGATGCTCTCGTTCTCTGGGTCGTTAATCACAGCCATACCGATAACCTCATCCTCACCATCATTGTCAAGCACGATACTCTGAACACCAGTGCTAACACGTCCCATGGTACGTACATCACTTTCATTGAAACGCACAGCACGACCATTCTTGTTTGCTACGATGATTTCATCGCTACCATTTGTCAGGTTAACAGCAATTACTCTATCCTCCTCACGTATATTGATGGCATTAACACCATTAGTACGAGGACGGCTATATTCTGACAGACAAGTCTTCTTAACGATACCTTCCTTAGTTGCAAAAACAACATAGTGTGACTTGCAGAATTCTGGATCTTGCAACTTACGTATCAACAGACATGCCTGAACTTTGTCACCAGGTTCTACTTGAAGGAGATTTTGAATCGCACGACCTTTGTTTTGCTTGGTACCCTCTGGTATATCATATACTTTCAACCAGTAGCAACGACCACGATCGGTGAAGAACATCATTGTGTTGTGCATGGTACCAGTATAAATGTGCTCAATAAAATCGTTGTCGCGTGTAGCAGAACCCTTGGAACCAATACCACCTCGTCCCTGTGCACGGAATTCTGCAAGAGGAGTACGTTTGATGTAACCCATATGGCTAATAGTAACCACAACCTCGTCATCAGCATAGAAATCCTCAGCATTAAATTCTTCAGCACTGGGCATTATCTGAGTTTTGCGCTCATCAGCATACTTTTCCTTAACCTCAATAAGTTCGTCCTTGATAACCTTACGGCACAATTCGTCATCAGTAAGAATCTGATTAAAGTATGCAATTTTCTCCTGAAGTTCCTTAAACTCGTTGCGAAGATCCTCCTGACGCAGACCAGTCAGCTGACTCAAGCGCATATCTACAATAGCTTTTGATTGGAGTTCATCCAATTGGAAACGTACCTCCAAATTGCGCTGGGCCTCTTGAGGAGTTTTGCTACCGCGGATGATACGAACAACCTCGTCAATATTGTCGCTAGCAATAATCAAACCTTCAAGAATGTGTGCTCTCTCCTCGGCCTTGCGAAGGTCATATTTAGTACGACGTATCACTACCTCGTGACGATGAGCAACGAAATTGCCAATACAATCCCTCAATGTCAGCAGACGTGGACGTCCCTTTACTAATGCGATTGCATTGACACTGAAGCTTGTCTGAAGCGCTGTCATCTTAAATAACTTGTTCAGGACCACACGTGCATTAGCATCACGCTTAACATCGACAACAATGCGCATACCTTCACGGTCGCTCTCATCGTTGGCGTTGCTGATACCCTCAAGTCTGCCATCCTTCATCAATTCGGCAATGTTCTCTATAAGCTGAGCCTTGTTGACACCATATGGGATTTCTGTTATGACAATCTTATCGTGCTGGTCGTGTGCTTCGATATCAGCCTTGGCACGCATGATAACGCGACCTCGACCTGTCTCGTATGCATCCTTTATTCCTTGCAGACCCATAATATAGGCGCCTGTTGGGAAGTCTGGTCCTTTGACATACTGCATCAATTCCTCGGTGTCCATTTCATTGTTGTCCACGTATGCCACACAAGCATCAATCACTTCACCTAAATTGTGTGTAGGAATATTAGTTGCCATACCAACGGCAATACCTGTGGCACCATTTACAAGAAGGTTGGGAATACGAGTGGGCATCACTGTGGGCTCCTGCAGAGTGTCGTCGAAGTTATTGGTCATATCCACCGTTTCCTTCTCCAAATCTTCCATCATAGCCTCACCCATAAGCGAGAGACGTGCCTCTGTATAACGCATAGCGGCAGCACTATCACCATCGATCGAACCAAAGTTACCCTGACCGTCTATCAAGGTATAACGCATGCTCCAATCTTGGGCCATACGTACCAATGCGCCATAAACCGAACTATCACCATGTGGATGATATTTACCCAAAACCTCACCCACGATACGGGCACTCTTTTTGTAGGGCTTGTTGTGTGTGTTGCCCAATTGTTCCATGCCGAAAAGTATACGGCGATGTACGGGCTTAAAACCGTCACGCACATCGGGCAGAGCACGAGCTACAATAACACTCATAGAGTAATCAATGTAGCTTTTCCTCATCTCCTGCTCAATGTCAACTTTGATGATTCTTTCTTGATCTTCCATTTATAAAATTTTAGTAGTATTATCCAACAAAAGGGTTTTACCCTTATTTTTTTGCAAATTTAGGCATTTTTAGGGACTTTAGCAAGAAAAGACCATATTATTCATACAGCTATTCTGCATATTAAGGAGCTGTATTTATGAGGTTTTTGATTTTTTAATATTTTTTCGCAAACACGAGTCTAGACATTAACAAAAAACAACTATCTTTATGACCAAAATCTAACATAATTTTAACGATTGACAAACTATTATCAATGAAAAAGATTCTATTATCCATCTGTATGTTTCTTGCTTTTGGTAATGCTATGACTATGTCTGCGCAAGTTGCGGACTACAATGTCATACCCTTGCCAAAAGAAGTCAAGACCGACACAACACAGTCATTTACCCTAACCAATGAAATGACCATAGCATGTGATGTTTCCAACCCTGAGTTGCTACGCAACGCACAATTCCTCTGCGAATGGGTAAAACAAATATCTGGCATAGAACTTGTACTGACTGGTGATATGAAGAGTGCTAACATACGTCTTAGCCTTGATTATCCAACAAATAAGAAACTCAAAAAGGGTGAAAATACGCCAGAGCTCACTGAACAGCAGAAAGAAGCCTATATCATCAGCATAAACAAGAAAGGAATTGACATACAAGCACGCAATCCTGTGGGTATATTCCGTGCAGCACAAACCTTACGAAAATCATTACCTATAGAGAAGAAAAGGTCTGGCAAAATAGAATTTCCATTTGTCTGCATAAAGGACGAGCCTCGTTTTGAATATCGTGGTGTATTGCTTGATTGTGGCCGTAATTTCTACACAGTAGAGTTTATCAAGCAATTCATAGATGTTATGGCATTGCATGGTTGTAACCAATTCCATTGGCATCTTACAGAAGACCAGGGATGGCGTTTCGAAGTAAAATCCTACCCTATGCTAGCACCTAAGGGCAGTATGCGCAGTGAAACGATAGTTGGTCCAAATCATTGCAACATCTACGACGGCATACCTCATGGTGGATACTACACACAAGATGATTGTCGCGAGGTGGTACGTTATGCTGCAGAACGATATATTAACGTGATACCCGAGATAGACTTACCTGGTCATATGCAAAGTGCCTTGCATGTATTTCCAAACCTTGGATGCAAAGGTGGTTCATATCCTGTAAAGACCAATTGGGGAGTAAGTCGCGAGGTTCTTTGTGGCGGTAATCCCGAAACCATGACATTCCTCAAGACTGTCCTAGATGAAATTTGTAAGGTTTTCCCATCACAATACATTCACATTGGTGGTGACGAATGTCCAAAGAATCGTTGGAAAGAATGTCCAAAATGTCAGGCAAAGATAAAAGAGCTTGGATTGAAAAGTAATGGTACACATAGTGCTGAAAACCAATTACAAAGCTACATCAACCGCGAGATAGAGATGTTCATGAAAGAACGCGGCCGCGACATCATTGGTTGGGACGAGATTCTCGAGGGAGGACTCTCTGGTCGCTCCATCGTCATGTCGTGGCGAGGAATCAAAGGTGGCATATCTGCTGCACGTCAGGGACATCGCGTCATTATGAGCCCTAATGTATATACCTATATCGACCACCCACAACTCAAGGAACTTGGCAAGCAACCTCGCACAACAGATGGTTACATAGTTTCTGCAAGTAAAATATATTCATTCGAGCCTCTCTTGCCAGATAGCCTCACCCAAGATCAACAGAGCAGCATCCTTGGACAACAGGTTAACCTATGGACCGAGCGTGTAGCCTATCCCGACCATGCTTTCTACCAGTTGTTGCCACGCCTTGGTGCTGCCAGCGAAGTTCAGTGGTGTCTACCTGAACAGAAAGATTTTGAGTATTTCAAAACCCGCCTGCCACGTCTAACAAAACTATATCAAATCATTGGAGTAAACTATTGTAAAAATGTCGAATAGTTATATTTGTAATTTCTTGTTGGTAGTATTCTATCTATTCGTCATTGGTTGCGTCTGATGCTGCTACAATATGTATTTAACCGAATGCTTACCCCAAAAGTGTGTGCTCTGATTTAATAGAGCACACACTTTTTATTATCCTTTATCTACTTTAAATCAAGGTTTAAAGGATACAAGACGTTAACGATAATCATTAATTACCTTACTTGTCTTACCTGTCTTTGTATTAGTAACAACATATACACCTCGTGGCAATGTTTTCAATCCGCTCTCTGTTGTCATTGCCACCATTCTGCCGTCTATGCCATATACCTTCAGCATAGCATCACCTGTATAATTGTTACCAATCACAACATCTTCTACATCGGTCTCTTCTCCACCCATAAAAGCAAATGATACAGTATTTGTCTGTGAATCGTATACTATATCTGTTATAGGCTTATGCATTAAATATGTACCATCAACATTTGGAGTATGCAAACGTGCGGCTGGAGCCACGCGATCACCTTCTGTACGCTCCTCATCTGTAAGTTCATTATTTCCAGCCAATCCCCAGTATGCCAAAACAGACTCTACGTTCTTTAATGGCCACAAATGTCCTCGTAATTCCGAAAGATATTTATCTGTATCGGCTGCAAAATTATCACACAACTCAAAATGTCCATTGGCAGGCACTATGGTCATACGCTGGTGTGCAGCATCCACATTCACTCTGTTCACAGCCCAACTATTGGCATTATAGTCAACGTGATATATCATCATACCACTACCCAAAGATTGACACAAAGTACGACTCCATGGATCGTTAACGCTACGGTTCTCTAGCACATAATATTCATCACGATTACCATCATTATAAATTACATATGCAGAACCACCCTCAGCTATAGTCTTCATGCCAGACACTGTTGTTGGCTGAGACAATTCCACTAAAGGCAACCATCCCATATAGTTGCGCTCGTAAGCTGTATAAGGAGTGGGATGATAGCCATTATACCAATACTCACCATAGTCCATCACGCTCCAATAATCCATACCAGGCGCTTTATAGTTAAGGTCATAAAAGTCAGGAAGTCCTAGCATATGTGAGATTTCATGAACAAAGACACCAATGCCATTTAACTTGGCATTCTGTCCTGTGCCTAATAGTTCTGGCGCTACCAATTCTGTGGCATATGTAATACCACTTGTGGTATAGGAAGATGTCCAGCATGCTGGATGCATACCATCATTATCACCAACATTGGCACCTGCACCAGGAAATACTATTACAACACCATCAATTTTACCATCTTCATTGGTATCTAATTCTGTCAAACGGTCATTGAGTTGTACAGCCAAACTGTCAAGGGCCTCGTTTCGAAATGTCAATCTCTTGTTTGAGCCACTTACCTCACCATAATACTTGCGTTCCTTAGATATTGAAATAGGTTCAGTAATTACAAACTCTGGTTCAAACACTCCATTACTCATAGCCTTGAAATAATCAACAACAGAATTAGGATTATCACCTACACCTACATTCTTACCATTAAAGAAAGTATCAAATAGTTTTTTCAGTTCTTCATCGTTGGGGGCTACAGTAAACTTGACATCAGCATAATTTGCCAAACATACAACAATTTTAGGGGAACCCTTTGCTGCTAAAGGAGCCTTTTCCTGAACTGCTGCCGTACGTTGCATAATGCGTGCATCAAAAGTAGCATCCTCGTGCTGTATGCACTTGTGCCTCACCACAGGTATTGTTGGCACTCCCTCTGGTCGAAAGACATCAAATTGAGCATAAGTCTGCGTAGCAAAAAACAGACAAGCTAATGCTAAAAATTTCCTCATAATATTTACTTATATAATTTTCAATTACAACCTATATTTAATTATGTATATAGGACATCATATTCCATAGTTTGGCACAAAGTTACACCATTTTTACTTATATGTATAAAAAATAGTTTAAAAACTTTCTATATTATTATTTAAAAGCGTATCTTTGCAAAGCAAAAGTCAATTAAGGGGGATTAGCTCAGCTGGCTAGAGCGCTTGCATGGCATGCAAGAGGTCATCGGTTCGAGCCCGATATTCTCCACACAAAAGCAGGAAAGATTTTTAAATATCTTTCCTGCTTTTGTATTTTTTCATTTATATGTATTACTGTCCGGTACACACACATCCCCTCCCAACTTGCTGAAATACACAAGTTGGGAGACTTTTTTCTGTAGACAAGCCCCCTCTTAAAGGTTTATCAGATTCTCTGGTGGTGGTTCTGCAACGTTCAAAAGCATTAACTTAGGGCCTTAAAGAGGTTCTGACTATTCGCTAATGATTGATTGAATTTATAGAACCTCCCTTAAGTGTGATGACTCAAAGATAACCAAAATGGGCTGAACTTCTCAATTTTGAAGTTCAGCCCTATCTTTTTCAATTTAGATAAGTTTTACCGGACAGTAATAATTTATATGATAATTATATGGTCAGTAGAATTCTGGTCAACTATTTCATGATGGATATAGAAAAAAAACATAAATAAATCCCCCAATTGCCTAATACACAATGGGGAATTTAACACTTACTAATTAATTTCCTTTTTACTCTACACTATAATCCTTTGAGTAGCGAAGCATCTGCTCGGCATAACCCTCGGTGTAGGATACGGTGACATCGGTGATGTTGCCCTCGGGATCCTTGACGGCAGTATATACGGGGTTGATGAAGCCCTTGTAGGGAGCAATGTTGAGGGTCTCGTAGCGCTCGAGGATTTCCTTGTGGATGTCGTATTCAATCTGCACAGCATAGGTCTCTACGAGCTTGCGTGCTGCCTCGAAGTCGCCGGTAGACTTGATGCGCTGAATCTCGGCAAGAAGTTCACCAAAGAGGGTGCGCAGGGCATCATAGTCGTTGATGCAAACATAGGTCTTGCCATCGCGCTTGACGAGTTCCATGACATCCTTTCCGTCCTGTGCCCTACCCTTTCCATGAGCCAAAGCCCAAGTGGCAATGAGGGCGCGGTTGCGCATGTGTGCCTCCTCTATCTGGTCGCCAAGCTTTATGCGCACGAGCTGTGTGAGCAGACCGTTCTGCATCTGACTGATATAGCATGCCTTGTAGGCCTCGGCATCGGGCAGAAGACCCAGTTCCACCATCTTATCGTCGGCTAGGTAGTAGAGTGCAAAGAGGTCGGCACGAGCCTCCTCGATGGTGCTGCCGTAGGCCTTGAGTGCTTCGGAATCCACACCAGGCAGTAGCTTGCCGCTACCATGACCAAGACACTCGTGCAGGTCGGTGTGCAGGTCGTCGGTGTAGCTGCCATACTTGCGCAGGATTTCCGCCTCTACATCGCTATAAACAAATTCGTCGAGCATACCGTTACCCTTTGAACTCTCTGCATAGGCATGGGTGAGGTTGGCAATGGTTACTGACTTGCTACCATGCTCGGCACGCACCCAGTTGCTATTGGGCAGGTTGATGCCGATGGCGGTGGAGGGATAGAGGTCGCCACCGAGAATAGCTGCCTTGATAACCTTGGCAGAAACGCCCTTCACCTCGTCCTTCTTGAACTCGGGTGCAACGGGAGAGTTGCTCTCGAACCATTGTGCGTTGTCGCTGAGCTGCTGGGTGCGCTTTGTGGCTTCAAGGTCCTTGAAGTTAACGATGCTCTCCCATGATGCCTTCATGCCGAGAGGGTCGCCATAGGACTCAGTGAAACCATTGACGAAGTCCACCAGGGGTTCGGTGTTCTGCACCCAGGCGATGGTGTACTGGTCGAAGGTGTGCAGGTCGCCAGTCTCATAGTACGACACGAGAAGGTCGATAACCTCCTGCTGCTTGGCATCCTCGGCAAAGGGACGAGCCAGCCTAAGATTCTCAACAACCTTGCTGAGCGACTTGCCATACCTGCCAGTGGTGGTCCAGCGGTCCTCGTAGATGGTACCGTCCTCGCCCTTCACAAGGGTGGAGTTCATGCCGTGCATGACTGGGCGCTGTTGGTCACCCTCAGCTTTTACTCGTGCATAGAAAGCTTCTGCTTCAGCCTGAGTAACAGCCTGATAGTAGTTGCTGGCGCTGGTGAGGACAAGATCCTCGCCCTGTGCCTGATTGACACGCTTGGGCATAACCTCGGGATTGAAAAGCACCTCGGCCAATTCCTCAGAGCATGAAGTCTGAGCCACGAACCATTCGCGTGAGAAACCAGGCACGAACTTCTCGCTACCATAGTGGTGATGTATGCCATTGCTGAACCACAGACGCTTGAGGTACTCCTCGAAGGCAAGGAAGTCCTGGCTCTGACGGTCGCCCTGATACTCCTGATAGAGCTTCTCCATGATGGAGCGCAACTGGAGGTTGTAGCGTCCGTTCTGGTCGAACAGAATGTCGCGTCCCCAAAGTGCAGCCTCCTGCAGATGGTAGATGAAGGTCTTCTGCTGAAGTGTGAGAGCATCAAAACCCTCTACATTGTAACGAAGCATCTGAATGTCGGCAAAGCGCTCGTCCAGATAATTGAAACTCTCCTCCTGCTGACCAGTGGTACCTGCGCATGATGCAAGCAGCACGGTAGCCGGAAGAAGCAATGACTTGATGATTTTCTTCATAATTTCTCGTTCTTTTTAATTATATATAATGTATTTCTATACGCATCCCCCCGTGCAACGGGCAAGGCAAAGGTATGAATATTTTTCCATATGATTCCCAGAATCTGCAACAAAAATCCCCAGCCGCCATTGACCGGGGATAAAATACTTATATGCATTGTGCTAAAAAGTGACTATATTTCCACACGGGAATAGGCGGGTTTGTCCATGGAGCAGAAGTCCTTGTCCTGATACTTGAAGCATCCCACCATGGCTATCATGGCGGCATTGTCGGTGGTGTAGCCAAACTTGGGAATATATACCGTCCACCCGTACCTGCGTGCGTGGTCGAGGAAGGCCTCGCGAAGACCCGTATTGGCACTGACACCACCTGCAACGGCAACGTGCTTGATTTTCAAATCCTTGGATGCCTTGCGAAGCTTCTTCATGAGTATGTCCACGATGGTATGCTCCAAGGAGGCGGCAAGGTCTTCCTTGTTCTTCTCTATGAAATCGGGGTCCTCGGCCACCCACTCTCGCAGATTATACAGGAAGGAGGTCTTGAGGCCCGAGAAGGAGTAGTCGTAGTCGGCTATCTGTGGACGTGCAAACTGGTAGGCCTTGGGGTTGCCCTTGCGTGCAAGGCGGTCGATGATGGGACCTCCGGGATAACCCATACCCATCACCTTGGAACACTTGTCTATGGCCTCGCCTGCGGCGTCGTCGATGGTCTTGCCTATGATTTCCATGTCGTTATAGGCACGCACCAGAATGATCTGGCTGTTGCCTCCGCTGACAAGCAGACACAGGAATGGGAATGGTGGTGGTGTGTGTTCTTCGCCCTCCTCGTGCACAAAATGTGCAAGTACGTGACCCTGGAGATGATTTACCTCTATCATGGGGATACCCAGGCTTGCCGCCAAGCCCTTGGCGAAACTTACGCCTACAAGCAACGAACCCATAAGTCCGGGACCTCGGGTGAAGGCGATGGCGGAGAGCTGCTCACGATCTACCCCAGCCTTCTGAAGAGCCTGGTCCACAACGGGTACGATGTTCTGCTGGTGTGCACGACTGGCCAACTCGGGCACGACACCACCATAGGCTTCGTGCACGGCCTGCGAAGCCGTCACGTTGGACAGGAGCACGCCATCTCGGATGACTGCGGCGCTGGTATCATCACAGGATGATTCTATTCCAAGAATTATCATTGTTTCTATTGCGAAATAATCTTTACTGTATTTTGTTTATCAAAACGCGGAGGCATTAGTGTGTCAGAATCTCCACGCCGTTCTCGGTCATCAGATAGGTGTGTTCCCATTGTGCACTGGGCAGTTCGTCGTCCGAAATCACTTCCCATCCGTATGGGTCTTCATCGTCAATGAACACTCGCCATGTGCCCATGTTTATCATAGGCTCTATGGTAAAGGTCATGCCTGGCACGAGAAGCATGCCCGTGCCCTTGTGTCCGAAGTGCTCCACCTCGGGTTCTTCATGAAACTGGCATCCTACACCATGTCCGCAAAGGTCGCGCACTACGCTGAAACCATTGGCGTGTGCGTGCTTCTGTATGGCATTGCCCAGGTCGCCAACGAACACGTAAGGTTCGGAGCACACCTTTTCGCCAATCTTTAGACACTCCCATGCCACATCCACCAGGCGTTGCTTCTGCTCTGTGGTCTTGCCTATGACAAACATACGACTTGCATCGGCATAGTAGCCGTTCAGTATGGTGGTGCAATCCACGTTGATTATATCGCCTTCCTCCAGAATGAGGTCTTCGCAGGGGATGCCATGACACACCACCTCGTTCACGCTGGTGCAACACGACTTGGGAAAACCTTCGTAGTTGAGCGGAGCGGGTATGCCGCCATGTTTGATAGTGAAATCATGCACAATGCGGTTTATATCCTCGGTGGACATGCCCTCACGGATGCGGTTTGCCACCTCGTCGAGCACGGCGGTATTCAATGCTCCGGCACGACGTATGCCCTCTATCTGCTCGGGGGTCTTTATCAAGTCCCTGGTGGGACACAACTTACCCCGATTCTGGAACTCCAGTATGCGCAAATCCATCTCCGTGGGCGCCAATCCTGGAATAAGTTTCCAGTTCTCCTTTATCTTGTTATTCTTTGCCACGTTTCCTTATTATTATCTTTACGTATGCAAAGGTACGATTAAGTGAGTGAAAAAACAAATTTATTTATGTTTTTCCGAACGGCAGTACCTTAGGACTCCAGTCTCAAAGGTACGATTAAGTGAGTGAAATAACAAATTTATTTGTGTTTTTCCGAACGGCAGTACCTTAGAGCTGCAATCTCAATGGCACTTTCACTCGAAAAATCTAAAATTAAATGGATTTATTTTGGTTTTTCGCTCACTTACTCGTACCTTTGCATAGCAAAACCATATCATGCCATGAAGCAATACGAGATTCGTACACATGTGAATGTGCTTGGAATGGAGGAATTCAGCGCACAGGAGCGCGAACTGGTAGAGGCCGCCAAGAAGGCCACAGAGAGCAGTTATTCCCCTTACAGCCATTTTCAGGTGGGCGCTGCTTTGCGCTTATACAGTGGAGAGATAATCGTAGGTAGCAATCAGGAGAATGCAGCTTACCCCGTAGGTAGTTGTGCAGAACGCACGGCACTCTTCTGGTGCGGAGCCAACAGGCCTGGCGAGGTGATAACCACCATTGCCATAGCGGCACAAACTGGCGGCAACTTTACCAAAGACCCGATTGCACCGTGCGGAATGTGCCGACAGGCTCTGCTGGAAGTGGAAAACAAGCAAGGTTCGCCCATCAAGGTGTTGCTCTATGGGGAGGAAGGCACACATTGCATAGAGAGCATAGAGGCTCTGATGCCACTGACCTTCAATGCAGAAAGCATGGATATATAGCATTATCTTCAAAGGTATTGCCTAAAGGATAACTGACATACAGAAAATGATTACACTAAGCAATATAGCCGTACAATTCGGCAAGAGAGTCCTTTATAAGGACGTGAACATGAAGTTCACAAGCGGGAACATCTACGGAGTAATCGGCGCAAATGGTGCCGGCAAGTCTACTCTGCTGAAGGCCATCAGTGGCGAGTTGGAACCAACCAAGGGTACAGTGGAACTGGGTCCCGGTGAGCGCCTTTCGGTGCTCTCACAGGACCACTTCCAGTATGACCAGGAAACGGTACTGAACACTGTGCTGATGGGTCACACCACCATGTGGGAGGTGATGAAGGAGCGCGAAGCCCTGTACAGCAAAGCGGACTTTACCGACGAGGATGGTATCCGTGTGGCAGAACTGGAGGACAAGTTTGCAGAGATGGGCGGTTACACCGCCGAGAGCGACGCTGGCAGCCTGCTCTCAGGCCTGGGCATCAAGGAGGCTCTGCACCATCAGCTAATGGGCGAACTCTCAGGTAAGGAGAAGGTGCGCGTGATGCTGGCAAAGGCATTGTTTGGCAATCCCGACAACCTGTTGCTCGACGAGCCCACCAACGACCTTGACCTGGAGACAGTACAGTGGTTGGAGCAATACCTGAGCGAATTTGAGCACACCGTGCTGGTTGTCAGCCACGACCGTCACTTCCTGGATAGCGTCTGCACACACACCGTGGATATCGACTTCGGCAAGGTGACCATGTTTGCCGGTAACTACAGTTTCTGGTACGAGTCAAGCCAGCTGGCACTCCGTCAGGCACAGAACCAGAAGGCCAAGGCTGAGGAGAAGAAGAAGGAACTGGAGGAGTTCATCCGTCGATTCAGCGCCAATGTGGCAAAGTCCAAGCAGACAACAAGCCGCAAGAAGATGCTGGAGAAGCTCAATGTAGACGAAATCCGTCCCTCTACCCGTAAATACCCTGGCATCATCTTCCAGATGGAGCGCGAACCAGGCAACCAGATTCTGGAGGTCAAGGACCTCAAGGCTACAATGGAAGACGGCACGGTTCTGTTCGACAACGTAAGCTTCAACATAGAGAAGGGCGAGAAGGTGGTATTCCTGAGTCATGACCCTCGTGCCATGACCGCCTTGTTTGAGATTATCAACGGCAACCGCGAAGCACAGGCCGGTACATACAATTGGGGTGTTACTATCACAACAGCATATCTGCCCGTGGACAATACCGACTTCTTCCAGTCGGAACTGAACCTTGTTGATTGGCTCAGCCAGTTCGGCGAGGGCAACGAGGTGTACTTCAAGGGATTCCTTGGACGCATGCTCTTCTCTGGCGAGGAGGTGTTGAAGAAGGTAAATGTGCTATCGGGCGGTGAAAAGATGCGTTGTATGATAGCACGCATGCAGTTGAAGAATGCCAACTGTCTGATTTTGGACACTCCCACCAACCACCTGGATCTGGAGAGCATCCAGGCATTCAACAACAACCTGAAGCAGTACAAGGGCAATGTGCTCTTTGCCAGCCATGACCACGAGTTCATCCAGACCGTTGCAAACCGCATCATCGAGCTCACTCCCACAGGTACCATCGACAAACTGATGGACTATGACGACTACATCGCAAACGACCAGATAAAGGAACTGAAGGCCAAGATGTATGAGCAATAACTGACAGAACTACACATTATATATAATATATAAGTGCCTAAATGACATAAAACGTGCCAAAATTGACAATGGCACGTTTTGTGCGATAAATATGGCAGGAACATATAACATACACAACCAACATGTCAAAAGAAAAGAACATAAATACAGAAGAACAGTTGCAGGAGGAAAACTCAGCAAACCTGACTGAAGAAACTCAGCAGACAACAGAAGAGCAGAACACTACCGCCAACGAAGAAAGCACAGAGACCCCTGAAGTGGAGGTTGATCCTCTGGAGGCTGCTCAGGCAGAGATTGCCGAACTGAAGAAGCAGATACTGTACAAGGTGGCAGAGTTCGACAACTACCGCAAGCGTGTCATCAAGGAGAAGGCAGATCTTATCATGAACGGCGGAGAAAAGGTGATTACCGCAATACTTCCAGTGATGGACGACATGGAGCGTGCCCTGGAACAGATGCGCAAGGCTGAGGATGTTCAAGCTGTAGTAGAAGGCGTAGAACTGATACAGAAGAAGTTCATGGGCATACTGGAGAAACAGGGTGTAAAGCCCATTGAGACCAAGGATGCAGATTTTGACGTGGAGGTTCATGAAGCCATAGCACAATTCCCTGCACCGTCCGAGGAGATGAAGAACAAGGTGGTGGACTGCACACTGAAGGGTTACAAACTGAACGAGAAGGTTATCCGCCACGCACAGGTTGTTGTGGGTATTTAATGACAGGGCGACAGACTCCATACGACTAACCGCTTATTAACATACAAGGAACATGGCAGAAAAGAGAGACTACTACGAGGTGCTTGGCGTACAAAAAGGCGCTTCGGAAGACGAGATAAAGAAGGCCTACAAGAAAATGGCCATCAAATATCACCCCGACCGCAATCCCGGTGATAAGGAAGCCGAGGAGAAGTTCAAGGAGGCTGCCGAGGCCTACGACGTTCTCCGCGATCCCGACAAACGTGCACGTTATGACCAGTTCGGTCATGCCGGCATGGGTGGCGCAGGAGGTTTTGGCGGCCAAGGCTTTGACATGAACGATATCTTCTCCATGTTTGGCGACATCTTCGGTGGCCACATGGGTGGCGGATTCGGCGGATTTGGCGGATTTGGTGGTGGAGGTAGTCGTGGGGCACAGAAGCATCAGGGTAGCGACCTTCGCCTAAAGGTAAAACTCACACTGGAGGAAGTTGCCAAAGGTGCCACCAAGAAGTTCAAGGTAAAGAAAGACGTTACCTGCACGCATTGCCACGGTTCAGGTTCTCAGGACGGCAAGACAGAGTCCTGCGCAACATGCCACGGCACAGGTTATGTTACCCGTCAGGTGAACACCATGTTCGGCCGCATGCAGCAGCAGAGCGTATGCTCGTCTTGCGGTGGCCGAGGCACAACGATAAAGAACAAATGCTCACACTGCTCCGGCACAGGTGTGGTAAGCGGCGAAGAGCTTGTAGAGGTGCAGATACCTGCCGGTGTTCAGGACGGCATGATACTGAACGTGCCAGGCAAGGGCAATGCAGGTCGCAACAACGGATATGCCGGTGACATACAGGTGTATGTGGAGGTGGAACCCCATGCCGAACTGAGCCGTCGCGACAACGACCTCGTCTACAACCTGCTACTCGACCTGCCCACCGCCGTACTTGGTGGACCTGTGGAGATACCTACCATAGACGGTCGTGTGAAAATAAAGATTGAACCCGGCACACAACCCGGAAAGACCGTCCGCCTTCGTGGCAAGGGTCTGCCCGCATTGCAGGGATATGGCTACGGTTATGGCGACCTGATAGTGAACATCTCCATCTATATCCCCGAAACACTGACCAAGGAAGAGCGCTCTGCCTTTGAGAAGATGAAGGACAGCGATAGTTTCAAACCCTCACAGACAACCAAGAACTCATTCTTTCAGAAGTTCAAGAGCCTATTTAGCTAAACACACATAAGATATTATTCTACAAACACTTTGACTATGACATATAGCGAAGCTACAGAATACTTATTCACCTCAGCCCCGTTGTTCCAGAACATCGGGGCTGGTGCATACAAGGAGGGTTTGAGCAACACCGAGACTCTGGACGCCCATCATGAACACCCTCACAGAAAGTACCTGACCATACACGTTGCCGGCACCAACGGCAAGGGCAGCACCAGCCACACGCTGGCAGCCATACTGCAGAGTGCCGGTTACAGAGTGGGACTGTACACCAGTCCGCATCTTGTGGATTTCAGGGAACGCATTCGCGTAAACGGTGAGATGATACCGGAGGAGAGAGTTGTGCGTTTCGTGGAAGAGGAACGCGAGTTCTTCGAACCACTACACCCCTCCTTCTTTGAACTGGCCACGGCACTTGCCTTCAAATACTTCGAGGAAGTCCATGTGGACATTGCCGTCATAGAGACTGGGCTGGGCGGGCGTCTTGACTGCACCAACATCATCAGTCCTATACTTTCCATCATCACAAACATCAGTTTCGACCATGTGCAGTTCCTGGGCAACACACTTACCGCCATTGCTGGGGAAAAGGCGGGCATAATCAAGCCAGGCATACCTGTGGTTGTGGGCGAAACGGGTGGTAATGCCGACGTCAGACAAGTCTTCGTGCAGAAGGCAGAGGAGGCTCACTCCCCCATCTGCTTTGCCGACGAGATGGAGCATCCCCACAGGGAGACACAGCTGAAAGGTTTCTGCCAGCAGAAGAACACAAATACGATACTCAGTGCCCTTGGCTTCCTGAAAGAAAGGCTCGCCTTGAACGAGTCTGCCATCAACGAGGGTTTCATGAATGTGTGTGAACTCACGGGGCTGATGGGACGCTGGCAGACACTGAAGCGTACTCCGCTAACCGTATGCGACACCGGGCACAACGTGGGAGGTTGGGAATACTTGAGCAAGCAACTGGAAGAGACACCAGGAACGCTGCACATTGTCATAGGCATGGTTGGCGACAAGGATGTCAGGAAGGTTGTCTCCATGCTACCCAAGAGAGCACGATACTACTTCACACAAGCCAGCGTGGCACGTGCCATGCCCGTAGAAGAGTTTGCTGGTATAGCCATGGAATACGGTCTTGAAGGAAGAACTTACGACAATGTAGTGCAGGCATACAACGAAGCAAGTGCAGAGGCCTTGGCAGAGGACACTATATTCATTGGTGGCAGCACCTTTGTGGTGGCAGACCTGCTGGCAAACGCGCTTTGAGCATCAAGTTTGGATACACAGGGACCTTTTCGTTAACTTTTTCCATTGCCAAGTATTGGTGGTATTAGGATAATTTTGTATATTTGCAACGAAAGAATACACTTTAAACACTAATCCCAATGGAAAACAAGTTGATTTCCGGCCTGAAGCGTGAAGACTTTCAGGCCATGGTACAGGGCAAGGAGACAGACCTGTACACTCTGACCAATGCTCAGGGCATGGAAGTAAGCATAACTAATTACGGTGGTTCGCTGGTGTCCATCATGGTACCCGACCGTGACGGCAATATGGCCAACGTAATTCAGGGTCATGACTGTATCCAGGATTGTCTGAGCAGTCCCGAGCCATTCCTTTCTACCCTTGTGGGCAGATACGGCAACCGCATTTGCCGTGGCAAGTTCACCATGAACGGCAAAGAGTATAGCCTTTCTATCAACAATGGTCCCAACCACCTTCATGGCGGTCCTACAGGTTGTCATGCACGTGTATGGGATGCAGAGCAGTTAAATGATCAGGAATTGGTGCTGCGCTATACTTTCGCATACTATGAGGAAGGTTTCCCCGGAGAAGTACAGATGACCGTAAAGTACTCATTGACAAACGACAATGAGTTGGTTATTGACTATCGTGGCACCACCAACAAGAAGACCGTAGTTAACATGACCAGTCATGGTTTCTTCTCGCTGACAGGTATCGGTACCCCCACTCCATCACAGTTGGACACCATCCTCACCATCAATGCAGACTTCTATGTACCCATTGATGAGAATAGCATCCCAACCGGCGAGATCCGCAAGGTAGAGGGCACACCATTTGATTTCCGCACCCCCAAGCCTGTAGGTCAGGACATTGCTGCCGACGACGAGCAGATAAAGAACGGCACAGGCTATGACCACTGCTACGTACTGAACAAGCGCGAACCCGGCGAACTCACCCTGGCTGCCTCTATGGTAGAACCCTCTACCGGTCGTACCATGGAGTGCTGGACCACAGAACCCGGTGTCCAGTTCTATAGCGACAACTGGGCTGACGGCTACAAGGGCCAGCATGGCGCCACCTTCGGCAAGCACTCTGGTCTTTGCTTTGAGGCACAGCACTTCCCCGACTCTCCCAACCGTGCTCATTTCCCCAGCACACAGCTCAAGCCAGGTGAAGTTTATGTCCAAAAGACCGTATACAAGTTCGGTGTAGACAAATAAGCAAGTACACAAGCTACTCTTTCTTCGACATCGGAGAGAGAGTAGCTTAAATTGATTATAACAACATCATTAATAACAATTTAAACAAACTTATTTAAACAAATGGCTCAAAAAACAAAACAATGGGGCGCGATTATAGTTATGATTGCGCTGTTTGCGATGATTGCCTTCGTGACCAACTTGTGTTCTCCAATGGCTGTCATTGTAAAGAACGACTTTGAGGTTAGTAACGTATTGGCTCAGATTGGTAACTATGGTAACTTTATCGCTTACCTCGTTATCAGTATTCCTGCTGGTATGATTATTGCCAAGATTGGCTACAAGAAGACTGCTCTGTTAGGTCTTGCTATCGGTATCGTTGGTATCCTTATCCAGTGGCTTAGTGGTTCTGTTGGTAAGGACTACGCCTTCTTGACCTACTTGATTGGTGCTTTCATTAGCGGTTGCACAATGGCTATCCTCAACTGTGTTGTTAACCCCATGCTCAACCTTCTCGGTGGTGGCGGTAATGCAGGTAACCAGCTGATTCAGACCGGTGGCGTATTCAACAGTGCTGCTGCTGTGGCTGTTTACATTCTGATGGGTGCTTTGATTGGCGATGTTACCAAGGCTCACATTGCTGATGCTACTCCTGCTCTGATGATTGCTCTTGGCATCTTCGTTTTGGCATTTATCGTTATTCTTTTCACCAAGATTGAAGAGCCCGAGCAGGCTCCTGTTGACACCTCTTTGATTAAGGGTGCAATGAGCTATCGTCACTTTGTATTGGGTGTTCTCGGTATCGGGATGTACATGGGTATTGAAGTAGGTGTTCCCAACTATGCAAACCTCTACATGATTGACTTGGGTATCCCCGCTGCAATTGCAGGTCAGTTGGTTGCTGTTTACTGGTTCATGATGCTGATCGGCCGTTTTGTTGGTGCTTCTATCGGTAACAAGGTATCAAGCCGTACAATGATCACCTTCGTAGCAACAGCTTCTTTGGTTCTTGTTCTCTTCGGTATGTTTGCTCCCTCTACCTGGACCGTGGATGTTCCTGGTGTTGACTGGGCAAATCTCAGCGTAATTACACAGAACGTACCTGTTGGCGTATTTGCTTTCCTGCTTGTTGGCTTGTGCACATCAGTTATGTGGGGTGGTATCTTCAACATGGCTGTAGAGGGTCTTGGCAAGTACACTGCTATCGCTTCAGGTATCTTCATGACAATGGTATTCTTCTGCGCAGTCATGATGGCTGTTCAGGGCAAGGTTGCTGACATGTTCGGTTACATCAATTCATACTGGGTTGTTGTAATCTGTGCTGCATACGTATTGTTCTATGCACAGATCGGTAGCCGTCCTACAAAGAAGTAATTCAATCCGACACACAATTATTAACCTATCCCCCTCTCGTTCATAAGAGGGGGAATACAAAATAACTAATAATATTATGAGACTTACAATTGATGACGTAAGAAGTCGCTTCATCAAGCACTTCGATGGTACAACAGGCAGTGTTTATGCTTCTCCCGGCCGTATCAACCTGATTGGCGAGCACACTGACTACAACAACGGTTTCGTATTCCCCGGTGCAGTACAGCAGGGTATGATTGCAGAGATCAAGCCCAACGGTACACGCAACGTTAATGCATACTCTATCGACCTGAAGGACAAGGTTACTTTCTGCCTTGACGATCCCGAAGGTCCCAAGGCTACTTGGGCACGCTACATCTACGGTGTTTGCCGCGAGATGATGGCTTTGGGCGTACCCGTAGAGGGTTTCAACACTGCTTTCGCAGGTGATGTTCCCCTGGGTGCAGGTATGAGTTCTTCTGCTGCTTTGGAGAGCACCTTTGCCTTCGCTTGCAACGACCTGTGGGGCGACAACAAGATCGAGAAGATGGAGTTGGCACGCGTAGGTCAGCGCACAGAGCACAAGTACATTGGTTGCAACTGTGGTATCATGGACCAGTTCGCCAGCGTACATGGTAAGGCTGGCAGCCTGATGCGTCTTGACTGCCGCAGTGGTGAGTATGCCTACTTCCCCTGGAACCCCGAGGGTTACAAGTTGGTATTGGTTAACAGTTGCGTTAAGCACGAGTTGGCAGGTAGCCCCTACAACGAGCGTCGTCTTTCTTGCGAACGCGTAGCTGCTGTCATCAACAAGCACCACCCCGAGGTAGAGACATTGCGCGATGCCAACATGGCTCTGCTGGACGAGGTTAAGGCCGAGGTTAGCGAAGAGGATTACAAGCGTGCACGCTACGTTATCGGTGAGGTTGACCGCGTATTGGCTGTCTGCGACGCTCTGGAGCGTGGCGACTACGAGACCGTTGGTCAGAAGATGTACGAGACCCACTACGGCCTGAGCCAGGAGTACGAGGTATCTTGCGAGGAGCTTGACTTCCTGAACGAGATTGCCAAGGAAGAGGGTGTTACCGGCAGCCGCATCATGGGCGGTGGTTTCGGTGGCTGTACTATCAACCTGGTTGCTGACGAACTGTACGACAACTTCGTGAAGGTTGTGAAGGAGAAGTTCGCTGCCAAGTATGGCAAGGCTCCTATCGTTATCGACGTAGTTATCGGCGACGGTTCTCGCAAGCTCTGCTAAGATAAATACTTAGTCTATATAAGTTATGGTCCCTTGTTTCAAGCAAGGGACCTATTTTTTTTTGCACAAAAACACGTGAAATGAGACATAATTCACTTAGTATATTGTTGTTCACGGCATTTTTTATTAACTTTGCATGCAAACATAGAATAAGCAACAACATACATATATTATGTTAAAGACAATCTGCAGTTTTATCTTCCACAAACTGATGGGATGGAAATCCTACGTTAACGTGCCTCATTTTGACAAATGCATAATATGCGTGGCACCGCACACAAGCAACTTTGACCTCTTCATCGGCAAATTGTTTTATACAGCAGCCGGACGAAGAGCTGGTTTTGTAATGAAAAAGGAGTGGTTTGTTGGACCTCTCGATTACATATTCCGCAACTGGATGGGGGGAATACCAGTAAACAGAGGACATGGAACAGCACTAATCACAGAACTTATAGAAATTGCCAACAACAGCGACAAGTTCCATCTGGCCCTGACCCCTGAAGGCACCCGTAAAGCAAACCCAAAATGGCATCTGGGGTTCTACGTCATAGCCTCACAAGCCAAACTGCCTATCGTTCTCATGGGCGTGGACTACAAGAAGAAGGAAGTTCGTATGGAAAAATACGTCATGCCCTCAGACGACCGTAAGGCGGATTTGCGCGAAATCTATTCCTACTTTGAGGGATATCAGGGCAGGCATCCAGAAAACTTCATAATTCCTAAAATTTAGGTACGCAAAATCATTTCTTGAAAGGCACTCCCCCCCCTCCCATCGTAATTGCAGATACAATATTACGACATTAGGACATAAAAGTGTAAATTATACCTTTAAATACCAAATATTATTTGTATCTTTGCGCAAGATTATAGTATACCATATACATTAGATGGCAAATAAGTACTACGCAGACGAACCAAAATACAATGTAGCTGTGGATTGCATTATCTTCGGTTTTGAAGAAGGCAGCCTGCAGGTCCTGTTCCAGCACCGTACCATAGAACCATTCAATGGCGAACTCACACCCATGGGCGGTTTTGTTCAGGAGAACGAGACATTGGACGAGGCTGCATACAGGGTACTGACCGAAAGGACGGGAATAAAGGATTTGTTCCTGGAACAACTGGAGGCATTTGGTGACATAAACCGAGACCCCGGGGGGCGCGTCATCAGCATAGCCTACTATGCACTGCTTAATAAAGCTCATTACGACAAGAGTCTGTTGGAAAAATTCAACTGCAAGTGGGTTAATGTAAACAGTCTTCCTGTGCTCCACTTTGACCACATGAAGATGATGAAAAAGGCCATCAACAGACTTCAGGATAAGATAAGCTACACCCCTATAGCACTGAAGCTCCTTCCAGAGGAGTTTACAATGACTCACATCCAGAAACTCTATGAAGCCATTCTGAACGAGGAACTGGACAAACGCAATTTCCGCAAGAGAGTCAGCGACATGCCATATTTCGTCAAAACTGGCAAAATAGACAAGAGCGGAAGCAAACGAGGTGCAGCAATATACAGCTTTGACTATACAAAATACCAGGAACTGAAAGACTATCACCTGTAAAGGCAAACAAATACAACAAATATCCCGAAATAATTTATCATACAACATACTATGCATTCCATTGAAACTCTTAACAAGGCAGCAGACAACATCCGCATCCTGTCTGCAGCAATGGTAGAGAAAGCCAAGAGCGGCCATCCTGGAGGTGCTATGGGTGGTGCAGATTTCATATCTGTGCTCTATAGCGAGTATCTGAACTACGATCCAGAGAATCCCTTGTGGGAAGGTCGCGACCGTTTCTTCCTGGACCCCGGACACATGTCCCCCATGCTCTATGCACAGCTCACCATGACAGGCCACTTCACCATGGACGAGCTGAAGCAGTTGCGTCAGTGGGGCTCTCCCACCCCCGGTCACCCCGAACTCAACTATGCCCGCGGCATTGAAAACAGTTCTGGTCCTTTAGGTCAGGGTCACACCTATGCCGTTGGTGCTGCCATTGCAGCCAAGTGCCTTTATGCACGCACCGGCAACCCCACATTCCAGAAGGAGACCATCTACGCATACATTTCCGACGGTGGCATTCAAGAGGAAATCTCTCAGGGTGCAGCACGTATTGCCGGCACACTGGGATTGGACAATCTTGTAATGTTCTATGATGCAAACGACATCCAGCTCTCCACCGAGACCAGCGTGGTTACCAACGAGGACACAGCAGCAAAGTACCGTGCCCTGGGTTGGGAAGTGTTCAGCATTGATGGAAACAACGTAACAGAGATTCGCCAGGCTCTTGATGCAGCAAAGAAAGTCTGCGGCAAGCCCACCCTCATCATTGGCCATTGCATCATGGGCAAGGGCGCCTTGAAGGCAGACGGCACCAGTTACGAACGCAACTGTGGTACACACGGTGCTCCCTTGGGTGGCGATGCATACCGCAATACTATCAAGAATCTAGGTGGCGATCCCGACAATGCCTTTATAATCTGGGATGAGGTGCAGGAAATATTCAACAATCGCCGCGAAGAACTCAAGACCATCTGTGCCGAGCGTCATGCCGAAGAAAGTGCTTGGGCTGTTGCAAATCCCGAGAAGGCACAGCAGCAGGCCGACTGGTTTGCCGGTCGTCTGCCCGAGATACCCTGGGACAGCATCCAGCAGAAGCAGGGCGAACCCACCCGTAACGCTTCAAGCGCATGCCTCAGCCTTCTGGCAAAGACCGTGCCCAACATGATTGTGTCCAGTGCCGACCTCTGCAACTCTGACAAGACAGACGGTTTCATCAAGGGCGGTGCAACTGTAATTACACGCGACAACTTTGCCGGTGGTTTCCTTCAGGCTGGTGTAGCAGAGCTTACTATGGCTTGCGTATGTATAGGTATCACTCTTCATGGCGGTATGCTGGCAGCCTGTGGTACATTCTTCGTATTCTCCGACTATATGAAGCCAGCCATCCGTATGGCAGCATTGATGGAATTGCCCGTCAAGTTCGTATGGAGCCACGATGCTTTCCGTGTAGGTGAGGATGGTCCCACACACGAGCCCGTAGAACAGGAGGCACAGATTCGTCTGATGGAAAAGATGAAGAATCACTCTGGCCGTAACTCAATGCTTGTTCTTCGTCCTGCCGATTGCAATGCAACAACAGTTTGCTGGGCAATGGCTATGGAAAACATGACCAGCCCCACAGCTCTCATCCTCTCTCGTCAGAACATCGATCCACTCCCCGAAGGCACTCCCTATGAGTGCTGCCGCAAGGGTGCATACATCAGCGCCGAGAGCGACGAGAACCCCGATATCATCTTCGTGGGAAACGGTTCAGAGGTTAGTACACTCATAGCAGGTGCACGTCTGATACGTCAGGAGGGTTACAAGGTGCGCGTCATCAGTGCTCCCTCAGAAGGACTTTTCCGCAACCAGCCCATTGAGTACCAGCGCGAGCTCTTCCCCATCGGCAGCAAGGTATTCGGTCTCAGTGCCGGTCTGCCTGTCAACCTGGAGGGTTTCCTTGTAGGCGCTCACCCAAGCAGCAAGGTATTCGGTCTTGAAAGCTTCGGCTTCTCTGCCCCCTACAAGGTGCTGGATGAAAAGTTGGGCTACACTGCTGAAAACGTCTACAATCAGGCAAAAAGCATTCTGCTTGCAGAATAACACAACATAAAGAAAAAGGCTACCGCCAACACATGGTAAGGTAGCCTATTTCTTTTTCACACCATATTATATATATAAAGTATAACAAACAAAACATATCCCACAACATGGAAACAAAGATTGTTGGTCTTGCATCCGACCATGCAGCATTCCCACTGAAGGAATTCGTAAAGCAGTATCTCGAAGAAAAGGGTATCCCCTATAAGGACTATGGTACACACAGCAAGGAAAGTTGCAACTATGCCACATTCGGACATCTGCTGGCAGAAGGTGTTGAGAGCGGTGAGGTTTATCCTGGTATTGCCATGTGCGGTTCCGGCGAAGGTATCTCCATGACCCTTAACAAGCATCAAGGTGTACGTGCCGGCCTTTGCTGGATGCCCGAAATAGCCCACCTCATCCGTCAGCACAACGATGCCAACGTACTGGTTATGCCTGGTCGCTTTATCGACAACGACACAGCCCGTGCCATCATGGACGAGTTCTTCCAAACTCCATTCGAAGGCGGTCGTCACATGCAGCGCATTGCAGACATTCCACTTAAGTAAAAATACTTACCCCTTGCTGCCTAAATGACAATAAATAGGTTTCTTATATTCGTACTAACATTTGTGCTCTCCTTGGCAACATGGTCCCAGGGGAGCACAAATCGTGCCTATTGGGCATATATAGATAAATACAAGGACCTTGCCATGGAGCAGCAAGAGAAATACAAGATACCAGCCAGTATCACTCTGGCACAAGGACTACTGGAAAGCGGAGCCGGACGTAGCCGTCTTGCCACAGAAGCCAACAACCACTTCGGCATCAAGACTCCAGGTGGATGGACAGGTCCATACATCCTTGTGGACGATGACCGACCAAAGGAAAGGTTCCGCAAATACCGCAGCGTAAGGGAGAGCTACGAGGACCACTCACAGTTTCTACTGAAACCACGCTACCAGCGACTTTTTACATACAAGACCACAGACTATAAAGCATGGGCCAAAGGGTTGAAGGCATGCGGATACGCCACCAGCCCCACCTATGCACAGAGTCTCATCCGCATCATCGAGATGTACTCCCTGCACCAGTTTGACATGCGCAAACCTGGTAAATACTCCTTAGGGGATGCCATTTCGGAATACAATGCAAGAGGCAAGAAGGGGGCGATTTCACGTTACTACCTGAAACGTCTGTCGCGTAACAAGGTGAAGCCCAAAAAGATTCCTGCCTTCTTCCGCACTCATGCCGTGTATTACAACAACGACAACTATTTCATTGTTGTTCAAGCCAACGACGACCTTGCCACTATCAGTCAGTCAACAGGCATCAGCATAAAGGACCTGTTGAAGTTCAACGATCTG
Organism: Bacteroidaceae bacterium; assembly: GCA_017548165.1. GTDB lineage: Bacteria > Bacteroidota > Bacteroidia > Bacteroidales > Bacteroidaceae > Physcousia. The sequence continues at coordinate 36,632 of JAFYMW010000029.1, forward strand.
GACCTTAACTACACCCTTACCGTAGGAGACATTCTTTATCTTAGAAAGAAGAAATCAAAGGCCTCAAAGGAATACAAGGACAATCCACATATCGTGCAGCCAGGGCAGAGCATGTACGACATAGCCCAAATGTACGGCATACGCTTGAAGAAGTTATACAAACTCAATAAGCTGAAACCACGAAAATACCAAATAGAGGTTGGCGATACCATCAGGTTGAGGTAACGACACTGTAACCCCATCCAATACTTTCATGGCTGTTATGGACTTATTGGGGTTATACTACAAATTTGTTCACCAGACTTATGACATACTCAGCCTCTTCTTTGGTCATTAAAGGCGATATGGGCAAGGAGAGTTCTTCTTCATGTATCCTCTGTGTCAATGGCAACGGACCATGCGAAAGGTTCATGAGCGCTTTCTGCTTGTGTGGAGCAATGGGATAATGTATCAGGGTCTGTACTCCGTTTTCTTTCAGGTATTTCTGCAAAGCATCGCGTTCTGGGCAACGGATTGGGAATACATGCCACACACATTCCTCTTCCTCCAGAGGCCATGCTGGTAAGGTAATCATCGGATTCTTGATGCCATCTATATATAGACGTGCCATTTCCCTGCGGTGAGCATTATCCTGGTCCAACCGTGGCAGTTTCACCCTCAAGGCTGCAGCCTGCACCTCATCTGTCCTGCTGTTAATACCCTCGTATTCGTTCACATACTTCACACTGCTCCCGTAATTGGCCATCGAGCGCACCACACTGGCCAGTTCGTCATCATCCGTTACCACACAGCCAGCATCGCCCAGCGCACCAAGGTTCTTGCCAGGATAGAAACTGAATCCGGCAGCATCGCCCAAATGCCCTGCTCTCCTG
>JAFYMW010000030.1 GCA_017548165.1 Bacteroidaceae bacterium
CCCTTCTTAAGAACCGCCTCCCTGTTGTTGATGATGATATGCATATGCTATATATATACTATATATAATGTGTAAACCTCTATCTTCTAGACTTAGGTGTCTTGTTACGGATCAGCCTGTCGTACTCCTCCTGCGCCTTTTGCATACCCACATCACCAGTAACACTGTTCACGGTGATGAAAGGCTCGTTCAAACGCTGATGCAAAAGCCTGATTGTTTCTGTGTATTTTTCCAAAGAAGCAACTGTACTCCCACTCTCAGTCTTGTTCTCCACAATAATCTTCTGTGGTGGAGAACTTGCCACACTTGCCATCACCATTGGAGCAGTAATACTTGATGACACATCTGTGCTTGACAGAGAGCCAATAGAATTTGTTCTTTGCGCATAGTCCAAAGCCTCCAGAATTGGACGAGTCTTCGGATTATGCGTCAGTTTCTGCGAAGCCACCCATTCCCCAGCATGCACAACACCCTTTATTTCGTCCTCACGACCTTCAGGAGTAAAACCACCCAACATATACCCCTGTGCCTCCGAAGCCTGTTGCTGTTTCTTGATAGCCGCAATCTGCAAGGCACCAGCCGCCACCGCCATTGCAGCAGCGATAGGAGCCATGATGAAACCTACTACCGGAATGGCAGCAGCAGAAGAATAAGCATTTAAGGCCGCCACAGCAGTCTGCGCCACAGCCTGAATCACCTGCATGGCAAACATTTTCTTGTTCGCCTCCTTCTTTGCCTTAGCCTGTTCCGCCTCACGCTGTTTCTCCAATTTGGAAATCTTGTAGTTGTTACCCTCAGCAAGAGAAATCTCCGCATCATACCTACGGTCTATCTCAGCCTGCTGTATTTCAAGTTCAGCCTGGATTATAGAAGTCAGCTGTTGGAAGAGCGACGACATACCCGAAACAAGAGTATCCAGAGAACCCGATATCGCCTGTCCGAAGTCACTTTCAAGGAAATCCATCACCTCCTCGTTCCACGACTCCAGAAACGACATATTCTGCTCAGCCCCCTCAATGTTATACTCCTCCATCAGCGCAAGCTTTGCCTTCTGGAAAGCCTTCTCGATACGAAGTTTCTCCTTGGCATTCCCCTCAGCAGCAATAATCTCCGCATTGTAGACCTCCTGAAGCAAAGCAAGGTCAGCAGCATATTTCGCCTGTCTCTTCGCAGGATTATCCCCAAAAAACTCCTCCTTCATACGAGCCAAAGCCTCAGTATGCTTTTTCATAGAAGCCTCGTACTCATTCTGATGCTTCTTCTGATTAGCAAGAAGTTTGTCTTGCAAAGCCTTCTCTGTATCCAACCTTTCTTTAGAACCAGACTCATACATCGTGGACAAAGTCCTAAGATGCTCCATCTCCAACTGCTCGGACGCCTCCTCATAAACTGAAAGAGTCATCTTTCCATCAATGTATCTCTGCTTCAGCAAGGCAAGATCCTCATTATACTGAGCCTTCACCTCGTCCACCGACTTCTTATGCTCAGTATCCGAAATCTTGCGACTTGCCTCATGATACTCAGCAGAAATCTGCAAACGCTCAGTCTCAGCAAGGTCCGTATGCTCCAGTTTCTTTTTATGATACTCCTGCTCAATGGCAAGCATTCTGTCCCGATAAGCAATATAATCCTTCTCACCCTTGGCATAAGAAATACGATTCAGAGCATCCTCACGCTTGCGCCAATCATCCTCAGCTGCAAACTTGCCACCAGAAGAATCCGTTACCTGAGTAAGACCAATCGGACTGTTATCAATAACAGAAGGACTCTCAGATGTAGAAACTGGAGTAACTTTCTTCTCCAATTCCGCAATCTGCGCATTCACAGATGCAAGCTCCTTCTGTGCAGTATCCAGTTCCTTCTTAAGATTAGCCTCCTTCTCCATGCCAAGCATACGGGAAACCCTGGCAGTGACAGAGTTTCTGTCGTATCCTTGTAGTGTATTAGTCTGCTTAACCTTCCAGTATTCGTTGGATTTACTCTCAACTGTTCCAGTCAGTTCATCCTGTTTCTTGTAAAGACCTTCAAGCTTGTCTCTATTAGCCTTCATGATAATAGACTCCTTCAGCTTAGTAAGGTATTCATCAAGTGCAATGGTATTATCCTTGATAAGATTACCCTCAGAATCAAGGTCGGCATGATAACCAGGCACAATACTCTTCAGTTCATCAAGAGCCGCCTTTCTATCCTTCAAATCCCTGTTGTTGTCATGAAGAACCTTAGAAAGCAAGGCAATCTTTGCCTTTTGGTCATCATAATCTTTGAATAACTCCTTCTGTCTCTGCCTCTCCTCCTCTTCAAGTATTTTCTGCTCTTTCTTTCGCTGTATATTGGTATATATAGCAGTACCAATAGCAGCAAGACCAGCAAGAATAAGACCATACGGATTAGCCGCCATGACAACATACAAGGATTTCAGCGAAGTCCTCATAGCAGAAATCTGGAATGTACATGCATAATAAGCAGCACGAAGCAAGAGCGTAGAAGCAGAAATCAGTTTAGTAACAACATTCTGTGCCAACATATGACGGTACAACCTCTGGTTAGCAACACTGCAACCAATTAGCGCATCCTTTGCGAGAATCATTGCAGTGGTATAACCCTTCATTGTACCAGACACGACACCTATGATAGCATTCCATGCCAATGTTGCCTTTGAAGCAATGGCTGTAGCAATAGCATGCGCATTTACCCCAATGGTATATGCCGCAAGCATAATAGTCACATTACGGATTTCAGTCCAATTGTTCTTGATGAAATCCACCGTAACAGACATAGCCCGTAGAAGCAATGTCGTACTGCTAACAACATGTTGCATCACAGGCAGAAGCTTCTCTCCCAATTCCACTGCAAGTTCCGTAACACCCTTACGGGCCTTCTCCAGACCAGCCTGAACCGTATTGTTCTGCACCTCAAACTCACGAGTAACGGAAGTAGCCTCACTGTAAGCCTTTGCCGCCTCCCCCTGTTGCCACTTCACAGTCCCGATGTTGGCAGCCAGAGCCGCCATCACCTGTGAAGCCCTGGCACCATTCTCACCCATATCCTTGAATACAGGAGCCAGCACATCGATATTTCCAAGCTCATGCAATCTCTCAATCAGCATGATAAGACCCTCGTTAGTGCTACGCTTTAGAGCCTCATTGAATTTCTCGGCATTCATGCCCGTAGCCTTGACAATCTTATCCTGTTCCTTAAACAGATTCATGATAAGTTTGGAAAGAGCCGTTGCCGACATCTCCACCGCCTGACCTTGTGAGTCAAGGACAGCGGCAAAACCCATTATCTCCGGAATTGTCATTTTAGCCTGAGCACCTACACCAGCCATACGCTGAGCAAACTCAGCAAGATATGGAGCAGATGCAGTACAATTCTGAGATAACTCATTTATAACAGAACCCACCGAAAGCAAGGCTTTCTCTGTTCCAAGCCTCTCCTCGTCACCGAATATGCTTGTCAGTTTTGACAGAACAAGAGTAGCCCCTTCGCCAAGATCACTTAGAGCGACATTCAGTTGGTCAGCCGCACGGACAAAGCCAACCACATCCTCCATGGAAGACTTACCCAAGCGACCGGCATCCTGAGCAAGACGATTCAGTTCCTCACGGGACGTTCGAGTATTTAATCCACGAAGAACCACGTTCAATTGCTCCACCTCCTCTGCTGTCATGCCAGTATATTTACGCACATTCGCCATTTCCGCCTCCATATCGGCATAAGCAGAAACGGCAGCACGCCCAGCCATGACTATACCCGTCACGGCAGCAGCTGCCCCCATGATTGTAGTCTGCCAATCATTTATGGTACGATTAAAGCGACCCCAGAAACCCTCCTGGTCACGCACTTCATCATTAACCCTCTTAATCTCAGCCTTCACACGCTTTATCTTCTCGATGTGAGCATTCCAGGCAGAAGAACCACGCTCCATATATTCAAGTTGCCGATTAAGAGTAGCAAGAGTGCGTGACAGTTCCTTCGGCGTTGCCTTGTCAAGACGTCGAAGCACGGAATCCACCTGCATTGAAGCAGACTCAATCTCCCTAATCTGCCTTTTTGTCGAAGTCAGTTCCCTGCGAAGACGTTTAAGGTCAGCCTTATTGCCGGCACTTGCCGCCTTTGAAATGGCAGTTTCTAAATCGAGCGCATTCTGTTTAAGCAGTTGCAGTGTCTTTTCCGCCTGTGTACCATTCACCGACAGCGTGACGGTAGCCCTTGTATTCAAGTCACTCATATATGATAAGTTTTTATGCAAAATTACCATAGATGAACCACAGAGGAAAAGACACCCCGATTTAGAAAAACCGCCCTTAAAGAGAAAGGCTAAAAAATAAAGGACTCAAAAAACAAAACCGCTGAAAATCAGCATAAAAGAGTCAAGGGAAAAATTATTTGTCCCTTGTTTGTGCGAGCACACCCCCCGACCGCCCTCCGCTCGCCTTTAGAAAATCGCTGAATTTTCAAAGCGGAATATGTACGGTAAGGAGCAAGAAAGCGAGAATAAAAAACCTCCGCAATCCTATACGACGTACAGGGTTGCAGAGTGTTTTGGCATTATTCGAGCGCACGAAGCGACAGCATGGTATGAAGGCGACGCACGGACGAGAAGAGAAATGACCACGCATCGGAGTGTTTGCCAGCAATCTATGGCATAATTGATATGAAAAGGCAGCACCTTATTCAAAGAATGTGGTACTGCCCATATCATCTATGCCATAAAGATTGCCAAGACTCTCTGATGAGAAAGGAATGAAACGTATCGACCATGCAAGGCGTAATGAAGTGCTATCCCCCCATTATCCGCTTACGGATATACAGAACGCCAAAGGCAATAAGAACACCAATGACAACATATATGCGTGCATACGCATGTGAGGAAACAACCTCTGTGTCCTCACTACTATCTATATTCTCATTCACTAAAGTGGATGAAGAATCCCTGACAGATGAAGAAGAAACCTTCTTCTCCTCCTCATTAGCATTTATGCGAACCCCACTAAGGACAACCTTTGTCAGTGCCGGTTTGCTCCCGGCAACCGCACCTTTCCCCTTCTTCTTTCCAACCTTATCCATAGCACCAAGCACGGTGCTATCCCCTTGTGACGTGGATGGAAGCCTTGATCCAAAGGCGCCAGACGTGGTTCCAGGCGACAACCACATCACAATGCTATCAGCTTGCAGAGACATCCCACTGATACGGTGAGCCAAAGAGACGCTATCAGCAATCATCGAATGCCGAGCATCAGCAGAGAGGGTTGCCGATAGCGAACTCTTCACCGAGTGGGACGACCTACAAGCAGATAGAGAGATAAGGAAGAAGAGGAAACATAAATACCTGTTAGCCATGTCATTACTTGTATTTATCCAACAAAGGAATCACCTGTTTGCGATTGTTTCCCCTTCTCTTTATGGAAACATGAATCCAATAAAAGGAAGATTGTGGATTAAGGCGCTCCCATATAAGCTGGTCGAATACGGGCAGCGACTTAAGGAACTCAAAATATTCCTTACCCTTCTCAGTAGAAGGAATACGGATATCGCAAGCCTCCCCCTGCATGTGCTGCGAAGAAGCACTGCCACCCACAGCCTTGTTAAGGGCAAAGCTTCGGAACCCACTGCTTATGACAATGGGTCCGAACTTATCCCTTAGCGGCTGAAGAATATTCTCACAAAGGAATTTAAGATTCATGATATGCTGAATGTTCGGTGTGTTGTCAATGCCACGACGGATAGCTGTGTCAGAACGCACGAACTCAGCAAGATGGAAATTTTTAGATAATTGCATAAGATAATGTTGATTAGGATATAAGCACACTAAGCAAATGACTCCTTTTTGCTCACGACATCCAATGTCGCATCCACGAAAGTGATATTTCGCTGTTTCATCCCCGATGTCAGCAAAAGGAATTGGCTGCACACATTCCCCGAAAAGCTCTGGAAGATGACACCCGTTCGAAGCTTTGTGTCAAAGTATCCGAACACCATCATTCGTACGCTCCTGTTGCCGGCAAACTCCACGTTCGATGCCATGTTAATAGCATCATCAAGAGAGTTAAAGGCACCCAAGTACGAAACAGAACTGTTAATCAGAGACAATACACCGGCAAGGAAAGGAGGAGACAGATGCGCACATGAAGGATATCCGCTCATTTCGCTGATGTACTCAGAAGCGAACACCTTGTGCGACTTCTGCTTCTCACAGATGATATATAGATTTATGAGAAGGATACCGAAGTTGTATCCTGCGGCATTGCCATTCACCTTAATCTGCACCTGCGTAGTGTTAAGACTCTCAGCAGAAACCGTGTTGTTCACATTCACCTGCTGGGCAGAACTCTCCGACATGCCATAGGCAGAGGTATAATGAAAGGTATTCGTAAAGAGAGAACTTGTACTCTGTGTTGTCAGCGAATACGAAAGAATCCTGTAATCATCAGGAACGCTGATGGTATAGGTGAAACCAGCCTTCAGCCACGGCACCTTATGCCCCTTTGTTGCAAAGCCGATAGGATCTTCCGACATATTCGTGCATTGTATGGTGATGGCAGGAGACGTAGGTGTAACTACCTTACCAAACCACGAATTGTCCTCACCCTTATGATGAAGCCACGAAGCGTAATCAAAGGAAGAACCCAAGTCAAGAGTAAGAATTTCCTGTTCCATAAGCTATATAAGGTTAAGCATTATTGTTGCTGTTATTTTGCACCGCATTCTGCACCATAGCAGATGCATTGCAAGCACATTTGCGCTTGTAAGCGGAGAACATTGCCCCGACACCGAACAGCGAAGCCGTGAGGAGCATGAACTGGGCGATAAGATAAAGGACGGACTCATGTATCTCCCCTTCAGGAGGCACAATGAATCCGGCAACCCCAAAACAGATAGCAACAATGAATGATGCTATCGCCATGCCAGTCTGGATTTTAGAGATTGTTTTCATAGAAATCAATTTGTCGTTTTAGTTATACTCTTTTTCTGTCTTTTGACTTAAACAATAATATCAATACCTTTGCATTGAGATGACGGGCACTGGCTCTCATCAGGAAGGTGACGGGCACTGGCTCTCACCGTAAGTAGGTGGGCTCTGGCTCACCTTTTTTACAAGCTGAAGTCAACATCATATCCGTCCTTTCTTTCATTAAGGCGTACATGCACATAGAACGGTGCGATATTAGTAACGAGGGATGAATAATTAAAGCCCTCTGCTGTCGTGCTATTGGCAAAGGCAATGCCAAACTTGAACCTACGTCCGTTAATAGCCTCCACTGTCTTCTTTCCGAAACCCACCCTGATTGAGGAGATTTCAGAGTCCTTATACTTGAAATTTACTTTCACGAGACTGCCAGGATGAGTTTCATAGTAATCAGACAGATCTTCATCAGGCGTTATATGGCTGAAATAGACAGAGGAATCATATGGACTAACCTGTACCATATGCTCGCTATGGAGCATGTGCCATCCACGCTTTTTAGGACCACGGATATATTTCTTGATTTTGTCAGGATCCCTCAGCTTGTTCCTTTTAAGAGTCCATCTGAAAACATATGGCTTGTATCCTAACTTTATCAAATCATAACCATGATTAAGATACAAGACATCGCTAGTTGTATTGCAAGTGAGGTGCCACATCCTTGTATCAAAATCAGGCATGTTTATCATAGAAGAGGAAACTGTATTGTTCTTGAAGAAAACATGAAGATAGAGATTCGGCGTCAAGGATCCAACGGGATTAAAACCATTGGAATACCTGTAAGAAGAATATCTGTCTATCTTCACAGTAAGAACAAGCGACGACAAAACAGAAGAAAGCCTCTCCAATTCTGGCGCAAACTCACCCACGGCAGACTTCAGGGCATTGATGTCCTTGACATGCTGTGCCCCCATAATGCCGGCCCGTGCGGTAGAAGCCTGTTGCAGAAGGACGGAATCCTGTTCCCTGTATGTGGAGCCGTTGGAAAGCGACAGACGCTTTTCCGACAGAAACACATTATTGCCATCAGCAGAGCCAGGAGCAATACCCACATTAACGAACCCGATATTCTGAAGCAGGGACTTCCACTGCTCAACAAGAGCAAGGTCAGTTTGCTCCGCAGCAAGAGCCAGCACGTCCACGATCTTTTGGAGCAAAGCCCCAATGGATTCCGGGGTAAGTGCAGCCGCAGAAGTTTCGGCACGAAGAGCTGAAATTAAAGAAGAAAGATTCTGTACATCCATACTACACAAACAATCAATTGTTTATGCAAAAGTATGGATAAGAAAATGTTATAGAAAAGACAAGAAAAGTGTTATTTGCGTGAGAAAGCACTGCTTACGACACCAAGGAACTCTTTTCCCAACGAATCAGCCATAAATTCTTTGATGTTCATGACAGAAGCATAGTATTTACGGCTGAACCAGCGTCTGCGCTGACGTTTCTTCTCACGTCCAAGGTCGCCGGAATTGCCACGGGGAACCTCACCACCCGTACCATAATCCTGCCAAAGGCCATATTCGAGGAAAGCCTGTGAGAGCTGCACTTCCGAGAACTTGCCATTGGCAGACATACCAAAAGATATTGGAGACTGCAACAATCTTCC
>JAFYMW010000031.1 GCA_017548165.1 Bacteroidaceae bacterium
GAGGAGTTTAAACAACGCTTCATGCCATATCACAGGATGCTATACCGTGTGGCATTCGGGCTGACGGGAAACCAGCAGGATGCAGAGGACCTGCTACAGGATACCTTCATGCGGATGTGGCAAAAGCGGGAACTGCTGACCTCCGAACATGTCAACGAGGCATACCTGATAATAATGATGAGGAACCTCCATTTAGACAGGTTGCGAGTGAAGACGCCGGACACCTCCATACCCTTGGAAAGCGTCTGCATGGTTTCCGACCCAAACCGACCTGACGACAAGGCAGAAAGGCAAAACGAGGCCTTCCTGATGAAGGAACTGATAGAGCATCTGCCCCAGAAAGAGAAGGACATAATAAGGATGTACCTGCTCGAGGAACTTTCCTACGAAGAAATGGAGGCATGCACGGGCATGAAACATGGCAACCTGCGACAGATAGTCTCGAGGACGAGAAACAAACTGAAAGAACAATTCACCAAAATAGCACAATCATGGAAGAACTAAAATACTTGAATCTGAAAAGAACAGGAGAAGCAGAAGTTCCGGAGGGATTGGAAGAAAGGCTTTCCATGAAGATAGACCTTTGGGCAGAGGAGGAAAAGAGGGCAAAATCTGCACTCGGAGCTAACACGACAGTCCTTTCCGTGAGTTTCCTTGCTAGGTTCCGTCCCTACAGAAACATTGCCGTGGCGGCATGCATCTCCCTAATAATAGGAATAGGTAGCGTCATTGGTTTACTCGGCAAAGGAAACAATGCACACAAGGACACCTTCGACAATCCCGAACTTGCACGCATAGAGGCAGAAAAGGCGCTATACCTGCTTGCATACAATATGGAGAAAGGTACAAAGCATCTGAAACAGGCCAAAGACATTGCGGCACATACAGAAACATCCCTGAACAACACATTAAAGCAATTAAAATAAAATGAAAAGATACATAAGACAAATAATAGCAATCCTTGTGCTGGCAATGGCAAGTCTAAATGCCAGGGCACAGGCAAACCCATTTGACAAGTTCGCCGATTCAAAGGACGTAACATACGTCTACATATCCGAAGCAATGCTAAAACTCATCGGTACGGAGGCTATACCAAGCATCAACGGAGTGGACATAAACGAGATAAGCGGCAAACTAAAAAGCATACAGATCATCACCTCAGAGAAAACAACAAAGGAATCACTAAAATCCGAGGCCATGAGCATAATAAAGAAGGAGGCCTATGAAAAGCTGCTACAAATATCTGAGCCGGACAACAAGGTGGACATCTACTTCAAGGACGGAAAGAAGAACTCCATAATAGTAATGGTGAACGGCGAAAAGAACCAAACCGTGCTGATAGTATTCTCCGGCACATTCAGCACATCAAGCATCGCCAAAATCTTTCAAGAAACGAAATAAGAGGTATAAGCACATGAGGGAGGAAGCATCAAACTTTCTCGTAGTACCCCTCCTTTATTCTGCTTTTTGGAACACCTCGGCATACGGTACTGAGAAACTACACTATGAAAACATCTCGCATAATCTAAAACCTTGTCTAAACCATGGACATGACAATAAAAAATAATGGTGTGCTCCTCCATAAGCACACCATTATTGGTATTAGTGAATTAATGTCAAGACAGGATTAGTTGGGGAAGTAGCGCTTGAGCAAACCCTCGAAGCCACGACCGTGACGAGCTTCGTCCTTTGCCATTTCGTGAACGGTGTCGTGAATTGCATCCAGATTGGCAGCCTTGGCAGCCTTGGCAATATCCATTTTACCTGAGCAAGCACCGCACTCTGCCTCAGCACGCTTCTGAAGATTTGTCTTGGTGTCCCATACTACATCACCGATGAGTTCTGCAAAGCGACTAGCGTGGTCTGCCTCCTCAAGAGCATAGCGCTTGAAAGCCTCTGCAATCTCAGGATATCCCTCACGATCTGCCTGACGACTCATGGCCAGATACATACCTACCTCGGTGCACTCGCCCATGAAATGAGCCTTAAGACCTTCCATAATCTCCTCGGGGCAACCCTGAGCCACACCAATTACATGCTCTGTAACGTATGACTGCTCGGCAGCCATCTCATTGAACTTGTTGGCTGGAACCTTGCACTGAGGGCACTTCTCGGGAGCTGAATCACCTTCGTGGATATAACCACATACTGTACATACAAATTTCTTACTCATATCTTTATTCTTTTTATTAGTTTATTGTTTTTTTGTTTAATTATTATTCTTATTCTTTGACAGGCAATCACTACAGGTACCCTTATAATAATAATGTACCTCAGACACCTTATGTCCATGAAGATACTCGGAATCAAGTTTCAACGGACTATTCTCTTGTGGAATATCGTAAACCTTTCCGCACGATGTGCACAGGAGATGACCATGTGGATGGGTATGACCATCATAACAGGCCTGCTTCTCGTTTATCGTTAACGAAAGACATAGCCCCAATTCGGAAAACAGCTTCAATGTGTTGTAGACTGTTGTCAATGATAATGTGGGGACACTATCTCTCAAATCCCTGAATATCTCATCGGCGGTGGGATGAGTGTAATGTTCAAGAAGATAACCCAAGATAGCAACTCTTGGTCTTGATGGTGTCACACCCTTACTGATAAGTATTTCTTTTGCCTGCATGGTGTATTACTTTTTTTTGTATTTGTTACAATTACAATGCAAAGATACGGGTTTTATAATTATTTCAAATAGTATAGATGTAAAAAAACGCTAAAAGAATCTTAAATCTTGCAAATATCATTATTTTGTCCTAACTTTGCATTAGCAAAGCGGGTAAAAATGCTATGCGGTAGTAGCTCAGTTGGTAGAGCATGGGCTTCCCAAGCCCAGGGTCGCGGGTTCGAACCCCGTCTACCGCTCTGATTATTTATAGTAAACCCCAACATAAAATCTCTAACCTTGATTGGCAGGAAATTTTATGTTGGGGTTTTATTTTGTTTTGTATATTCCTTATTCCTTGTTCCAGGCTTCAAGAATTTCTACTACATAGATGTCGTGTAGACTTCCTCCAGGATTACTATTGTACCATCTGGCCAAAACCTCCTTGTCTATGAAGGAATCTTCTGTCATGGGAACCTTGAAGAGTTTTCTGCACACAAGACAAAGGCGTGACTCATCGAAAGAGATATGCGAAGGAGAGTTTAGTTTCAATGGTGTGAGTCCTGCCTTTTCCACTTTGTTGCAATCTCTGCCACTCAAAGTGCCACAGACTTTGAGAGCTTCACGATACTGTTCGGGAAGGAAGCTCAGAGTAAGGTCATCGTTGTTTTCCACAAAACCATGTGTATACCTCTCGGGACGAATGAAAAGAAAGGCAACGGGCTTGTTCCACAACCATCCTATACCACCCCACGAAGCTGTCATCGTGTTGAACGAATCGATATTGCCAGCTGTTATCAGCATCCATTCCTTACCGATAAGACTCCACACGTCTTCCTTCATCAATATGTTTATGTCTGTCTGTTTCATTGCTATTATATATATAAATAAGGTGAAATTGTCGGGGTGTTTTAGTAGATGAAATTAACCTCGGGATATATGTCAATACCGAATCTATCTGTAACATCCTTCTGTATCGTGTCTGACAGAGCCTTGATGTCTGAGCCTTCTGCCCCTCCGGTATTTACAAGAACCAGGGGTTGCTGCGAATGCACTCCAGCCTTGCCCAGAGTCTTTCCCTTCCATCCACACTGCTCTATGAGCCATGCTGCAGGAAGTTTTACGTGCTCCGAATCGTAGGGATAAGATGGTGCTTCGGGATAAGCGCTTAAAACATTACGCTCAAATACTTCCCTCGAAACTATAGGATTCATAAAGAAACTACCTGCATTGCCAAGCACCTTGGGATCGGGAAGTTTGTTGCCACGAATAGTTATAATGGTGTCTCGCAATTCTTGAGCTGTGACATCATCGGCTGTCACACCACGTGCTGCAAGTGCCTGACGAATACCTCCATAATCCAAATGTGGCAAGAAATCAAGACTCAAACTATAAGTAACAGCCACTACGGCATACTTTCCTCTGATCTCCTCGGACTTGAAAATACTATACCTATAAGAGAAACAACATTCATCGTGCATGAAAGTCTTAGGAGAACCATCTTCAAGAGAAATGCACGAAACGGAATGAATCATACTGCCAACCTCAACACCATAGGCACCTATGTTTTGTACAGCACTGGCACCCACCTGACCAGGGATATTACTAAGATTCTCCAATCCGTACCACCCCTGCTCTATGGCATGAGAGATAAAATCGTCCATCACATAACCAGCCCCCACGCGTACCAGAATATTATGCTGGTCTTGTTGGAGAACTTCAATCTCGGTATTATTGTTGAGAAGTATGGTTCCCCTAAAATCGTTCATAAACAACAGATTGCTACCTTGACCAATATGCAACAAAGGCAAGGAAAGCGATTCCCTTGTGTTGCGTATCAGTTCAGACAATTCCGTAGCATCGGCATATTTTATGACTGTATGCGCCTTGACATCTATGCCAAATGTATTATGTGGCAACAAGGATATATTATGTTGTTTCTGCATCAGTATTTATATTATATGAAACGGACGTTTTCTAATTCTCATAGCCCTCGAGAACCCAATTGCTGCCTCTCTTGCGGAAGATAAACATTTCAGACATGCCATTGCCCATACTGATCTTTTCCATCCATATTTTACGTGTGGACTTGAAAGACTGACCATAGCGTATGTTGGTAATGACAGCATTAGGAATACCACTGCTCATCGTCCCCCATTGCTCCTTGGTAATAAAGCCTTCGATGCTAAGATTCTCGTCATCGGGAACCTGAATGGACACACGTATCGAAGAGGGAATAGACCTTTGCTGGTATATGCTGTCCTGAGAGAATTTGGAATAAAAAGTCAGAAAACTTCTCAGATCGCTATGTTTGAAATCACTCACACGAATGGAGTGAAGATACCAAAGACCATCAACACGCACAAAGTCGTAGTATGTGATAGCATGTGTGAGCAAATCTATCTTTTCCAGCGAAGCACTCAAGAGTGTGGTATCCTCGTTTAGCCCCATCTCCTGTTCGCTATTGTAGAGGTTGGTGGTATAGTCGCCTGTCATGAAAGCAAAAGTTTCACGCCACTCATCTTGTTCGAGAATAAACTTCTCGCCATTGGTCATAGTTATCTCCAATGGGAAATGTGTTCGTTGCGATTGCAGTTCTATATCGTTCACATAATTAAAAAGGAAATCATCGAACAGACCATCGGCGCGAACATTGTAGGCATTTTCTCTCATCAGCTCCTCATCGCTTATCAGGACGGGCTCCTTTGAACGCTTAGGAACTTTGGTCAACACAGGCTTTGTCACAGTAACATCTGCCGTTTCTTTGTCATTGGAACGTGATGTGCACGATAAGACAAAGAAGCCACACACCGCTGTAAATACAACTACTATGATATGCCTTGCTAACATTCTTCTAACCATTAAACCTTGTTTAATTATACAAATGTACACTTTTCTTTTCACATATAGTTCATTTTGTTGTCAAAATTCATTACCTTTGCAGAAAATTAGTATAACAGACATGATAACAAAGATTGAACAGTTGACTGCAGAGATTGGCAACTTGCGTGCCAATAATGCAGAGGAAGCAGAACAGCTTCGCATAAAATATCTTGGACGCAAAGGTGTAATGAACGACCTGATGGAAGAGTTTCGCACTGTCGCTCCAGAGCAAAAGCGTGAACTCGGACAGAAGATAAACGCTCTTAAACAACTGATTACTGCTAAGATAAACGAGCTGAAGGATGCTGTGGCCACAGAAGCAAATAGTAATGATTCTGTAGATTTGACTCGCACTCCCTACCCCATCCAACTCGGCACTCGCCATCCTCTTACCATCGTCAAGAACGAAATTGTCGACATCTTCTCTCGTCTTGGTTTCACACTGGCCGAGGGTCCCGAGGTAGAAGACGATTGGCATGTTTATTCAAGCATGAACTTTGCCGACGATCATCCTGCTCGTGATATGCAGGACACCTTCTTTGTTGAAGCACGTCCCGACATCATCCTTCGTTCACACACAAGTTCTGTACAAGCACGTGTAATGGAGACACAACAGCCTCCCATTCGCGTTATATGCCCAGGACGTGTATATCGCAACGAGGCCATTTCTGCACGTGCACACTGCTTCTTCCATCAGGTGGAAGGATTGTATATCGACAAGAATGTATCGTTCACAGACCTAAAGCAGGTACTTCTGCTCTTTGCACAGGAGATGTTTGGTTCGGAAACAAAGATTCGTCTGCGTCCATCCTACTTCCCCTTCACCGAGCCCAGCGCCGAGATGGATATTTCATGTCATCTCTGTGGTGGCAAGGGATGCTCATTCTGTAAGCACACTGGTTGGGTAGAAATCCTGGGATGTGGCATGGTAGACCCTGCCGTACTTGAAGCAAATGGCATTGATAGTACCGTGTACACAGGTTATGCTTTTGGTATGGGTATAGAACGAATTACCAACTTGAAATATCAGGTAAAAGACCTGCGCATGTTCTCAGAGAACGATGTACGCTTCCTTGATGAATTCAAGTCAGCAAACTGATATCCTTATATATAATATAATATGTAAGTCCGACCATTCTACAGTAATGGTCGGCTTTTATTTTATTCTTAAATACATTATTCTTGCCCACTTTTCTTGCACATGTGCACAAATTACTATATCTTTGCACGGATTTTAATAAAACGAGAATATAAAATGAAAAAATTTTTCATGATGTTAGTATGTGCTGTGATGTGTGCATGTCCCGTCCTGGCACAAGGTATCAATGACAAGGCCGACAACATTGTTGGCGAGTATCTTACCGACCGTGGTGGTAGCAAGAGCAAGGTACGTATCACCAAGAATGCACAAGGAACCTACGATGCACAAGTATTTTGGGTAGAAAAACCACTTGACGACAACGGCAAGAAGCGCAAGGATGTTAAGAATCCCGACAAGGCACTTCGCAATGTTGATATCGACAAGGTTGTGCTGGTCAAGGGTCTCAAGTTCGATGCCGAAGACAAAGAATGGTCTGGTGCTAAGATTTACGACCCCACCAAGGGCATCCGTGTAAATGCTACAGCAAAATTTGAGACCGCCAAGAAGCTGAAGCTTCGTGCAACTATCATGGGCATTGGTCAGACTATCTACTGGCAGAAGATAAAGTAAATAATACTTGAGACTTACATTACAAACATCCCCTATTGCAACACCAAGCAATAGGGGATGTTCTTTTCTTATTCAGTATTAAAACCATACCAGCTCATCCGCAGAATATTTAACGTCTTATTGTCAAATTAGTACATTATATAAAGAGATTAAGAAATATTTTCGTAATTTTGTCATTTGAGAGCATATAACAATCATCCTTTCTACTCTAATTTGGGATGATGGCAAGAATATAACACGTTTGACAGACAAAGTACAGCTCTTGACTAACCAACTGAATTTGACCCACGATTTATGGAAATACAGAAACTTCAGGCTCTGATAGGACGCTCGCCCAAGGTGAAGGCTCTGGGACGCTTGCTCATGGACGGGAGCATGAGGGAGATAAGGCTGGACGGACTGGTGGCAAGTGCCGCTCCGGTGATGTTCTCGGCTCTGACGGAGAAGTGCCCCGAGGCGCTGACACACCCCTACGTGTTCGTTATGGACGACGAAGAGCAGGCGGGATACTTCTATCACGACATGACACAGATACTGGGCACGGAGCATGTGTGCTTTCTGCCAAGCAGTTTCCGACGTGCGGTGAAGTACGGACAAAGGGATGCCGGCAATGAAATTTTGCGCACGGATGCCTTGTCGGCGCTGACGAACGGAACCGACGCAGGAAGCGAGAGCAGAAGCAAAGTTTACTTTGATTATGCCGAGCAACAAGGAGGAAAAGCCCGCGAAGCGGGATTAAAGGTGAAAACGGAAAACGGAGAACTTGTTCGTTCAACGTTCAACGTTCAACATTCAACTTTAAACGCTCACCCGCTCCCCGCTCCCCGCTCAAACTGTCCCTCTGAGACAGGGGGACGAGCCCGTAGGGCGGAGGGGGTGGACAAGAACAATGACGAAGACTACCGCTCATCCGCTCCCCGCTCACCTCTCCCCGCTCACCTTTTCATCGTCACATATCCCGAGGCACTGACCGAACGGGTGGTGAGCAAGAGTGAGTTGCAGGAGCATACCATTGCGCTGGCCGTGGGCGAGAGCCAGGACATAAGAGCCTTGCAGAAGAGGCTGATGGAACAGGGATTCCGCAGAACGGATTATGTCTACGAGCCGGGGCAGTTTGCCGTGCGTGGATCGCTGGTGGATGTGTACAGCTTCTCGTGCGAGCATCCCTACCGCATAGACTTCTTCGGTGACGAAATAGACAGCATACGCACGTTTGACGTGCAGAGCCAGTTGTCGGTGGAGAGGTTGCAGGAGGTACGCATAGTGCCCGAACTGGCACAGAACCAGGGCGAGCGCATAAGCATACTGGAGTTTCTGCCCGAAGGGACACGGCTGGTGATGCGCGACCGTGCCTTCCTTTGCGACGAGGTGGAGCGCATCTGGCAGGAGGGGTTCTCCCTGTCGGCACGCATAGTGGAGATGGAGGAAGGCGGCACGGACAAGGACGAGTCTAATAAACTGGTGCGCGAGCAGATACTGACGGAGCCGGAGCGATTCCGACACCGCTTGCTGGACTTCAGAACGATACTTTTAGGCGCTGCCACTACGGGACGCTCCAACATGACCTTCGGCATCAGTCCGCAACCCGTGTTCCACAAGAATTTCAATTTGCTCACACGCGAACTGTTGCGCTATCAGCAGGAGGACTACGACATATACATTCTGGCCGATAGCACCAAGCAGACGGACCGTCTGGAGAGCATCTTCCACGACATGCAGCTGGGCATACGCTTCACACCCGTGGAGAAGACCCTGCACGAGGGGTTCGTGGATCACGACCGCAAACTGGTTGTCTTCACCGACCATCAGATATTTGACCGTTTCCACAAGTACAACCTTCGCTCAGAGCATGCCCGCAAGGGCAAGATGGCGCTGACGCTGAAGGAGATTCAGCAGTTCCAGTTGGGCGACTATGTGGTGCACATAGACCATGGCGTGGGCCGTTTCGGTGGCCTGATAGCCATACCCGAGGGAGAGCGCATGGTGGAGAAGATTCGCATAAACTACGATGGTGGCGGTGTGATATATGTATCTATACATGCCTTGCACAAGGTGTCGAAATACAAGGGTCAGGACGGTACTCCGCCAAAGGTGAACAAACTGGGGGGACATGCTTGGGAGAACCTGAAGGAGCGCACCAAGAAGAAGATAAAGGACATAGCACGCGACCTGATACGCCTCTATAGCCTGCGCCGACAGGAGAAGGGCTTCCAGTTTGCATCCGACACATACCTGCAGACGGAGCTGGAGGCTTCCTTCCTCTACGAGGACACGCCCGACCAGCTGAAGGCCACTCAGGATGTGAAGGCCGACATGGAGCGTGCCCGACCTATGGACCGCCTGGTGTGCGGCGATGTGGGCTTCGGAAAGACGGAGGTGGCAATACGCGCCGCCTTCAAGGCTGCCACGGACGGCAAGCAGGTGGCGGTGCTGGTGCCCACCACGGTGCTGGCATATCAGCACTATCGTACCTTCTCGGCCCGACTGAAGGACATGCCCGTGCGTGTGGATTACCTGTCGCGTGCCCGTTCGACAAAGGACACGAGGGAGTTGCTGGCCGACCTGCAGGACGGTAAGATAAACATCGTCATAGGTACGCACCGACTGATAGGCAAGGCGGTGAAGTTCCAGGACCTGGGCCTGCTGATTATCGACGAGGAACAGAAGTTCGGTGTCTCCACCAAGGAGAAACTGCGCCAGATGAAGACCAACGTGGACACGCTGACGCTGACGGCAACGCCCATACCTCGCACCCTGCAATTCTCGCTGATGGGTGCCCGAGACCTGAGCGTGATACAGACTCCCCCACCCAACCGATACCCCATACAGACGCAGGTGTGCACCTTCTCGAGCGATGTGATAGCCGAGGCCGTGGGCTTTGAGATGAGCCGAAACGGACAGGTCTACATAGTGTCGAACCGCATATCCTCGCTACCCGAACTGGAGAGCATAGTGCGCAAGTATGTGCCCGATGC
>JAFYMW010000032.1 GCA_017548165.1 Bacteroidaceae bacterium
ACTCTGATGGTACTGAAGCTGCAGTAATACAAATTCGTCTTTAGTCATAATAATAGCAGTTTTAACATTGTTGCAATTTTGCAGGGCAAAGGTACAACAATAATAAAACTGCTAAAATATGTAGTTTATCGGATGCTTACGCAGAACCACCACCAGAGAATTAGATAAACTACATATTCCGCCCCATACCCGTTCACTTTGCCGTATTCTTCTTCTATCTTCGTACCGTCAAAATAAAAGATAGCTGTACGTCAATGGCAGGAATAGTAAAGAAGATGAGCCTAATCAAGCAAGTGTTACAACTAAAGCAACAGGGAGAATCGAATCGCGCTATTGCCCGCAAGTTACCAATCAACAAAGAAACAGTGAACGGCTACATGCAGCCCGTCAATGCCAATGGATGGCAGATAGACAGCCTTCTGAAGATAGAAGCCCCTGAGCTGGAACGCATGTTCCATGTTGGGAGCCCGGCCTATACGGACAATCGCATGGAAGAGTTCCTGCGTTTACTTCCCTATTTTCGTGAACAGCTTAGCAACCGTAAACTTCATGTAACCCGCCAGCTTCTGTGGGAGGAATATCGTCAGACACATCCCGATGGATACGGCAAGTCACAGTTCTACGAACACCTGAAACAGAATCTTGTGGCACAAAAGGATATAACCACAGTGCTTTCGCAATCCTATATTGCTGGGGAGAAACTGATGGTTGACTTTGCCGGAGACAAACTGTCCTACATTGATCTGGAAACTGGGGAGGTTGTCAAGGTTGAAGTGTTCATCGGGTGCATGCCCTACAGTGACTACATCTATGTTACATGCGTACCTTCCCAACGAACAGAAGATTTCATATTTGCCATCCGTATGTGCCTGGAACATTTGGGTGGGGTTCCTCCAATCATTACACCAGACAATCTAAAGGCTGCGGTAGTCAAGGCTGACAGACACGAACCGAAAATCAATGACGCTTTGCATGATATGGGCAACCATTATGGTTTTGTGGTGCTTCCGTGCGATCCTACATCACCAATTACCAGTAGCTGATTGGTATGATGTCTTTCAAAGCGAACTGATAGCTGAAGCATGTCTCGACAGATTAGTGCATAAATCAAGAAGATTTGAACTTAAGGGAGAGAGTTTGAGGAAAAAATATTAACTTTGCCAACTATACAGAAGATTACTAACAAAGTGAACGGATATCAACGGAATTAGTGAACGGGTATCGTCGGAATACGCATGACGGTGAAAATGTCGCTATTGTACTTACCCTCGGTAATAGTTGTAGTGGATTGCCTCTACAATCATCGTTGATTTCTGTTCTTTGATAATGCTTATCACCTTACGGATAAATTCTTCGGAGGCTTACATAGCAACAATGAATTTTATCAACTAGCATTTGCGAACGCATCTAAAGTTTACAGAGCCACTTTGTACTTCTCATTAGCCGTGTATATGAAGTTGAACAATCTTTCGGCACAGTCGATTTTGGCTCTTTCGATGGCGGACAAGTCCATTGAGGACATTGAACCTTAGGTTTCGGCTACGAAGAAGATGTGCTTTACATCGTTTTTCTTCATGGCGATAGCCCAATCGGGAGCATAGTTGCCTACGGGTGTAGGAATTTGGAAGGTGCGAGGTAGTTTAGCATATACAACCACTTCGCTTGTAGTCATCTCCATCATGGATGTCTAGAAAGGTAATGTCCACCTTCTATTCACAAAACGACCTGGATCATTTTCTGATATAACTCTAGCAGGTACGCCAGCAACTGTAGCATTTTCGGGAACATCTTTTACCACAACCGCACCAGCTCCAATACTAGC
This sequence comes from Bacteroidaceae bacterium, assembly GCA_017548165.1. Taxonomy (GTDB): domain Bacteria; phylum Bacteroidota; class Bacteroidia; order Bacteroidales; family Bacteroidaceae; genus Physcousia. The sequence continues at coordinate 1,823 of JAFYMW010000032.1, forward strand.
ATTATTCCCTATATGAATGTCTTCAACTAGGCACACAGAAGGGCCTATATATACATTATCTCCAATTACGGCAGCCTTACCTTTATTACTACCGATAGTTGTAAATTGACTCAAATTTACATTATTACCGATGATCGCAGTTGGATTTACAATCGTTCCAAATCCATGACTTATATATAAGCCATATCCAATCTTACAATGAGGGTTTATCTGAAGACCATATTTTCGTGAAATTCGCGACAGGCGAAATCTACAATAATAATATGCCCAACCTCTATATGAAGACAACCTCAACCATACATTGAACTTAAGAACATGACTACTAAATGTCTTACGCCACATTTCTAAAATAGACAAATTCTTTCCTGTATAACGAAAAAAATCACTACGAATCAATGTTACACAATCAGAATAACTTTCAGGAACAGGAATGATTACATTCCCATTCTTATTTTCACACTTTAAATGTTTCATATTACACTAATTTTTACAATTATTTGCTCAATAAGGTTTCCTCTCTATGTAAGAGATACTTAATTTACTGCAAAATTACGCAAAATAAAGCACTTACACCATTTTGAAGCCAATAAAAAGGCTGACAGCCATATAATTGTGCGTGATTGTTTAGCAAAAGCAGATAAGCAAAACAAAATACCGTCTAATAACCAGAAAGTACCGTCTTTCGGAGTATCTCTTACATAGAGAGCAATCATTTTGCTAAACATCCCCTTATCCTACAATTCCTTACGTCAGTTCGGGATAATATTAGAACAATATTAGTTGTTTGTTGTCCTCAACACAATATCCGTTGATTGCCTCAGTTTTGTTGTCAAAGAAGCAATATGCACTGATAGCAGCAATGAGGTTCATTAGGAAATTGTTGACGTATCTGTGTCTTGAATGCACCAAATTCCCCTTGTCCTTAAGCAGATGATTAATACATTCGATGATATATCTTTTCCTAAGCATAATCTTGTCCCATAGTGGCATCAGTTTGTTTTTCATGTTACTTCTGATTCCTGTCACCAGATTTACGCCATCAGCAAAGAGCGCCTCAAACAAGCTGGGTGAGATGTATCCTCTGTCAGCAAAGAGTTTTCCGTAAATTCTCTTGCCAAGTATGGACCATACTTTCGGATCCCTGTCATCCACGTTAGCTTCTGTAAGACAGAACATTATAATCTCTCCCCGGTCATTGCATATGAAATGCAGTTTAAAACCGTGACACCATCCCGTCGTCCCCTTTCCGTCAGTAGCAAGACCGGCAAATACTTTGTTGGCATACCTGCGCAAGTTGTGGCATACGGGAATCATAGTGGAGTCTATAAAAGTGATTCCTATGCACCGTCCGAAAGAGTGAAGGTTCAGGAAGAACATTCACTTGAAGAAACCCCTACTCTCCAATTGAACAAATCTGTTGTAGGACACCGCATCCGGAAAGTCACTCTTTAGATGAAGCTTGATAAAATGTTGGTAGTAATGCTTGAAATTGTCAAAAGTGCCAAAATCGAACATGATGAGAATCGTCATAATCTCGCTATCGGACATACTCGCCGCACGCCTTCGGCGGACCTTGCCATCGGAACTCAGAAGAGGCATATTTTCAATTTCTTCTTCATATTTCTTGCTAAATTCATCCGTAGCACAGAAAATTTCTATAATTTTGTCGTTGGTAATCATGAGTGTATTCTTGTATAAAACTTTATAAGTAACTGGAAATCACATATAAAGATACAAAATACATCTCATATTACCAACTTTTTAGACAACTTTCTTATCCCGAACTGACGTACCAACTGCTCATTTTTCCGGAGCATACCCGTTCACTTTGCCGTATTTCTGCAAGTTGGGAGGGTATGTGTATGTTTACCGGGCAGTAATAATTTGCTATTATTGCTGTCTGATAAATAACGACAAATCATAGAAACAGGGTATCAATAGCTGATTTTATGCGGTTGAGATTCTTTTTTGTGTAATTACAAGCCTCCTAATCAAAATTCTCAGATACCAATAATTGAGGATAGAGTAGTTTATCGTTGATCAAGATAAAGATAGCAACAAGTATAGCAACTAAACAAAGGAACATCAACCCATGATGCACAGGTTGATGTTCCTTTGTTTTAGTTATAGACAGGTTTGCAGAGTTTTTATTCTGCACCTCCGCCAAGAGCGAGATAGAGTTCTATGGTTGCGCTGATAGCTTCCATACGGTTGCCTATCTGTGTCATCTGAGCTTGGATGAGATTGTTGTGGGCTGTGATGACATTGAGGTAGTTGGCGCTGCTACCTGCAAACAACTTGCGTGTTGCTTCGTAGGCAGTATCCAGTGCTTGAACCTGCTTGTCTATCATAGTGCGTAGTTCTTCTGCAGAACGTACCTGAAGCATGGCTGTATTTACCTCGTTGCCAGCAGTGATGACAGCATTGGTAAAGTTGTTGGCTTCAATCTCCATCTGCTCCTTGCTGATTTTCAGTCTGGCTCTAAGTGCTCCATTCATGAAGATGGGTTGTGCCAAACCTGCTACTGCCTGACCTATGATGGCTCCAGGGTTGATGTTGGCCTGCTGGCCATTGGTGAATGTTCCTGTAGCACTGAGGGTGAGGGCAGGGTAGAAGGCTGACTTGGCCTGGTTGACATCATAGAATGCAGATGCCAATGCCATTTCTGCAATGCGAACATCGGGACGGCGTGAAAGGATGCTGATAGGTGCACCAGTGCTAACAATCTTTGGTGCATTGAAGCTTTTCAGCGAATTGCGCTTAATCTTTGCCGATGGTTCGTTGAGCAGATTAGAAAGCTGGTTCTCGATGATACGGATATTGTCCTCGATGGTGACAACACTTTGGCAGATGCTCCAATAGGTGGCCTCGATGCTGGCAACGGCAGCTGTATTTGCCTGACCTGCCTCCATAAGAAGCTTCTGCATCTTCAGGTACTCTGCCCAGTTGGCCTTGGTTTGCTTCATCAGCACAAGTTGCTCGTCGAGCTGTGCCAAGGTGTAGTACATAGAGGCTGTGTGTGAAACCAAAGATGCCTGTACAGCTTGCTTGGCGGCAATAACCTGCTGGTAGTTCATCTCAGCACCTTTCTTGGCATTGCGCAACTGAAGGAGGTTGACCTGTTGCCAGCCTACGGTAAGGCCAATGCTATAGGGCTTGGAACTGGGGATGTTGCTGTAGCTGTCGCGATTGTAGGGGTCCCACATCTTGCTGACAGTACCATTGGCACTAAGAGCAACGCTGGGTGCAAAAGCCCACTTGGTAGCCTTGAGTGCATGCTCCAACTGTTGTACAGAGAGGTCAGCATTCTTGATGTTGGTGTTCTGTGCCAGAACGCGTTCGATGAGTGCCTGAAGAGTTGGGTCGGTGAAGAGTTCACGCCACTTCAAATCGCCCAATCCCAGTGAGTCACCGCTGAGTGCATCGCCATAAAGAGATTCTACCTCTATGGGTTGTGTCACCTTGTCGCGGTTATAGTTTTTCATCACCCCGCAGCTTGTCATTGACAAAGCTGCAAGGGATAGGATTATGATGTTTTTCTTCATCTTGTTATTCATTATTATATATTAGGTGGGAGTGCAATTAGTACTTTTCCTTGTGCTTCTGCTCGCGAACTTCGCGCTCGTGGCGGATGCGTTCACGCTCCATCAGTACCTGTGCATCGGGTTCTTCTATCATGGCAGGACGGATTTTCTCCTGTACCCACTCGAAGAAGATGAAGAATACGGGAACAGAGAGCAGAATAGCCAATGTGCCTACGAACATACCGCCAATGACAGCAATACCGATGGTACGGTTACCATTTGCACCTGCACCTGTCATAAGCACCAGAGGTATCATACCGATGATCATGGTGAGTACGGTCATCAGAATGGGACGCAGACGTGCCTCGGCAGCTGCATAGGCAGCCTCAACGATGCCCAGACCCTTGCGACGACGCTCAAGTGCATACTCGGTAATAAGGATGGCTGTCTTTGCCAACAGACCGATGAGCATGATGACAGCAGTCTGCATGTAGATGTTGTTCTCGATCTTGCCCAGGAAGATGGACTTGAACAGAATCTGGCCTATTTGACCTGCTTCTGCAGGAATGTTTGCTCCGAAACCGTTTAAGAAGTTTACCAGACCACTCGCGTCGAATGTAAATTCGTATAGACAGTTCCACAACCAGGCAAAACCATAAGCACCCATAAGACCGGCAGGTACAGAAAGCATTACTGCCCAGGGAATGAGGAAGCTTTCGTATAGCATGCTCAGGATGAGGTAGATGAGGACACAGCAAATGCCATAGATCAGATATGATGCCATGCTGCCCATCTGCTGGTGCTCCTCACGGCTCATGCCGCCATACTCGAAGTCATAGCCAGAGGGGAATGCCTTGTTGAACTCTTCTTCTACGGCTGTCATCACATCGGTGCTGGCATAACCTGCATTGGGGGTGATGTTGCACATGATGGAGCTGAAGAGGTTGAATCGGGTGTCGATCTCGGGACCAAGAACGGGAGTAAGCTTGATGAACTGAGACAGAGGTGCCATTTCGCCACCAACGCGTATGTACATGTTGGCAAGATCCTCGGGGGTGAGGCGAGACTTCTCGTGAGCTGCCATCATTACACGGTAAACCTTGCCGAACTGGTTCATGTTGCTCACATAGGAACCACCGCAGTATGTACCGAGCGCACTGAGCACATCGGTAGGAGATACACCAGCACGCTTGCACTGTGCAGCGTCGATCTCTACCTGAATCTGGGGGAAGTTACGTGCATAGGATGTTATGGCGCGTGCCACTTCGGGACGCTTGCCCATGCCTTCGAGGAACTTCTCGGCATATCCCAGGAATACTGCCTTGTCGCCACCCATCTTGTCCTGTAGGTTCAACTCGATAGAACCAGTACCATAACCGGGAATCATACCGGGTTCGAAGGCAAAGCACTGAGCCTCGGGAATCTCCTGCATAAAGCGAAGGCTCAATTTTAATTGCGCAACTATGGTGCTTGTGGACTTGAAGTTGTCTATGGGGTGAAGTCTGCCATAGTTGCGCTCGCTCCAGTGCTTAAGACGCACGATAGCCATACCATAGGATACACCCTGACCTGCCATGAAGCTGAAACCATTTACACGAATATAGTCCTTGATTTCAGGAGTTTCCTGCATGATCTTCTCTACCTTGTCCATAGTCTTGGACGCTGTACCAAGGTTGGTGCCTGGAGGTGTGCTCATAACCAGCATTACGGTACCCTGGTCCTCGGCAGGAACAAGACCCACGGAGATGTTGGAGGCAAAGAATGCCATACCGGCAAAGGCTACAATGATGCTGGTGGGGGCAATCCAGCGGTTCTTGGCACGGATGAGCGATGCCAGAATGTTGCTATACTTTGTAAGCATTGCATTGTATGATGCCTCGTATGCTTTGCGGGTATAGTAGTTGACAGAACCAAAGAAACCCTTGCGGCGCTCGCCACTGGCTGGTTTCATCAGCATGGCACAAAGGGCAGGGCAGAGTGTTAGCGCACAAACGCAACTCAAACCTACTGATGTAGCCAGGGTGACACCAAACTGGGTGTAGAACACGCCAGATGTGCCTGGCATGAAACTTACGGGGATAAATACTGCCATGAAGACAAAGGTACAAGAGATTACGGCCATGGTAACATCGCCCATGGCGTCGCGGGTGGCTTCGTAGGGACTCTTGTAGCCAGCGTCGAACTTGGCCTGTACGGCCTCAACCACCACGATGGCATCGTCGACAACAGTACCTATGGCAAGTACCAATGCAAACAGTGTGAGCAGGTTGAGTGAGAATCCTGCTACAGCGATGCATGCAAAGGTACCTACAAGAGATACTATGATGGAGATGGCAGGAATGATGGTTGCACGGAAGTCCTGAAGGAAGAAGTACACCACCAGGATTACCAGGAAGATGGCAATGATGAGGGTTTCCTCTACATTGTATATAGATGCATTGAGGAAGTCGTTTGACGACATTACGTTGACGAACTCCAAACCAGCGGGCATGTTCTTGCTAAGTTCTGCCAGCTTGGCATCAACGGCATCGTTTGCCTCCTTGGAGTTTGTGCCAGGCATCTGGTTTACCATGAAGGTTGTTGCTGGATAACCATTGCACTTGCCATAGAAAGCATAGCTGTTGGAACCCAGTTCTATGTCTGCAACATCTCCAAGATGAAGTATACTGCCATCGGGGAGAGCCTTGAGAACGATGTTTTCAAAGTCCTCGATCTTGCTCAGACGACCGGTATATTTCAGTGTGTACTGATAAACGTTCTCAATGCCATTGCCACGGTTGGCAGTAAGTGGCTTTTCGCCCAACTGACCAGCGGGAGCCTCAAGGTTCTGCTCGGCCAGGGCATAGGTGATGTCGGTGGGGACAACCTTGTGCTGGGCCATGAGCTCGGGCTTGAGCCATATACGCAGAGAGTACTGGCCACCCATCACCTGCACATCGCCTACACCCTTGATACGTTTCACTTCGGGGATTACGTTGATGTCCAGGTAGTTTGAAATGAAGTCCTGGTCGTATTCTCCATTGGTGCAGGTCAAGGCTGTGGCCTGAAGGAATGAGGTCTGGCGTTTCTGGGTGGTAACACCAATCTTGGTTACTTCCTGTGGCAACAGACCCTGGGCTTTGGAGACGCGGTTCTGCACATTGACGGCTGCCATATCGGCATCGGTGCCTTGCTTGAAGTAAATGGTGATGGTGGCAGAACCAGAGTTGGTAGATGTTGAGGTCATGTACATCATGTTCTCTACACCATTGATGCTTTCCTCGAGGGGCTGAATCACAGCCTTTGTTACAGCATCGGCATTGGCACCTGTGTAATAGGCGCTAACGGAAATGGTTGGAGGTGCTATGTCGGGGAACTGCTCCATGGGCAGGGTAAAGAAACTGATAGCACCCACTATAAGAATCATGATGGAAATGGACATCGCCATCACGGGTCTTTTAATGAATATATTTCCTTTCATTGTGTATAATGTTGCTTGTTGATTTGTTCTTCTTGAAATAATAAGTTAAGGACACACTTTGTCTGGTTGCTTACTTAACCTTCTGGCCTTCCTTAACCATACCTGCACCCTCGGATACAATCTCTGTGCCTTCGTCTATGCCAGAGGTAACGATGAAGAGGTTGCCTGCCTTCTGTTCGTTAATGTCAACAACCTTGCCGTGAGCAATGCTGTCCTTGCCTACAACGAACACACGGAAGCGGTCCTGGGTCTGAACGGTGGCTGTAGCGGGTACAACAAGAACATTCTCGTGTAGAGAGGGGATGATGATGTTGCCAGTGCTGCCACTGTGAAGAATGCCATTGGGGTTGTTGAATACAGCACGCAACTGTACGCTGCCAGTGTTGGTGTTAACCACACCGCTGACGCTCTCTATGCGGCCCTTTTCTTCGTACATAGAACCATCGATAAGGGTGAGGGTAACCTCGGGCATATTCTTGATGGCCTCGTCTATTGAACCGTTCTTGCGTACCATAGCAAGCAGGTCGCGCTCGGAGATGCTGAAGTATACCCACATCTGGCTGTTGTCGCTCACTGTGGTCAGAGGCTGGGGCATCTGTGCGCCAACCAATGCGCCCTGACGATAGGGGAGAGTGCCTACAACACCATTGGAGGGAGCTTTGACTACGGTATATGAAAGGCTGTTGCGAGCATTGGTAACCTGGGCCTGTGCCTGTGCTACCTGTGCCTTTGCAGTAAGAAGGGTGTTGTATGTTGCCTGAAGGTCAAAATCGGAAATGACTTTCTCTGCAAAGAGCTTCTTCTTGCTTTCATAATTCATGGCTGCTGTTGCCTCACCAGCCTGAGCTGCCTTGAGTGCTGCTTCTGCTGTGTTGAGGGCTGCCTGATAGGGCACCTGGTCGATGATGAACAATGTCTGTCCCTGACGAACGGTCTGACCTTCGGTGACACAAATCTGCTTCAGAGTGCCGCCAACCAAAGGATAGATGTCAACGTCCTGACGGCCACGGATGGTGGCACTGTACTTGTTTTCCAAAGTTACATCCTGACGACCCACCTTTTCTGTCTTGAAGGTGGCAGTAGGCATCTGTTGCTGCTGTTTGCTACCACAAGATGCCAACATAGCCGAAGCTGCAATAGCTGTGGCAAAAACAATCTTTCCGTTTACTTTCATTGTTTCTTTATTTGTTAGTTTATTGTTATTAATTTCTTATACAATGTGTGTTGTACATGTAGTGCCTTTTTTACTATGGTGTATCATAAATGATACAATAATAACCAGACCACCGTACAAATTGGTTGCAAAGTTACTGCTTTTTATCGAAAAAAAAAACAAATAGGCAGAAGAGAACACCCTTCTGCCCCAATTAAAACACATAGTTAATACACATTAACTTTTTGAATTGCCCAGTTGATTATGAATTCAACGTATTTCTATTTCTTCCTGCACATCAATTTCCTGTCCATTGCTGTCGTAGAACTCGTATTGTAGCATACCAAGTTTCTGACTGGGGATAACCTTTACCCCAAGTCCATAGCGCCACTGCCATTTCATCTTAAGGCTGCAGAGGCCCTGGCAAAGATATGCATAGACATAGGGATGCACATGCAGTGTGAAATGCTTTATGGAAAGCCTGTTCTGTATCATCTGTATCTTGCCTTCAAGAACCTTGGTGAAGAGCAGGCTACTCTTAATGCTACCAGAACCTTGGCAAGTGGGACATACTTCCTCTACCTTGACATCCATCACCGGACGTACACGTTGTCTGGTAATTTGCATCAGGCCAAACTTAGTCAGAGGCAGTATGTTGTGGCGTGCCCTGTCTTTTTTCAGGTTTTCCACCATGCGGTCGTATAGCGCTTGTCTCGACTCTGTATGCTTCATGTCGATAAAGTCTACGACGATGATGCCTCCCATGTCTCTCAGGCGCAATTGGCGTGCTATTTCGTCGGCAGCTCCCAGATTGACTTCCAGAGCATTCGCCTCCTGGGTGTCGTCCTTTTTGGATCTGTTGCCACTGTTCACATCTATCACATGCAGAGCTTCGGTGTGTTCTATGATAAGATATGCTCCACCTTTGTAGGTAACGGTGGTGCCGAAGCTTGACTTGATTTGTCGTGTGATGTCGAAATTGTCAAAGATGGGAAGGCTACCCCTGTACATCTTTACACAATCTGTGCGTTCTGGGGCAATGAGGCTCACATAGTCGCGTACTTCGTGGAAGATGCTCTCGTTGTTTACATATATGCCTTCGTATGAAGGGTTAAACAAGTCGCGAAGCATACCAACGGCACGACTGCTCTCTTCATACACCAGTTGTGGCTTTTCTTTTGCCTTCTGGGCATTGAGCAGTGTGTTTGTCCAACGTTGTGTCAGTATCTTCATCTCGTTGTCCAGCTCGCTGGCTTTCTTGCCTTCGGCAACGGTGCGCACTATTACTCCGCAGTTTTCTGGCTTAATGCTCTCGATTACTTGTTTCAGGCGTGTACGTTCCTTGGGGTCTTTGATTTTTGCAGAAACATTGACCTTGTCCTGAAAAGGCATCAATACCAGAAAACGTCCGGGGAATGAGAGTTCGCATGTGAGTCGTGGCCCCTTGGTAGATATGGGTTCCTTGATAATCTGCACCAGGACTTCCTGGCCTTGTTGCAGATAGTGTTGTATGGCACCATCCTTGGGACATTCGGGCTCGGTGAGTATATTGCTTTGTGAAGGCAAGTGTTTGCGGTCCGAAAGTAGTCTTTTCAGGAATTTGGCATACGAGTTGAATTCTGTTCCGAGGTCTTGGTAGTGCAGGAATGCGTCTTTTTCATAACCAACGTTCACAAAGCAGGAATTAAGTCCCGGCATCAGTTTCTTTACTTTTGCCAGATATACATTGCCCACCTGGAAGCTAGCCTCCTGGCTCTCCTCCTGGTATTCCATCAATCGCTTGTCCTCGGTAAGGGCTATTGATATCTTTTTGGGGTGTACATCAATAAATAGTTCGCTGGTCATATAATAAAAATGTAAAAATAAAAATCCGGTACCAGCACCTTATATATAAATATAACGGCCGCTTGGCTACCGGATGTTGTTCCTTTTGCGCATATAAACGCAGTCAGACGGCAAGTGGCTTACTTGCTCTTATGTCTGTTCTTGCGCAGTCTCTTCTTACGCTTGTGAGTGGCCATCTTGTGGCGCTTGTGCTTCTTTCCGTTAGGCATAATTGTTAGAGATATTTGATGTTAGTATATTATTTCGGTGTGCAAAGGTAATCAAAATTGTTGAATATAGAAAGTGTTTGCAATATTTTTTTTACAAAAAGTCAGACATCCATACTTCCTCCTTCATTATTATTGAGCAAGAGTTGCTTAAAAACCATGGTCGGCTGCCGTCATTAGTGCCAAGTCGTATTTCAAAGGGTCTTCTGCCGACCATGAGCGAAATATGTTCGTCAGTTCTGTGCATGTTTTCCAATCGGCTTGTCTTCTGCTTAGCAATGGTGCTGCCAGTTGGCATACGTGTGTGTCCATGATGGCATAGAGGTTGGCCTGGTTCATTTTCTTCCATAGCCCCAGATCGGGAGCCTCGCGTCGTACCATCCATCTTAGATACATGCATATGCGTTTGCATGCCGATTTGCCAGGCTTTCCCAGTCGGGCAGGGGAGAGCCATCCGCTAATCACAGATATCACCTCTGGTATATCACGTCCTATGAAGATGTCTTCCAGCGTCAGCTCCTCTGTGTCTTTGTTATCTGCCAGCAAAGCCTCGCGGATGTTGTGGCACACAAGTATGAATGTGTCGCGGTTCAGTGTCCTGTACACACATCCGTTCTTGGCATCAAGATAACTTCCGAGGTATTTCTGTTGCATAACAAACTCTGCCGGGTGCCACTTCATTTCCTGTTCCAGCATCTTTCTGGCAGCTTGCCTTATGGCTTTACGGTTGCCCCAGGTAATCATGGCCACGAACAATGCTCCGAGTTCTATGTCCAATTGTCGCTCCGTATGCCTCGCCAACTCGTAAACCAGTCCGCATGGGTCAACATCTAGAAATTTCTCCTTGTCAAAATGCTCCAGCAACACCCTGTCAAGCAGTTCTTTGGTAATTTTGCGTTCGTTGTTCATATATCGTTTGCAAAGATAGTCAATATACGTCCAACGCTCCCTATACGAGATGCCTAATTGTTGCACTAATGTTTGATGTTTCAGTTGCATGGTTATAATTCTTGTAAATTCGGGAAATTATCCTTATCTTTGCGCAAATAAAAATATTGCACTGATATTTTATGAACAAAGTAATGCTGATAGGCAATGTGGGAGTGGAACCCGAGATACGCTATGTTGATGCTGGTGTGGCTGTTGCCACAGTAAGATTGGCTACAACAGAGCGTGGTTATCGTCTGCAAAATGGTACCGAGGTGCCCGACCGCACCGAGTGGCACAACATCATCTTGTGGCGTCAGTTGGCCGAAACCGTAGAGAAATATGTTCACAAGGGCGACAAACTGTATATAGAAGGCAAGATTCACACACGTTCATACGATGATCGTTCCGGACAGAAACGTTATGTAGTGGAGATATGGGCCGAGGCTATAGAATTGCTCTCGCCACGCAGAGGTGAAACCCAGGAGCAAACAGCACAGCCTTGAATGCTTTTCATAATTGCTATATAGTATATAAATCAAATTGATGTTCTCTTTTTTAAATTTTGATATGCAATATGCCCTCACCACCACCGAGCCCTCTCTCGGAGCATGGTGCGCACTGGGGGGTAGTGTCTTGTTGCTCCTGTGCAGTGGTTTGGCATCTGCCAGCGAGATAGCCTTCTTTAGTCTCACACCTCAACATTTGGCGGAGATTTCCGAGCAGAAGCGCAGTTGCGATGTCCGCATTCTGCAACTTCGCGAGCATAGCGACCGTGTCTTGGCAACGATATTGATACTCAACAATTTGGTCAATGTCGGTGTCATCATGCTCCTCAATATGTTCTTCATGTCATGGCTCCATTTTGGTCCAGGAACAGAGTGGTTGGAATTCCTCCTGCTAACAGTTGTTCTCACCTTCCTGTTGCTCCTCTTTGGCGAGATTATGCCCAAGATCTACAGTGCCCAACGCACACTTTCCTTCGCTCGCTTTGCCGCACCTATATTATATGTTATGGAAAAGGTGTTCTATCCCATCTCCTCGCTACTTATAATGAGCAAAGGATTTACCGACAGGATAGTATCCTCCGAAACCGAATCGCTCACTGTTGACGACCTGGAAAAGGCAATGGAACTGACCAACAAGAAAGACATTGCACAGGAGAGCAAAATGCTCGAGGGTATAATACGTTTTGGTGGCGAGATGGCACGTGAAGTGATGACACCGCGTGTGGATATTGTCGACCTTGATATGAAGACGCCTTTCCCCGAGGTTATTAAGTGTATCGTAGAAAACAACTATAGCCGTATTCCTGTATATCTGGGCACTGCCGACAACATTCAAGGTGTGCTGTATATCAAGGACCTTTTGCCCCATTTGCAGAAACCTGCCAACTTCCGCTGGCAGAGCCTTATACGTCCACCATATTTCGTTCCCGAAACCAAGATGATTGACGACCTTTTGCGTGATTTCCAGAAGAATAAGGTTCACATAGCCATCGTTGTCGACGAATTTGGAGGCACATCAGGTATTGTCACCATGGAAGATATCATCGAAGAAATTATTGGCGACATAGATGATGAATACGACGACACAGAGAAGACATACCAGCGTCTCAATCAGTTTACCTATCTTTTCCAAGCCAAGACACTGTTGACGGACTTCTATCGTATCATGAACCTTGACGACGATTTCTTTGCAGATGTCGAAGGAGATGCCGACACACTGGCAGGGCTTCTGCTCGAAATCAAGGGCGAGTTCCCCTCTCTGCACGAACGTATCGCTTATCGCAACCTCAACTTTGAAGTGATGGAAATGGACGAACGTCGCATCGTTTCCATCAAGGTGATACAAGGTAAGGAACGCAAGGAATCAAAGTAAAAAAGACAAATAAAAATACCCGACGTCCACATAACCAGGCGTCGGGTGTTTGTTAAACGCTCAAAGGCTGTCTCCCGAAGTTAGAGAGTACGCCAAGACTTTTGTAATGGATGGTTTAATGTGCTGAGACAAAACTTACTCATACACATCACACACCTTGTTCCATATCACATGGATCAGTTTATTTTATCATCTTGTTATCTGCCTATCCCTTTTGGGGACAAAAATAGTTGGAGAAATAGGTGCTAATTTTACTCTTCCATCTTTTTTCTTGGCATGAGCCAACGGAAGAGGTCAGGGATGTGATTGAAGTCTTTTTTGAACTGAATGCCAATACCTTGCGAGTTTATGGATGACTGGACAAAGTATCGGTCGTTGGCCTGATTGTAGGCCTTGATAGATATGGTTCCATTTTTGGTCAGCAGATACTCTACGGAAACGTCGCTGATGAAACTGCGTTGGGTGTAGTACTTTTCGCGGTAACCGAAGTTGCCGTATACCAGAAGGCGGTTATTGAGGAGTTTGCCACTGAGTTGTCCCTCGACATCCATGTTGCGCCAACCATCATCGCTGGTTTTCAAACTTGTGCCAAAATTCCAGTTGCTCTTGTTTCCTACTGCATTGGAGATAAATTGGTTGATTTGTTGTGATAGGGTAGAGCTAACTAAAGAGTTTATGGCAGCAGTACTCTGGGAATCGTCTTGCGCGTCAAAATTAAAGAAGCGTCCAAGACCAAGTAGGTAGATGGTTTGTATGTTTCGCTCTTCTTCGGTGCTGACAATAGAACGAACCATCTGTTGTTCGTCTTCTGTGGCATCGGGCAGATCGAAGTCGAAGGTGATGGCGGGCTGTTCTGGATGTCCTGTTAAGTCCATGATACAGTCTACTCGTGTCTTGGAGAATCCAAGGGATGATGTGGTGAGGTCGTCTAAAGAAACTCCGTGTACGGTGTAGATGGCTTTCATGTTGAGGTCGGCTTTCATGGGATCTCCTCCAAAGACTATAGTGCCATCGGGTTGGAATTTGAAATCGCGACGTATAATGTCCTGAATGCTGAGTTTGTAACTTCCGTCCTGAACACGATAGGTTCCATAGATGTTGAATCGGCCCTTGTCATGGTATTTGGCCATGATTTTGCCATTTCCTTGTAATTCTATCATGTCGCCCGACTTGGAGTCCATGAGCAAACGCATCTTGACAGAGGGGGGTATCTGTAGATTGAAGTTGAGGAAGAGGTCTGACGATGGCTCCATGTCGTCGTCATCGTCTGCTTGGTTGGTGTTTTCTTCCTTTGCTGATGATGGATTGCCTTGTGTGGATAGATTCTGCTTTTGATTTTTACGGGCATTACCATCGTTGAATGTTATGAAACCAGCCTCGGTGATGTTTTCGGGGGTGCTAACGTTGTAGGTGAAGACGGTTCCTGCCTCTGGGGTGGCATTGATGTCTACGGTGAGGCGTCCTGGGAGACCTTTTATAGAAATATCTCCTGAGGCATAGGCGGTGGCATAGAAGGAGTCTTCGCCAAAGTCGGTGAAATTATAGCCAAGTAAATTATTGGCCTTAACATCGAATTGGAATGTGAGGTCTTTGAAATGCTGGTGGTTGAGCTTGCCTTTTAGCAATGCATTGTGTGCAAGGAGTTGTTTGTTGCTGGTGACTTTTGCTTTTTTATTTTGTGGTTTAGCCACGAAGTCTTCGTCCATGAGTAGTGCGTTGATAACTATTTCTCCGGGACGTAGGTGTACGCTATCATTTTCTAAGCGATAGGATGTTCCCAGCATTGGTAGCTTGCAATATGCATTGTCGATGAGCATGTCTCCCTCGAGGTCAATGGCTTTGAATGGGCCATAGATACGGCAATAGCCAGTTCCTCTACCTTGGAAGTCCTCAAATATGCTTTTGGTGAAGAAGTTGAGGAATGCAAGGTTGAAGCGTTTGGTATTAATACGGAGGTCGAGACCATCACCTCTGGATTTGTCTTCGATATTGAAACCGCCATGGATGTTGGTGCTGTGGTTGTTTGCCTCGTCGTTAATAGAGGCATCCAGTTTGAGCATATGTGGTGTTTCTCCCCAATTGGCTTTGGCTGTTAGCTTGCCCATAGGGGCTTGGTTGAAGTTGAAGTTTTCTACAGTAATATCTGCTGTGGCATATGGTTGGGAGAGGAGTTTGGTGGCGTGGACGTTGCCCGATGCATCGCCTTCAAATTCGACGGAGTGAAAATTGACAAGGTCGAGTATATACTTGACATCTATGTTCTCAAGAGCTACGTTTAAAGTATCCTCTTTGTTGGTGGATATCTGTCCGTTTATTTCAATGTTTCGATTATTGTGGTCGCTTACCTTGAACCCCTTGATGGTAATTTTCTTGTTCTTTAGTGCGAGGCTCGTGGGGTAGATGCGCCAGGGTACGTCGGAGATAGTAAGGTCTGAAGGTGCTATCCAGGCTGTGATGTGTGGGTCGTCGCTATGTGTGTTTATGAAATTTGCGGTGATATCCAACTCTCCTTTTGAACGCGGTTGGCGTTGGTTGTCAATGCTGGTAATGAGGCGAAGCCTGTTGTCTCCGGCATTGGCTTTGAGGGACAATGTTGTGAATCCTTTCTTCTGGCGGCGTTCGGTGGTGAAAAGAGAAGTTAATAAATTGTTGCTGCTATGGATGCTTAGATTGCTGTTGCGAAGGTACTCCTTGTTATATTGTAGATAGGGTATATGTGCCGACAATTTTAGGGAGTCGCTACCATAGATGTTGCCTGTTATGGTTGCTTCCTCTGGTATGGTGATGTTCTTAAGGATTATGTGTCGCAGGAATGTTGTGTCCTGAATGCTAATAGAGAAATTAAGGTTGTCGGCAACTTTGAGAGGTTTCTTGCTGATGATGTTGGGTAGTTCTTTGTGTAAATGGTTCTGTATAGTTGCGAGCAATGTGGTGAATTTATAATCACCGATAGCAGAGGCATTTATGAAATTGGACTTAATGTAAAGATTTCGGCTGTCTGGTTCGGTGCTGGTGTTTATGTCCAGATTGTATGGACCTACAAGAATGGCGGTTGTGTCTGCCGATTTTAGTGCTGCATCGTTGATGCTTATGTTGCCTGTTATATCGTCCAGGCATGTGCCACGCACGTCTATGTTGGATGTGATGGAGAGTGATTTTTCGGGATATCTGTTGCCCAATCCCAATCTCTCTGTCAGCATGTTGTCGATGTCTATGTTTGCTACGATGTGGTTGGTGTAGTTCTTTTGCCACTTGATTTCTGCTTTCGCGCTACCTATAATATCGTCTATGTGGGCGGTTGCGGAAACCTTGTCCTTGGTAACGCTTGCATTGATATGCGCATCGGTGTACTCGTTGCCGTTGATATGGGCGTGTGGCAAAAGAGTGTTTATTTCCATTTGTGGCAGGTTGTGCTTGTTGTGTAGCACTCCATGGGCCTTGGTGTTGAATGCAATATTTCCGATGGTGTGTTGACCATTGTCGGAAAGTATTTTGTCGACATCGATGCCTGTTGTGGAAACGCTAAGTTTGAAATCGTTGTTATTTGCCAACTCTGCGTTCATGCTGATATTGCCACAATGGTTTGTGATGGATATATCACAGGTTTGCTTTTGTCTTGAAATTTCAATCCTGCCCTTGATATTGACGGTGTCAAGTCGTGTGATTAATGGAGATATCTCGCGTTGCTTGCCTTCGAGTTCCTGAGTGATGTATAATTGCAGTTTTTTGTTGGCTTGCAATTTGTCTATGGCAGCAGAAAAATATGGCTCACCAGTGATGTCTGTTATGTGCATCCTTGATGCGAGAGAGAGTGAACCATTGTTGTCAACTTTGAATTGTTTGATATTTACGTTGCCATCTCTGCCATCTGCTTCGGCTTTAATGGAGATGGGGGAGTGTGCGGCGCTAAGCTTGGGTACGAGTGTTTTGAAGTCGGATGGAACAATGTTTAAGGAAAGGTGTGAATTCCATTCGGTGTTGTTGACGAGGTTTTTGAAGTTTTTTTTGTTGATGGAGTCTGGCCATGCCGCTTCAAAACTTGGGAGCGATATGGTGCTATGTGGTAGCTTTATTGCCATGTCATGCAGGTATCCTCCATAGCTTCCGTAGGCAGTTTCCAGTGATATGTTTTCTATGCAGAATCCGCTCTTTTCAATGAAAGAAAGTCGTTTGATGGCAACATTTAGCGAATCGGATGTGAGTGTTCTTAAATGTGCCGTCAGTGCAATGTTGTTAAGTTGCAGATGTGCAGGGTCTAAGGTTCCTTCTGGTTTGTGTGGCATCCATTGCTGATTCCAATTGATGCTTACCCTTCGAAGAACGACGCTGCCGATGTGTAGGTTGATGGGGGAACTGGTGGTGTCGTTGCTACTGAAGGTGTCTATCAAAAATTGAAAGTTGGGACTCTCCTCGGGAGTTTGCTGGTAAAGGTTGATGCTGGTGCCGAAGAGCTGTGCGTTGGCAATGCTGACGCGGCCTTCTAACAGAGGCAGCAAGTCTATTTTTGCTGCTAAACGGGAGGCATTGACGATGGTACTGTCTTGCTTGTCTTTAAGTTCTATACCATCGATGATGATGCGGTTGCCCAGTCCGATCCTAATCTTGTCTATCTTTATGTCCCAGTCCCATGTTTCCTTGAGAACAGAGGATACGATTGAGCCAACTTTCTCCTGGATAAAAGGCATATACATTGCTATCTGTAGACTCAAAAAGAGTCCACAGATTATACCTATAATCCATTGTATTGAACGTTTGAGTAATCTCATGCTTTAAATTCTTTCACAAAAGTATGCATTTTTTTTCTTATTTAAATACATTAGTCAATAAAAATGCGTACCTTTGTGCGAGATTGTATTAACATTTTATTTTATTAACAGTATATGGCAAAAGTAATCAAATTGCGTAAGGGCCTGGACATCAACCTGAAGGGAAAGGCTGCCAAGGAGACTGCTTCTGTGGAATGTCCTGGCGAGTATGCACTCTGCCCAGAGGATTTTGCAGGACTCAAGCCCAAGGTGGTTGTCAAGGAAGGTGATGCCGTAAAGGCCGGCGATGCCTTGTTCGTGGACAAGTTGCATCCAGAGGTATGTTTTGTCAGCCCTGTCAGCGGTGTTGTATCGCAGGTAGAGCGTGGTGACCGTCGCAAGTTGCTGAGTGTTCGCGTCAAGTGCGACATGAAGTTTGAGAGCAAGGTCTTCAAGACTGATGATGTGAAGGCTCTGCTTCTCGAGAGCGGTATCTTCGGCATGATCCGTCAGCGTCCCTACGACACAGTGGCTAATCCTGATGAGACTCCCAAGGCTATCCATGTGAGTGCTTTCAACAGCATGCCTTTGGCACAGGATTTTGAGTATGTGCTGAACGGTCAGGAGGCTGAGTTCCAGGCAGGCTTGTCGGCATTGTCAAAGATTGCACCTGTCAATCTGGGTGTGAGCAGCAAGCAGAGTGCCAAGGCTCTGACCGAGGCAAAGGACTGCACTGTCTATGTCTTCGACGGTCCTGCTCCTGCTGGTAACGTTGGTGTCCAGATCAATCACATCGACCCCATCAACAAGGGTGAGGTGGTATGGACACTGGGTGCAGAGGAGGTTATCATGCTCGGTCGCATCCTGAAGACCGGCAAGGTGGACTATTCCCGTACCATCGCACTGGCAGGTAGCGAGGTGAAGGCTCCCAAGTACTACAAGGTCAAGGTGGGCCAGAAGTTGTCCACTCTTCTCGCCGGTCAGGTGGCAGAGGGCGACGTACGTGTCATCAACGGCAACCCCATGACAGGTGTGAAGACCTGCAAGGACGGTTTCCTTGCTGCTCATGCCACAGAGGTTACCGCTATCCCCGAGGGTGCCGAAGCCGACGAGATGCTGGGTTGGATCATGCCCCGCTTCTCTCAGTTCAGTACACACCGCAGCTATTTCAGCTGGCTCTTCGGCAGCAAGAAGGAGTATGTGCTTGACTCTCGTGTGAAGGGTGGTGAGCGCCACATGATCATGAGCGGCGAGTACGACAAGGTATTCCCCATGGACATCTATGCCGGATATCTCATCAAGGCCATCATCACTGGCGACATCGACCGTCAGGAGGCATTGGGTATCTACGAGGTTGCTCCCGAGGACTTTGCCATTGCCGAGTTTGTATGCAGCTCTAAGTTGGAACTTCAGCGCATCGTTCGCGAGGGATTGGATATCCTGAAGAAGGAGAATGCTTAATTACATTAATAGAAAAATATGAAAGCGATTAAAAAACTTTTTGATAATATGCGTCCCCATGTCCAGGAGGGCGGAAAGTTCCATGCTTTCCACTCGCTGTATGACGGACTCGAAACATTTGCTTTCGTTCCCAATACAACTGGCCGTAAGGGTGGTGTAAACATCCACGACGCAATCGACAGCAAGCGCATCATGAGCTTTGTGGTGCTGGCTTTGCTCCCCGCTTTGTTCTTCGGTATGTACAATGTGGGTTATCAGAACGCACTGGCTGCCGGTGGCGACATGACCGACCACGTTGGCATGTTCCTCTTTGGCTTGGCTGCCGTTCTTCCCAAGATTATTGTAAGCTACATCGTTGGTCTTGGCATTGAGTTCGTGGTGGCTCAGTGGAAGAAGGAGGAGATTCAGGAAGGTTTCCTTGTATCAGGTATCATCATTCCCATGATTATCCCAGTAAACACTCCCCTCTGGATTCTGGCTCTGGCCGTGGCGTTCAGCGTAATCTTCGCAAAGGAGATTTTCGGCGGTACCGGTATGAACATCTTCAACCCCGCACTGATTACCCGTGCATTCCTCTTCTTCAGCTATCCCAGTGCAATGACTGGCGACGATAGCGTTTGGGTGGCACAGAACACAATCTTCGGTCTGGGTTACGATGTGCCCGAGGCATTCTCTGCAGCAACTCCTCTTGGCGATGCAGCCGTAGGCAATGCTGTACCTTGCGAGACCATCTGCAATGCCATCACAGGTCTGATTCCCGGTTCTATCGGTGAGACCAGCGTTATCGCCATTGCCCTTGGTGCTCTGCTTCTGCTCTTCACTGGCATTGCCAGTTGGAAGACCATGCTGAGCGTATTCGTAGGTGGCGGTCTCATGGGCTGGCTCCTGGAGGGCGTAGGCGGCAACCAGCTGGAGTGGTGGCACCACTTCGTACTGGGCGGTTTTGCCTTCGGTGCCGTGTTCATGGCCACTGACCCCGTTACCAGCGCCCGTACCGAGTGTGGCAAGTACATCTATGGCTTCCTCATTGGTGTTGTAGCCGTTATGGTACGTGTGCTCAACCCCGGTTATCCCGAGGGCATGATGCTCGCTATCTTGTTGATGAACCTGTTCGCTCCGCTGATTGACTATGTATTCGTACAGAAGAACATCAGCAAGCGTGCAAAACGTGCAATTAAAAAATAAATAAGGTATATGGCTACAAAGAAATTCAAATGTGAGTTGTGTGGTTATATCCACGAAGGTGACAAGGCTCCTGCTTCTTGCCCCAAGTGCGGTGCAGGTGCTGATGCATTCACAGAGATAGTTGAGGCAGGTGCCGAGGCTCCTGCAAAGAAGAAGGGTCTGGACACTGGCAGCAATGTATATACCATCGTATATGCTTCTGTTATGGTTATCATCGTTGCATTCCTGCTGGCATTCGTGTCAAGCGTACTGAAGCCCGCTCAGGAGGCAAACGTAGAGAACGATACCAAGGGTCAGATTCTCACTTCATTGAACATCGACATCAAGGCCGATGGCTTCAATGTTGCAAAGGAGTTCGAGAATGTTAAGGATATGCTTTGGAACGGTACCGAACTTGTTCCCTACGATGGCAAGTTCCTTTCTGCCTATGGTTCAGCAATCAAGGCTGGCGAACTTCATGTGTTTGTTGCAGAGGTTGGCGGTGAGACAAAGTACGTGCTGCCCGTAACCGGTCGTGGTCTTTGGGGTGGCCTTTGGGGCTATATCGCTCTCAATGCCGACAAGAAGACCGTATTCGGCACATACTTCTATCACACTTCAGAGACAGCAGGTTTGGGTGCACGCATCGGCGAGCGCTGGTTCCAGGAGCAGTTCAATGGCAAACCTCTCTTTGCCGGCGACGACACCCAGAACATTGCACTCTCTGTAGTAAAGGCTGGTGCTTCAAAGGCAGAGACCGAGGTAGATGGTGTTACCGGTGCTACCCTTACCAGCGATGGCGTTTCTGCCATGGTTAAGGACGGTCTTACCGCTTATATCAGTTTTATCAATAACTAATCAAAAGAGAACGCAATATGAGTAAATTGTTTTCCGAGGAGAACCGCGCTGCGTTCTCCAAGCCGCTGAACCTTGACAATCCTGTTGTTATTCAGGTGTTGGGTATCTGTTCGGCTTTGGCAGTGACATCACAGCTCAAGCCTGCCATCGTAATGGGTTTGAGCGTAACAGTGATTACCGCATTTGCCAATGTGATTATTTCATTGCTCCGCAAGACAATCCCCAACCGTATCCGTATCATCGTTCAGTTGGTGGTTGTGGCTGCATTGGTTACCATCGTTAGCGAGGTGCTCAAGGCATTTGTCTACGATGTCAGCGTGCAGTTGAGCGTTTATGTAGGTCTTATCATCACCAACTGTATCCTCATGGGTCGTCTGGAGGCCTTTGCCATGCAGAACTCTCCCTGGCCCTCATTGCTCGACGGTATCGGCAACGGTCTTGGCTATGCATGGGTACTTGTTGTCGTAGGTTTCGTTCGCGAACTCTTCGGCTTCGGCACTCTGCTCGGTTTCCAGGTTATCCCCCAGAGCTGGTATGTTGAGAACGGCGGTTGGTATATGAACAACGGTATGATGGTCATGCCTGCCATGTCTCTGATTATCGTTGGATGTGTAATCTGGGCTCACCGCTCATTAAACAAGGAGGAGAAGTAATATATGGAACACATGATTAGTCTTTTTGTCCGCAGCATCTTTGTGGACAACATGATATTTGCTTTCTTCCTGGGTATGTGCTCTTATTTGGCAGTATCCAAGAATGTAAAGACTGCATTGGGTCTTGGTGTAGCAGTAACCTTCGTGTTGCTTGTTACTGTACCCGTTGACTATCTGTTGCAGACCAAGGTTCTCGGTCCCGACTGTCTGGTTGAGGGCGTAGACTTGAGTTTCCTTGCATTCATCCTCTTCATTGCCGTTATCGCAGGTATCGTGCAGTTGGTAGAGATGGTTGTAGAGCGCTTCAGTCCTTCGCTGTATGCCTCTCTGGGTATCTTCCTGCCTCTGATTGCCGTTAACTGTGCCATCATGGGTGCCAGCCTGTTCATGCAGCAGCGCATCGGCATGGAGCCCAACAATCCCCAGTACATCGGTTCTGTTGCCGACGCTCTGGTTTATGCCTTGGGTAGCGGTATCGGTTGGCTGTTGGCCATCGTTGGTCTTGCAGCTATCCGCGAGAAGATGGCTTATGCCGACGTTCCCAAGCCCCTGCAGGGTCTCGGCATCACCTTCATCACCGTAGGTCTGATGGCATTGGCATTTATGTGCTTCAGTGGTTTGAATATCTAATACAATAGGAGGATTTAGACAAATGAATACAAATTTGATTTTATGTAGCATAGCAGTATTCTTGGTAATCATCCTTGTGTTGGTTATCATCCTGCTTATTGCCAAGAAGTACTTGTCGCCCAGCGGCAATGTTACTATCACCATCAACGGCAAGGACAAGGTGTCCGTTGCTCAGGGCGGTTCTCTGTTGAGCACCATGTCGGAGCAGGGCATCTTCCTTCCCAGCGCCTGTGGTGGTAAGGGCTCTTGCGGTCAGTGTAAGGTACAGGTACCTGCCGGCGGTGGCGAGATTCTCGATAGCGAGAAGGGCCATTTCACCCGCAAGCAGGTGAAGGAGAACTGGCGCCTTGGCTGTCAGTGCAAGGTCAAGAGCGACATGGAGATTAAGGTCGACGACTCTGTAATGGGCGTTAAGGAATGGGAGTGCACCGTTATCGGTAACCGCAACGTTGCCACCTTCATCAAGGAGTACAAGGTTGCCCTGCCTCCAGGCGAGCACATGGACTTCGAGCCCGGTTCTTACGCACAGATTAAGATTCCTGCATTCCAGATCGACTACGACAAGGACTTCGACAAGTCCCTGATTGGCGACACCTATCTGCCCGCATGGAAGAACTTCGGTTTGTTCAACCTGAAGTGTGTCAACGACACTCCTACCATCCGTGCATACTCTATGGCCAACTACCCCGACGAGGGCGATATCATCACCTTGAACGTGCGTATTGCCACACCTCCCTTCAAGCCCAAGGAGCAGGGTCCCGGTTTCATGGATGTGAATCCCGGTATCGCCTCTTCTTACATCTTCAGCCTGAAGCCCGGCGACAAGGTTATCATGAGTGGTCCTTATGGTGAGTTCCGTCCCAACTACGACACTGGTCGTGAGATGATTTGGGTAGGTGGTGGTGCCGGTATGGCTCCTCTGCGCGCACAGATCATGCACATGCTCAAGACCCGTCAGTGCCGCGACCGTCAGATGCACTACTTCTATGGTGCACGTGCTCTCGAGGAGATTCCATTCCTCGACGACTTCCTCGCACTGGAGAAGGAGTTCGACAACTTCCACTTCCACCTGGCACTCGACCGTCCCGATCCCAAGGCCGATGCAGCAGGCATCAAGTACACTGCTGGTTTCGTAGCACCCGTTATGGGCGACACCTACCTGAAGCAGCACGAATGCCCCGAGGATTGCGAGTACTACCTCTGCGGTCCTCCAATGATGGCAAAGACCGTCCTCGACCTCTTGGACAGCCTCGGTGTGGAGAAGGACATGATTCACTTCGACGACTTCGGCGGATAATCAACGGTTTGCATCACACAAACCGCATTTATATCAGAAAGTGGGCTCGGCACAACGCCGGGCCCATTTTCTTTTTCTTGTCAATCTGCACTTTACCTCTCTCCCGAGACAGAGGACAAATGAGGCCTTTCAATATTTCATCCTATCCTCAATCCCGTATACTATGACAAAAAATCTTTTTATGAAAATCAGAGTCTAATAATACGCGGGAGTAATTGACGACTACGATGTTTTTTTGATCTTGTTGTAACTTCAATTTTGCTTCTCTGTGGTATATTAATAAAAATAATATTAACTTTGTTGCATGAAACATATATTCGGCCTAATTATTTTGTTCTCTCTTTCGTTGTGCTGCTTTGCTCAGCCCAAGCCTTTGCGTAGTGTAGAACCATTGCTCAATACAGTTCGTGTACAGTCGGCTCCGTTCAACAATTCGTGCCCTTATTACAATTATGGAGATTCTATGAGTAGTGAGCGTTGCCTGGTTGGGTGTGTGGCAACATCCATAGAACAATTGCTCAGTTATTATCGTTATCCAGAGCGTCTGCAGGACAGTATTGCTGGTTGGGAGACTAAAAATTATTCTCTTGCCACAGTGCCAGCTGGTAGTGTCATAGACTGGGAGGATGTGGCAGATCTGAGTTTGTGGTGTGGCATGATAGTGCAGATGAAGTATGGTGTGGATGCCAGTGCCTCTGGTTTGTGGAAGGCCGAGGAACCTTTGCGCAGGGTGTTTGGCTACAAGATGGTCAAGGTACTGGACAGAAGCATGTATAGTTTTGATGCATGGCACCGCATATTGCAGAACGAACTGATGGCAGGTCGCCCTGTGGCATATGTGGGATATACGAATCTGATGAACGGTCATGCCTTCAATATCGATGGTGTTGACGAGAACGGACTGTACCATTGCAATTGGGGCGAAGGCGAGGGATATGATGGATATTATAGTCTCGAGCATCTGTGCAAGTATCAGCCATGGTGGGACGAAACTGAGTGGGGTAGAATGATGGGTTTCAGTGCCAACGAATATATGTTGGTGCTACATCCCGATAGTGTGGAGGATTTTCTCGAGCTAGATACATTGAAGGACTTTGCACACGCCGTAAAGGTGGAGAACATAGAGTTTAAAACTCCTGTATACAATAGTGGGCATGTGCTAACGGATGTTACACTTACGAATACCACGGCAGACACTCTGTTTCATGCCTATGAGATTATCATTAATTCTCCATCGGATACCTCTCTTCTTGAACAATGTAAAGAGGTAGCGCTCTCGTCGGTAAAACTCATGCCATATGAGACTCATACACAGACGATAGTGGGCAAGTATCATGTCCCCATAGGTGAGAAGGTCGTAAGTCTGACTTTCGATGGAGTAGAAGTGCCGTATAGCAAAAGTGTGCAGGTTGTTGGCACCGAGGTAGATAAACTGAGTTTTCAGAATATAGCCATTGAATTTCCAGAGGACAGTACGGCGCATATATCTCTGCGTATGCACAACTCAGCATCGTCTGGAGCCTATGGCAGACTGCTTTATTGTCGTCTCTATCCACAAGGTAGCGATGTGTCGGTTTCTATGGACTATCGTATAACATCAGTTCCGGCAAGTCAATCCAGAATAGATACCTTATATTTTCACCGACTTGAGCCTGGCGTGACTTATAATCTTCATATAGGAGGATGGAGCTCCACCATGCACCAACTCTCTTTTACTATGCCAGATAGTTCTACATATATAGAGACCACTCCCGGTGGCCCTCATCTAGTCAAACATACTCCTTTGTATGATATAAAGGGTAGGCCAGTGCTCCGTCCAGAGAATGGTATATACATCAAGAATGGAAAAAAAGTATATTATGAATCCAGAAGAAATAATTAGAAGGCATTACGAAGGAGAGGATGCTAATTTGTTGGAATTGTTGCTCTTGCATTCGCGTCAAGTTGCAGAGAAAGCACTTGAGGTTGTTGATAGACATCCAGAATTGGGGGCAGACAGAAGCTTTGTCTACGAGGCAGCCATGTTGCACGATATCGGTATCATGCATACCAATGCTCCTGGTATAGGATGTCATGGCGAACATCCATACATATGCCACGGAATGCTTGGGGCAGAGATGCTTAGGGCTGAGGGTTGGATGCGCCATGCTCGTGTTGCAGAACGACACACTGGTACGGGACTGACTCGAGAGACAATAGAAGCACAGGGATTGCCCTTACCTATGGAGGATTTCTCCCCTCAAAGTATTGAGGAACAGATAGTATGCTATGCCGACAAGTTCTTCTCAAAGAGTCACCCCGAGCGTGTCAAGACCTCAACACAGGTGCGTGAGATGCTACAGCGTTTTCCTGATGGCAACATCCATCGTTGGGACAAGTGGGTAGAGCTTTTTAGTTAAAAGATGCAATTAAGGTTGTGGCGAGGTTGCTTATGTTGTGGAAAAGTTGTACCTTTGCCTCAATAACAGATATCCGGAAAAGACGTTGAGGGCAAGGACCTTTATTATATTCTTTATAACCAGTATTTTAGTGGCGTTGGCAGGTAATGACTTACCTGCCATGAATTCGTTTGGCACGCAAAGGGCAGCTCTGTCTCTCGACACTATTCCATTGCAGAATATATCGTCGCGCAAGGATTCTATAGCATTAGCAGACTCTCTTCGCCGCATAGCTGCATTGGACAGCATGAAGGGCTATACCATATATGCCGACACCACTACCTGGGTCAAGGACACTGTTCAACGAGACACTGCACAACTTAGCAAGAACTCATTGGATTTTCCCGTTCAATACACAGCATCGGACAGTATCACTTTTGATATGTTCAGTAGTCATGCCTATCTCTATGGTAATAGTCATGTGCAGTATCAAAATCTGGAACTTACGGCCGATAAGATCAGTATCTCCCTGGATAGCAGTTTGGTACATGCCAATGGTAGAAAGGATAGCTTGGGGGAGGTGTTGGGAAAACCTCTCTTCCGACAAGGCGAAGAGGAATACGAGCCCGACCGCATCTCTTATAATTTCAAGACTCGCAAGGCGTATATTACCAATGTTTACACCAAGCAAGGTGATGGTTTTATGACCACGAACGAGAGTAAGCGCGACAGTTCGGGAACCATGTATCTCAATGGTGGTAAATACACCACTTGCGATGCGCAACATCCCCATTTCTATCTTAAGATGACGCGCGCCAAGGTGCGTCCAGGCAAGGATATCGTTTTCGGACCTGCAAACCTTGTCGTGTGCGATGTGCCCCTGCCTCTTGCCGTACCATATGGCTTTTTCCCTTTCTCGCATAGTTACCAGAGCGGATTCATCATGCCCTCTTATGGCGATGAGACAGAGCGCGGTTTTTACCTGCGCGAAGGTGGTTATTACTTTGCTATCAACGATTATGTCGACCTCAAACTACTTGGCGACATATACACCAAGGGCTCTTGGGCCTTGTCGGCAGCAGCCAATTACCGCTTGCGATATAAGTTTTCTGGTAATCTCAATATCAGTTATCAGAAAACCGTTTATTCCGACAAGTCCACTCCCAGTGTAGGTGATTTCAAGATATCATGGACACATCGTCAGGATTCCAAGGCCAATCCCTCGCAGAGTTTTTCTGCCAGTGTAAACTATGCCTCAACATCCTACGAAAAGAACAATCTCACATCTCGCTACAACCCCGAAAGTTACACCCAGAGCACGCGAACCAGTTCTGTTAGCTATAGCAAGAATTTCAGCGATATAGGTCTCACCCTGTCTGGAACTTTTAATTTGTCGCAGAGTTTGAGAGATAGTATGGTTTCTGTGACATTGCCCACCCTCAACATCACCCTCTCGCGTCTGTATCCTTTCAAACGCAAGCATGCTGTGGGCAAGGAACGTTGGTACGAAAAGATAGCTCTCTCCTATACTGGTACTTTCCAGAATAGCATCAGTACCAAGGACTATAAACTCTTTAAGAGTAATTTGGTCAAGGATTGGCGCAATGGTATGCGACACCAGGTTCCTATCTCTGCCACATTCCAGTTGTTCAGGTATATCAACCTCACCGCCTCGGCCAATTTTACCGACCGCATGTACATGCAGAAGGTTCGTCAGGAGTGGGATCAGGACAGACAACAGGTTGTCAAGGACACTCTGTTTGGTTTCTACAATGTCTATGACTATAACATGAGTATGTCGCTCAATACCAAGTTGTATGGCTTCTACAAACCTATGCCCTGGGCTGGTGGCAAGAAGATTGAGGCCATACGACATGTCTTTACCCCGAGTATCAGTTTCTCCTATGCTCCCGACTTTGGTTCCAGTCGCTATGGCTATTATGATAGTTATCAGCGCACTGATGCAAATGGTTTCCCCGTGGGCGACCCTGTACAGTATTCATACTATGCCAGTTCGTTGTATGGTACACCTTCTCGAGGTAAAAGAGGAAGTATCACCATGGATATCTCCAACAACATTGAAATGAAGGTATACTCCAACAAGGATACAACAGGTTATCGCAAGATAAGCCTTATCGACGAACTTGGAGCCTCGCTCAGCTACAATATGGCTGCCAAGACTCGTCAATGGAGCGACCTCAGTACACGCATTCGTTTGAAACTCAGCAAAAGTTATACCTTCAGCATGAATGCTGTCTTTGCCACTTATGCCTACGAATTTGATGATAAAGGTAACGTCAGGGTAGGGGATCGGACCGAGTGGAGCTATGGTCGTTTTGGACGCTTTCAGGGTATGAGCCAAAGTATTTCGTACACCTTCAACAATCAGACAATACAAAAGTTGCGCAACAAACTTCTTGGTCTTGGCCATTCGTCACAAGATGACGAGGAGGACGATGAAGAGGATGAGGCAGATCCTGAGTTGCAGAACGTTGACCCTGAGCGTCGTAAGGGACAGCACGGTGCCAAACCTCAGAACGAGGGACGTGCTGTCGACGAGGATGGTTATCTTAAGTACACTATTCCTTGGAGTTTCAATGTCAATTATAGTGTCAGCATGCGCGAGGATACACAAGCAAAGATCAATCCCAAGAACATGCGCTATCCCTTTAGGTTTACTCACACTCTCAACTTCTCCGGAAATGTGCGCATAGCCGAGGGATGGAACATAACATTCTCGTCGGGATACGATTTCAACTACAAGCGTTTGTCCATGACAACAGCATCCTTGAATCGCGACCTTCATTGTTTCTCGATGTCATGTTCCATAGTGCTTCTGCCATACCGAAGTTACAACTTCAACTTCCAGGCCGACTCATCCGTCCTGAGCGATGTTTTGCGCTGGCGCAAGCAGAGTTCTTATAGTTCAAACATCGAATGGTATTAAACCGATACAAACAGATTTACTATTAAACAGAAATATAAACATTTAACAATTTGAATACATTATGAAGAAATTTCTATTTTCCCTAATCTTGTTGCCCATCGCCTTCACTTCATGCAATAAGACCATTTCATACGAAGCTATCAATATGGATTATAACGAATTGGAAACTGAAATACTCAGTAGCGATGAGCAAGTAATTCAGGTAGGTGTGAGTTCCACCCACTCTTTCCGTTTGCATTGCGATTCATCTTTTGTAAAGTTTGAAAATAATGGTGTTGTAACTTACGACAAGAGTGGTTTGGCAATGGTAAGAACTATCCACAATATTTATATCGATGCCAACGAAACAGACACTAGTCGTATCTTCTTTGTAGAGGCCACAAACAAATTCAACGAGTCAATATCCTCTTCTCTTATATTCAAGCAATTGGCAAAGGAAAAGCAGGAAGAAACTCCAGTTCAGTAGACAAATTTATGCCTACAGCCCCCTTGGGAGTGCGGTAAAGTAACTCGTTAATGTGACGAAACTACATACAAACCCTTCCCAATGCAAGAATTTTTGAAAAAAGTTAGGGAAATGTTTGCAAGAGTAAATAAAAAGCTATACCTTTGCACTCGCAAACAAGGAACAAGGTGCCTTGGATGAGTGGCTTAGTCTACGGTCTGCAAAACCGTCTACGGCGGTTCGAATCCGCCAGGCACCTCAACCTCATTTAGAAGAGTAACTCAATAAACCGAGTTGCTCTTCTTTTTTTTGCACATACACATCAGTCTTCTTGCAGATTGAGCCTATGCTTAGTTCTGCAAAACAATTTATAATATCAGGAAGTGATTGGATGGATACTTGACTAAAGGGTACATAAATCATAACATATTGCCTCTAGAGGATCGTATATTTGTAATGCGCATTTTGTTCTTGTACAACTATACGCTTCTCAGAAGGCTTATATGTATGGAAATGTGGGTCAATATACTAACTCTCCAATATCACCTCGGTAACTTTCCAATGTCAATATAGTGTCTTTGCCAAGTCAGTATATCTTCTATGCCAAGTCAATGTATCTTCTATGCCAAGTCAATGTATCTTCTATGCCAAGTCAATGTATCTTCTGAAGGCACTATTTTCGTGTTTTTTATAAAAATAGTCTTAAAAATAGACCAATTTCAGTGAAATAATATAGCAAAAACGGTATGTAAGGGTATTAAATGCTCAATGTACTCTACAGTTATCTATTATAGATTAACCCCGATGGACATCTGAATATATAACAAAATATCATGACATGTAACTGATAATCGACTGTTGACGAATAATCTCAATTACAGGATAGAAGTCATCTCAGTACTGCCAGGAGATTATTTCTTAATATATTTGTTCTGCAGATTTATTTTGGCGAATGGAATGAAAATTGTATCTTTGCTCGGTATACTTAAACAAAAAATGAAATATATACGCCATGCAACAGACTACAAAGCGACTTGAATCGTTGGACATACTACGAGGGCTTGACCTCTTTCTGCTGGTATTCTTCCAACCGGTATTGATGCAGATATGTGCACGTGTGGATTTGCCCTGGCTCAGAACGGTGGGGGCATGGTTTTCGCATGCCGAATGGGAGGGACTGCATCTGTGGGACTTGGTGATGCCTTTGTTCCTTTTTATGGCTGGAGCGTCTATGCCCTTTGCCTTCTCAAAATATAGGGAGTCGGAGAGCAAATGGCCCATATACAGAAAGATACTGAAGAGGTTTGTGGTGCTCTTTCTTCTCGGTATGGTGGTGCAGGGCAATCTGCTGGGATTGGACCCGCAGATGTTTCGTTTCTATAGCAACACGCTCCAAGCCATCGCTTCGGGCTATCTGATAGCCTCCATGCTGATACTCCATCTGGGGCAGAGGGCACAGATTATAGCCACCTGTATGCTGATGCTGATATATTGGATACCAATGCATTTCTGTGGCGACTATACTGCCGATGGCAACTTTGCGGAGATGGTCGACAGGGCTGTATTGGGTAGTCATCGCGATGGGGTGTATTGGGACGAGCAGGGAGAGTGGCACTTTGCTTCGTGGTATCACTACACATGGTTGTGGAGCAGTCTGACCTTTGGCGTTACGGTGATGCTGGGATGCTTTGCCGGACAGATAATCAAGGCCGGTAGTGCCCAACGTTCTTTCACTGCCCTGCGACTTATGGTAATAGCCGTTGTCCTGCTTGTGTTTGGCTATCTGCATAGCATGCAGGCACCGGTAAACAAGCATATGTGGACAACCAGCATGACGCTGATTTCGGGTGGTTGGTGCTGGGCTCTGATGGCGCTGTTCTACTGGCTGGTGGATGTGAAGGGATGGAGTAGGGGATTGCAGTGGCTGAAGATATATGGCTCCAACTCCATTGTGGCATATATGCTTGGCGAGGTGGTGAATTTCCGTAGCGTGGTGCAATCCGTGAGCTATGGTTTGCAACCTCATCTGGGCGAGTGGTATGGCGTGTGGGTGACCTTTGGCAACTACTTGGTTATATTCCTGATACTGAGGGCTATGTACAAGGCTAGAGTGTTTGTGAAAATCTAATACTAACCTGTGATGAAGAAAATACTGAAATATGGTTTGATAGGGCTCGGTGTGATGGTGGTGCTGCTGTTGGGAGCATCGGTATATATGGTGGACTATGCTCTGGCGCGCAGACACACCAAGTGGACGGAGGAGAAGGCGTGGGAACGCCTGGGGGAATACTATCCCTGGACCACGGAGTGGATGGACTCCATTCGCAGCAATGGGGTGCTAAGGGATACCTTCATAATGGCAGAGGACGGTCGCCGACTGCATGGTTATTATCTGTCTCGTCATCCCAAGCACGATAGCATTAGTGTGGCACGTACTGCACTACTGATACATGGCTATCGCAACTGTGCCATAGACATGATGCATCTGGGATATATGTATCACCACTCGATGGGTTATAACATCATTTTGCCCGACCTCCATGCGCATGGACAGAGCGATGGTGAGAGTATACAGATGGGATGGAAGGACCGCCTGGATGCCTTGTTATGGTGCGAAGTGGCAGACTCTGTGTTCCGTTCTCCAATGGTGGTGCATGGCATATCTATGGGTGCTGCCACCACAATGATGCTCTCGGGCGAGGAGAATCTGCCCATTAGCATAACTCATTTTATAGAGGATTGTGGCTACACCAGTGCATGGGACGAGTTTGAGGGTGAACTGGCCAAGCAGTTCTCGCTACCTGCCTTCCCCTTGCTGCACCTTACTTCATTCTTGTGCGACGCTATGTATGGATGGAACTTTACCGAGGCAAGTGCACTCAAACAGGTGGTAAAGTGTCCCAAGCCCATGCTCTTCATCCATGGTGATACCGACGATTTTGTGCCCACATGGATGGTGCATCCTCTGTACGAGGCGCATAGGGGAGAGAAGCAACTATGGATTACTGAGGGTGTGGAGCATGCCTTCTCTTACCGCTATTATCCTGAAGAGTATACCGAGAGGGTGAGGAGTTTCTTGCTTTCGTGATGTCGTTCCCTATTGTAAATTAATGCTGGCATATAGACGAGTCAGACGTCAGTAAAGGAATATTATTGTATAATGAATTTAGGAGTTCAATATTTATTCGTATATTTGTAAAGGGCTAGGCATGTAAATTTATAATAAGAGACACAGAAATGGACACATGTCCTCTGCATAGTAATATAATATAAATATAAGGAGGTTGGATATGAAGCGTGAATTACAAAAGAGGAATACTCCGATAGGCAGATTGATTCGTGACTACACCAACAAGGAGAGCGGAAGGGTTTCTGAAAGCAAGCTGGAAATCAAGAGACGTTTTGAACATTTGGACTGGAAAGACCAACGGAGGATTGTATCTGCTTTTCTTGCTTCATGTCGCTCCGACAGAGAATGGATGTACGTCAGACTTCTGGATTTGTGGGACGAATGTTTCGCACCAAGGATTGCTGAACTTTGGGAACAGCACCACGAGGAGAGGTGTGCTTGGGTTGTTATCCGTCATCTGCCAGAGGACTATATCATATCACAGATTGACAGTTTCTCTAACGAGAGAGACTATTATTTTGTGTGTAGAAGACTGGCCCACAGGAGTGATTTCTGTATAGATAGGGAACGTTTGTCTACAGTAGACTACTTGTCGGTATTGGTACATGCTGGACGTTCTTTTTCAAAGACAATGGCTTTGGATTTGCTTTATGAACTGGTTAATGAAGAGTGCAACAATGATTTCTTTTATACAAATTACTGGAAGCCCAAGGATAATAGCGACGTATTTCATGCCATGCACATCCCAAATATATCTAAGGCTGTTTATTATCTAAAAAAGGTAAATTTCGATGACATTATTGAAGAGTTTGAGCGGTGGAATGATCGGGTTACGGAGAAAATTTTGAATTCCTCTGAATATCGTGATGTAACATCCATGAACCTATCTGATTATGATTATTTCTCAAGACTATGGTCTATTGGAAGATATTACCTTTATCAGGAATTGGACAGCAGGTACAAGACGACGAGTTTATATAAAAACACGGAATCCATAACGACGCTAGAACATAGGATGGATATGCTTAAGAGCATGCGAAAACAAAATACATCTTTGGATAAATTAGTGGAAAAACTATCGCTGGAACTACTGAATTAGCTTCATAGATAATCCTACGATGAGTAATAATTAACCAATATATAGTATTATGGAAAAGATGAACAAGGAAGGTTGGCCAATCTCTTTCAAGCAGTTATTGACGGCCACAAAGGAGAATAAAGAGTATGTAGGATGTGGTAATCCCAATGCGAGTATTCTTATAATTGCAAGCGAACCGGCAATTGACTTAAAAAAAGAACCTAAAACTGAACGTGAAAAACGGGAGAAAGAACGTCACGGATGGGAGATAATTGAAAACAACAAGAAGTGGCACGACTGGTTGAATGAAGGCGTGGCCGAAACCATCGTTCATGACGGTATTATAGATGATATTTCCAAATTCTCACCAAGATTTCCATATAAGGGACAGAAATATTCTGTCAGGTTAGAAGTTAAGAAGGGTGATGTGACCCGCATCCGTTCAGTATCAGGAACAAGCAAGACATGGTATAATTACCAGAAGTTGTTGGACTTGGTGCGCGGAGTAGACAGGAGCAAAGCGGAGTTGCTGGACTTTCACGACTGGTGCTTCACTTCTGAATTGAACACCTGTTGTGCCAAGAAGAGCAGTGAGGTTGACGAGGAGGGACGTAGATCCTCTATAGCCAAACGTGCAGGAAAGTCAAACAGGTTTTTCTCTTCTGATTTCTTTCAGGGTTTCCCCATAGTGATAGTGGCATCCAGGAACTATGTCCACAGATACAGGGATGTATTTTCTGTAGGGGAATTGTTCGGATTTCCGGCAGACAGTAAAAGGGTGATGTCGGTGCCCACCCGCAAAGGTGGCAGAAACTGGCATCTTGATATCTATACAAGGCAGGGAGACTCCCCTAAACTGTTGATTTGTTGCACCCATTTTGCAAATCGTATGTCAGAAGAGTATATGAAGGCAATAGCATCGACGATAAGGGAATTTTGTGCAGAAAATAATATACAGATATGAAGCAAATAGAGGAGTTGATGGCAATGACTACTCATGCCAACGGAATGTCTTTTGAAAAGGCAGAATTTGTACATCTTTATAGGAATAGAGTGTTTTTGGCTCAGGAGTATGTACGTGGTAGGATGGTCTTCGGAGAACTTGTACGTGTTTTAGAATCAGATTCAGGAACAGCATTCATAGAAAAGGTACTAACTGTCATACGGACATCTGCTACTGAGTTGGAAGCAATGAAAAAAATATGTGGCGATTATACTTTGTGCCCCGATACGGCAGACTATATACTTGCACTTCGCATTGATGAACTCACATCCCTTTCCCTGCAAAAATGCCAGGAGGCATTATCATATTTTGAGGTAATGTCTTCTGTATCTATGTCTGAATAGTTATTCGCAATCGCATTATTTCCCTTTCTTTGCCGAGAGGGCAAGCAGTACGCCCAGGGCAACGCCCAATAGGGCGGCAAAAAGCACGCGTTGCTCTGCCGGTAGCAAGAAGGTGATGGTGTGTGCCGGATACCAGAAGAAGGGGATAGTCTTCTTAAACACGAATCCCCATTGTGCTTCCCAGTTTATACCGGCAAAGCGTTGTGCCATGGGTATGGGGGTGACAAGCGCTCTGAGACTACCGCCATTGGCTGCTATGTGTGCGTCGGTAATCTTGTGCAGGGTCATGAACACAGGTGCAAAGATGGTGTTCATTGCCACGGACACGGCAAGTGCCACCCAAAGTTTGTCTATAGAGAAGGCTTCTGCCGCAAAACTTTCCGCTGCACTAGTCATGCCCATGTATTCCATGAACATTGGCGTACCCTTGGAGAAGATAATCATGGCCATGTTTATTCCCATGCCCAGCACTCCCCACACCACCATGCGAGGCATAACACCGAAGGTGGGGGTAACGTAGCGGCCCGTGGAAATTCTGCATCCCAGCATCTCGCCCATGGTGGAGAGGATGGCGAACTTCAGGAAACTCATCACCATGCCGTGTACGGCATTGAAAGCTTTGTACCATTCATAGAGAGGTGTACAAAGGGCAAAGGGCAGGAATATGGCGAGGATAGCCAGTGCAAAGTATAGGTCGGTTCGTTTCATTGCGTTTTATTTTGATTGTGCGATTCAATTGCAAATGTACGACATTATTCTGTAAATACCATACTACTGAGCTTTGTTAACAAATAATCCGGCAACCGTAGCGTTATGCCCCGGTTGCCGGATTTCTAATTATATGATACCTAATTATTATTTCTTAACCTTCTTGTCTGTTCTGGTCAGTGGAGCATGCCTTCTCTTACCGACAATACCCCGAGGAGTATATCGACTTGGTGAAGGACTTTATTGACTACTGAATACTGAATGGCCACACGACCCAATCGGCCAGTTCGCCAATGGGTTGACGAGTTTTCCAGGTAAAGATGTATTCACCCTTTTCCAACTCTTGAATGGGTTGGATGAGGAAGGATTCTTCGCCATACGCTTCAACGCTGAATGTGCTGAAATCAAGCGATATGTATTTGTTTTGCTGAATCTCTGGTTTGGGTATCTTTCGGTACTCCTTCTTGATGTCAAGTTTTATCAGTACCATATTGCTGAGAAGCAATGTGTCGCTATCCACGATAAATTGTGGGCGGACATTGTCGGTGAACTGCTTGGCCTTGGTGCCCCATAGGTAGCGCACCATCTTGCTCTTGAGTTGCATGTCCACTATTTTCCACCCTGGCTTTACCTCTGTCTGTGTCTGCTGTTGCTGGATGGGGAATATGTCTCCATCGCTGACCATACTGATGCTTTGCGCACTGATGTTGGGGGTATACATCATCAATGCAATGGTGTAAAGAGAAATCTTTTTTGTCATAACGTCGTAAAGATAGTTAATTTTTACATTACCACCTTGTACTTTTTGTTTTTTTTAAGTAAATTTGCATCCAATATAAATACAAATTTCATTTCGCGATATGACAATTGCCATCGTTATTGTTATTCTTCTAGGTTATCTCTTCATTGCCACAGAGCATGTGACCAATATAAATAAATCCCTGGTCGCTATGTTTTGCGGTACTGTGGGATGGGTGTTGTTTATGTGTACAGGTGGAACCTTTGTCAATGCCGTGCACGCGGAAGAATATGCCCTGTTTCTCGATGGTGCACCACACACGATTCGCTCCACTCAGGAATTTATAGCTTCGAATATCTTCATGCGTTTTGTGGGGCAGGTGGGCAGTCTGGTATTGTATCTCCTGGCAACAATGTCTATCATCGAGGTGCTGACGAACAACGAATGTTTCTTTTTCGTGGAGAAATGGTTGCGTCGTCGCAATACAGCCTCTATGTTGTGGCTGACGGTGCTAATAACATTTCTGTTGAGCACATGCATTGACAACCTCACGGTGACTGTGCTCATGCTGATGATACTGCGCAAGATACTGCGCAATTCCAAACAGAGGATGTATATAGGTTCGGCCGTTGTCATAGCCGCCAGTTGTGGTGGATGCTGGACAGTGATAGGTGATGTAACAGGACTGATGGTGTGGGCCAAGGGTGCCGTAACTGCCACCAATTTCAGTGCTGCACTGGTGTTGCCGGCATTAGTGGCTGCGGCGATACCTACGGCGTTGATCCAACGACAATTGCCCGAATATCTCGACCTCGACCGCCCAGCTTATAGATTCATGGGCGATGATAGTCTGTTGGCACTTTGGCAGAAGTTGTTGCTATTGTTCTTCGGCATAGGAGGATTGTGGTTCGTGCCCTCGTTTCATCGTATCACACTTTTGCCCCCATTCCTTGGAGCCTTGTGTTGCCTCGGTGTGGTGTGGGTGCTGAATGAGATAATCAACAAGAGTCGCATACGCACGGAACAACCACAGAATATTTCCTTGGGACGCAGTCTTCAGTACGAAGTGTTGCAGGTTATCATGTATTGTGTGGGAGTAAGCCTCTGTGTGGGAGTGTTGATGGAAATAGGTGCCATGCAAGCTGCAGGTAAATGGCTCGATAACAACATTCACAGCATATTTCTGGCCAGTGCCTTTATGGGCGTGCTCAGCAGCGTGCTGGACAATATAGCCTTGGTGATGGCAGGTATTAACATCTACCCGGTGCTGGAGTCAGTATCTAACCAGAGTGGCTATATGCAGAGTTTTGTTCAGAATGGTCAATACTGGCATCTGATATCCCTCTGTGGCAACATTGGCGGTTGTCTTTTGCCCATAGGCAGTGTGGCAGGATTTGCTCTGATGCGAGCCGAGCGTGTAACAGTATGGTGGTATTTGCGTCGCATATCGCTATTTGCCTTTATCGGATGGGCAGCATCTGTGGGAACATATTTCCTGGTAGATTATTTCCTTAGATAAGACATAACGATACAATAAATGATATACAATCTAAATTCTCTTGGCATTGAACACTTGAATCCAATGCAGGAGGAGATGCTTCAGCAGGTGCGCCGCCACGATTCGGTAGTGTTGTTGTCGCCTACTGGCAGTGGTAAGACATTGGGCTACATGTTGCCATTGATGGAGGCCATGCAACTGGCAACAGTGCCTACGGCATTGGTGCTGGTGCCCAGTCGTGAATTGGCAATACAGACCCAGAGTGTGGCACAGAAATTGTGTCGCGAACTGAAGTCGTACGCTTGTTACGGTGGCAGACCGGCTATGGACGAACATCGTGCCATGCGTTCGCTCTCGCCCCAACTGATTATAGGCACACCAGGTCGTATATTGGACCACATAGGGAAGGGAAATTTTCCCTGCGATGCTATAGACACTCTGGTGATTGACGAGTTTGACAAGTCGCTCGAATTGGGCTTCCGCCAGCAAATGGCCGACATCTTGGCATTGTTGCCAGGGGTGAAGAAACGCATTCTGCTCTCTGCCACCGATAGTCCCGAGATACCATCGTTTGTGGGTATACGCAATGTTCATCGTATGGACTTTCTTAGCGACACAGATACGGACTATTCCGACCGTATCAGACAGTATATTGTGAAGTCGCCCGAGAAGGACAAACTGGAAACACTTGGACGATTGCTGTGTTCGCTGGGTAGCACTCCCAGTATCGTCTTCCTGAACTATCGCGAGGCTGTGGAGCGTGTGTATCAGTTTCTGCACAAGGCGGGATTCAATGTGTGCTCGTTTCATGGTGCCATGGAACAGAAGGATAGAGAGCGTGCCCTGTTCCGCTTCCAGAGTGGGTGTGCCAATGTGCTTGTGAGTACCGACCTGGCAGCTCGTGGACTGGATATTGCCGATGTGCAGAATATTATCCATTATCATCTGCCTATGAACAGCGAGGCCTACATCCACCGCAATGGACGAACAGCACGATGGGATAGGGAAGGTGCTTCGTATCTGATATTAGGACCAGAGGAGAATATAGACAAACTCGATTGCATCACCGATATCGTAGACATGCCAGTACCCGATGCATGGGAGGTGCCTTCATCGCGATGGGAAACTCTTTATATAGGCCGTGGCAAGAAGGACAAGGTGAACAAGGTGGATATTGTGGGATTCCTGAGCAAGACAGGAGGACTGGAACGCGACCAGCTGGGCATGGTGACAGTATTTCCTTCGTGGTCTTTTGCTGCCGTGGACCGCAAATGCCTCAAAGTATTGATGGCGCGAATTGCCGGACAAAAGATAAAGGGACAGAAAACGATAATAGAACCAATACGACGTTGAGTGATTAATGTTGTTGAGCGGTTAGCGATTAGCATTGAGTAGTCCCTTGTCCGCTGAAGGGGAGAATAATTGCCAAAGATACCCTTCAATATTATACTCTCTATCCTCTAGCCCCTACACTTTAAACGAATTAAAACTATAACCAAATATATAATGGCAACAGTAGACGACAAGAAAATTATTTTCTCGATGGTTGGTGTGAGCAAGACTATTACACAGAACCAGAAACAAGTATTGAAGAACATCTACCTGAGTTTCTTCTATGGTGCAAAGATTGGTATCATCGGTTTGAATGGCTCTGGTAAGACTACACTGATGAAGATTATTGCTGGACTGGAACAACCATCTCAGGGCGAGGTGGTATGGAGTCCCGGATATAGTGTGGGATACCTGGAGCAGGAACCTTATCTGGACGACGAGAAGACCGTTATCGAGGTGGTTAAGGAAGGTGCTCAGCATGTTGTAGATGCCTTGGCAGAATACAATGCCATCAACGATAAGTTCGGTTTGCCCGAGTATTATGAGAACGAGGATAAGATGAACGAACTTTTTGCTCGTCAAGGTGAACTGCAGGACATTCTGGATGCCACCGACGCGTGGAATCTGGATAGCCGTCTGGAGCGTGCTATGGCAGCATTGCGCTGCCCACCAGCCGACCAGAAGTGCGGTGTGCTCTCTGGTGGTGAGCGTCGTCGTGTGGCTCTTTGCCGTTTGCTTTTGCAGAAGCCCGATGTGCTTTTGCTCGACGAGCCTACCAACCATCTGGATGCTGAGAGCATCGACTGGCTGGAGCAGCACTTGCAGCAGTATGAGGGTACAGTTATCTGCGTTACCCACGACCGTTACTTCCTTGACGATGTTGCAGGTTGGATTCTTGAACTTGACCGTGGCGAAGGCATACCATGGCAGGGCAACTATAGTTCTTGGCTCGACCAGAAGACCAAGCGCATGGCTCAGGAAGAGAAGGTGGCAAGTAAGCGCCGCAAGACTTTGGAGCGTGAGTTGGAATGGGTTCGCATGGCACCCAAGGCTCGTCAGGCCAAGGGTAAGGCTCGTTTGAAGTCGTACGAGAGCATGTTGAATCAGGAACAGAAGGAGCGTGAGGAGAAACTCGAAATCTTTATCCCCAATGGTCCACGTTTGGGTAACAAGGTTATCGAGGCTCATGGTCTTTGCAAAGCTTATGGTGATAAGACTTTGATTCAGAACCTCGACTTTATGCTTCCTCCCAATGGTATCGTGGGTGTTATTGGTCCCAACGGTGCCGGTAAGACCACATTGTTTCGCATGATTATGGGCTTGGAAACTCCCGATGCAGGTACCTTCGAGGTGGGCGAGACAGTGAAGTTGGCTTATGTAGACCAGAGTCACAAGGACATCATTGCCGATGCCAGCGTGTTCCAGGTAGTAAGTCAGGGCAACGAGCTCATCCGCATTGGTGGACGCGACATCAATACCCGTGCATATCTTTCACGCTTTAACTTCACAGGTGCCGACCAGGAGAAAAAGTGTGGCGTGCTCTCTGGTGGTGAGCGCAATCGTCTGCACTTGGCCATGGCGCTGAAGGAGGAAGGCAATGTGCTTCTTCTCGACGAGCCCACCAACGATATCGACGTGAACACTCTGCGTGCTCTGGAGGAAGGTTTGGAGGCCTTTGCTGGTTGTGCTGTGGTAATCAGTCACGACCGTTGGTTCCTGGACCGTATCTGTACGCACATCCTTGCATATGAAGGCAACGGTGAGATATTCTTCTTTGAAGGCTCATATTCAGAATACGAGCAGAACCGTTGTAAGCGCCTCGGCATAGAAGAACCCAAGCGCATCCGCTATCGCAAGCTCGAGGATTGATAATCAGAGTAGATACATTTCTAGTATTAATAATACAAGAAAAAGGGAGGTATGTTTTTGACAACATATCTCCCTTTAATATTAGGATTATAGAAAAAGCATTACAGAGAAGACTAAATGTCTTGGTTTAAGAGTTCATGGAAATGAGAAACTCGTCGTTGTTTAAGGTTTTTTCTATTCTTTCCTTAACTTCGGTCATTGCTTCTATGGCATTCATGTCTGCAAGGAATTTTCTCAATATCCACATTCTGTCCAAAGTCATCTTGTCCTGAAGCAAATCGTCGCGACGGGTGCTTGACTGGACAATATTGACGGCAGGGAAGATACGCTTGTTGGCCAGCATTCTATCCAATTGCAATTCCATATTGCCTGTACCCTTGAATTCTTCAAAGATAACTTCGTCCATCTTGCTACCTGTGTCTGTTAGAGCAGTGGCGATGATGGTGAGTGAACCGCCTCCTTCTATGTTGCGTGCCGCGCCAAAGAATCTCTTGGGTTTGTGCATAGCGTTGGCATCAACACCACCGGTGAGAACTTTACCACTGGCAGGGGTGACTGTATTATAGGCTCTTGCCAAACGTGTGATA
This sequence comes from Bacteroidaceae bacterium, assembly GCA_017548165.1. Lineage (GTDB taxonomy): Bacteria > Bacteroidota > Bacteroidia > Bacteroidales > Bacteroidaceae > Physcousia. The sequence continues at coordinate 43,685 of JAFYMW010000032.1, forward strand.
CTGTCAAGGAAGATGACAACATCATGGCCGCATTCTACCATGCGTTTGGCTTTCTCCAATACTATACCAGCAATGCGGACATGGCGCTCGGCTGGTTCGTCGAAGGTAGATGCTATAACTTCAGCATTTACTGTTCTTGCCATGTCGGTAACCTCCTCTGGACGTTCGTCTATCAGAAGCATCATTAGGTATGCCTCAGGATGATTTTGAGCAATGGCATTGGCTATTTCCTTCATGAGTATGGTCTTACCCGTTTTAGGTTGTGCCACAATGAGTGCGCGCTGGCCTTTGCCAATAGGAGCAAAGAGGTCTACTATGCGTACAGATAGTTTGTCGTTGTTTCCCGAGCAGAGTTTGAATTTCTCATCGGGGAATAGGGGAGTGAGATTCTCAAAAGGAGAACGGTCTCGTATAACCTTGGGGTCGCATCCGTTAATGCTGAGGATGGTGGACATGCTGTAGTACTTTTCCCCACGGGCAGGCATATTAATAGTGCCTCGAACCACGTCGCCGGTCTTCAAACCATAATTCTTAATCTGCTGAGTGTTGATAAGAATGTCGTCTGGTGATGGCATATAGTTGAAGTCGGAAGAACGAAGGAAGCCATTGGTGTTTTCTGAGTTCATTTCCAAAACACCTTCTGCGACCAGTTTGTCCTCAAAGGAATAGGTCTTCTCGGGAACTTTGGGAGCAGGTTCTGCTATGGACTGTTCCTTAGGTTGTTCCTTTTGTTGTTCGCTTTGCAACTGCTCCAGAATAGCTGATGTAGAGCGAACATCCTGTATGATTTTGAAATCACGAACACCAGTGCTACTTGCTTCTTGTACGGGTTGTTCAACCTTCTCGTCTTCGGAAATAACTTCGACAACTGTTTCTTCCGCTTTTGCGTTTTCAGCTTTAACTATCTGTTGTTCGTTGTCTGTAGACTTTGCCTTACGAGAGCGTTTCTTGGGTTCTTTAGCTTGTTTCTTATCAACAACTTCTATTGCAGATTCTTTGATTTCTTTTGTTTCTGTAATCTCGGCAATATCTTCTGTTGCAGCCTTTGGTTTCCTACCACGCTTTTTAGGTTGTGATTTTTCTGCCGTTGCTTTTGTTTCTTCCTTAGTAGTGTCGTTATTGTTTGATGGGACGTTTTCTGCCTCTTTCGTAATCTCAACTTCCTTCTCTACTTTAGTTTTACGTCCTCGTTTCTTGGTTTTGGACTCTACAGGAATGTCCATAGATCCAACTTCGCTCTCCTTATCTATAATATTATAAATAAGTGTTATCTGGTCATCGCTATGTTCAGCTCCAATTTTTTGGGCCAAGTCATGCAATTCATCCATATTCATGGATTCCAATTGACTTTTTGTATGCATAAAAAAAACTTTAGGGAAAAAAAGAACTTCTATTGTATCTCGTTCTTGTAATTGCAAAGATACGACAATTTTATAAAAAACAAATGATTTTCTTCTCTTTTTTCGTGTAATGAATTCTGTGTTACTTAATAATTTGCCTTTTTTCATTAACTTTGCAGAGAAGATACTCGTATACTTTTAATCAAGGTATATGGAGAGTAGTACACTTAATATTTTATGAAGGTATATTTACAGGCTACAGAATTAACTCGAAGAGTTGGAGACAAGACTCTTTTCAGTAATATTAATCTAGGTATAGGTGAGGGACAGAGAGTAGGACTTGTTGCTCAAAATGGTACAGGAAAGACTACACTGCTGAACATCCTTGCTGGTAAGGATGCTCCTGATGATGGTAGTATTGTGCTGCGAAGCGGTATCAGAATGGGTTATCTGTGTCAGTCGCCAGAGTTTCCTGCCGACATGTCTGTTATTGATGCTTGCTTTTGGCATGCCCGTCAGGACAGAGATGATACAGAAGAAGCTTTGGATCTCGAAGTTAGGAGCAAGCAGATACTTGGCAAACTGAAGATTGGCGATACATCGTGCAAGATGGGTGTCCTATCGGGAGGACAGGTAAAACGAGTGGCTCTTGCAAATATCTTGATACAAAATCCAGACCTTCTCATTCTTGACGAGCCAACAAACCATCTTGACCTCGAAATGATAGAATGGCTTGAAGGTTATTTGGGACGTCAGTGTATCACCTTGCTTATGGTGACACACGACAGGTATTTTCTTGACCGTGTTTGTAATGTCATAGTGGAGTTGGATAATCAGACTCTGTATACCTATCGTGGCAACTATGCATATTATCTTGAAAAGCGGCAGGAACGTATAGACAATGCTCGTGCTGAAATAGCTCGTGCTAATAACCTTTACCGTACTGAGTTGGAATGGATGCGTTCTACACCTCAGGCTAGAAGTCATAAAGCCAGATACCGTGAAGAGGCGTTTTATGACCTTGAGAAGAAAGCAAAGCAACATATTGAAGAGGACAAAATGCGCCTGCAAGTGAATAGTACCTATATTGGTAGCAAGATATTCGAGGCAGAGTATGTCTGCAAATCCTTCCCAGCCAGAGAGGGTAAGGAAGAACTTGTCATACTGAAGGATTTTTACTACAATTTCTCACGTTATGAGAAAATGGGTATTGTAGGCAACAATGGTACCGGCAAGAGCACGTTCCTAAAACTTCTCTTAGGGCAGGTTCAACCAGATAACGGTCGCTTTGTCATTGGTGAAACGGTGAAATTCGGATATTTTAGCCAGGAACCCATGCAGGTTGACGAAAATATGAAAGTGATAGACGCTGTTCGTCGTGTTGCAGAGTATGTTGATTTGGGAGGTGGTAAGCATCTTAGTGCTATGCAGTTTTTGCAACATTTCATGTTTACTCCATTGCAACAACAGAACTATATCTATAAACTTTCTGGTGGTGAGCGTCGACGTTTGCAATTGTGCACTGTGCTGATGCAGAACCCCAACTTCCTTATCCTTGACGAGCCTACAAACGATATGGATATTGTCACTTTGCAAATCCTGGAGCAATACCTACAGGACTTCAAAGGTTGTGTCATTATAGTTTCGCACGATAGATATTTTATGGACAAGGTGGTGGACCATCTTCTCGTTTTCAAGGGTGGAGGAGAGGTCAAGGATTTTCCCGGCAACTACACCCAATATCGTGAATCGCAGAAATTGCTTCAGAAGAGTGCTGAAGCCACCAATGCTAAGTCTTCCTCTGCATCAACACTTACTGACAATGCCTCCAATGCCAAACCTCGTCTTACAGAGAAAAAGCGTCGACTCACTTTCAAAGAGCGTAAGGAATTTGAACAACTTGAACTTGACATCGAAAATCTAGAAATAGAGAAGAGCGATATAGAAACAGCTCTTAGCTCAGGAACAATTTCTGTCGATGAGATAACTGCTATGTCCAAGCGCCTGCCTTTGCTCAATGAAGAACTTGACGAAAAGTCTATGAGGTGGCTAGAACTTTCAGAGTACAACTGAATATAAAATATATAATCTAAAAAGGAAGTGTCGATGGCACTTCCTTTTTAGATTATATATTTATTTGTTCACATTATTATAGTCCAAGTGATTTTTTGATTTCTTCTACCTTGGCCATGGCTTTCTCTACCAATGCGGTATATTCGCATGCACACTTCATAGTGTCCTTGATCTCGCAGTAGAACTTAATCTTTGGTTCTGTACCAGAGGGACGTACGCTAATCTTGGTGCCATCCTCGCAGAAATACTGAAGAACATTGCTAGTGGCGGGGAAATCCATCTTGGTTTCGTTACCATTGTTATCCTTGGCAATCAAAGTTTGATAATCCTTGGTGAGTACTACAGGGCTACCTGTAATATCCTTAGGAGCTTTCTCGCCACGGAAGTCAACCATCATCTGCTTGATTTCGTCAGCACCAGACTTACCTGGTTTTGTTACGTTGATGGTGTATTCAAAACTGAAACCATACTCCTTATAGATGTCCATGAGCAAATCGTAGAGGGTCTTGCCCTGATCCTTAGCCCATGCAGCAATCTCACAGATGAGACAGATACTTGCTGGTGCATCCTTGTCGCGAACCTTGTCGTAGGGAAGGAAACCGAAGCTTTCCTCGCCACCACCGATATATTTCTGCTTACCCTCTGAAAGTGCAATCTCGCGTGCAATCCATTTGAAACCTGTGTAGCAGTCGCGAAGTTCTACATTGTTCTTCTTAGCCATCTCTGCGATAACTTCGGTAGTAACAATGGTCTTAACCAAGAAATCGCTATCTTTGAGCTGACCAAGAGCAATCTTGTTCTTGATGATGTAGTATACGAACATCATTGCTGTTTGATTGCCGTTGATAATCTGCCATTCACCTTCGGGATTGCGACAAACAATGGCTAAACGGTCGGCATCGGGGTCGGTAGCAACAACGAGGTCTGCATTGAGTTTGGTACCAAGTTTCATGCCAAGAGTCATAGCCTCTGCATTCTCGGGGTTGGGACTAACTACGGTGGGGAAGTTGCCATCTACTTCCATCTGCTCGGGAACAACATTGATATTCTGGAATCCCCATGAACGTAGACACAAGGGTACGATGACACGACCTGTACCATGCATGGCACTATATACAATGTTGAGGTCCTTCTGACGAAGAATAACGTCCTGATCTACCATGGCCTCCTTAACGGCGGTCATGTAGTCATAGTCCATTTCGCCACCGATAATCTGGATGAGATCCCAGTTGGGTTCGAACTTAACATCCTCAATCTGTACCTTGTTAACCTCATCAATGATACCCTTGTCGTGTGGAGCCAAAACCTGAGCACCATCTGCCCAATATGCTTTGTAACCATTGTACTCCTTGGGATTGTGTGATGCTGTTACGTTAACACCAGCAACGGCACCCAACTGACGGATAGCAAAACTAATCTCGGGGGTGGGACGAAGGCTCTCGAACAGATAAGCTTTAATGCCATTAGCACTAAAGATAGCAGCTACACTCTCTGCAAACATGCGACCATTGTTGCGGCAGTCATGACCAACCACGACGCTTTGTCCTCCCTCTGGGAATGCTTTATTGATGTAGTTGGCAAAGCCCTGAGTGGCCATACCTACGATATACTTGTTCATACGATTGGTACCAACACCCATGATGCCACGCAAACCACCAGTGCCGAACTCAAGGCTTTGATAGAATGCATCAATTAGAGGTGTCTTGTCCTCGTTATCCAAAAGAGCTTTTACTTCTGCCTTGGTTTCAGCATCGTACTTGTCGCTGTCAAGCCATTTCTGTGCTTCTGTCTGACAACGTAAAATCAATTCCTGATCCATGATAAGTTATGTGTTTAAATATTAGAGTTATTTTATGTTTTATTGCATACAAAGATAGGAAATATTATTTCTAGCTCAAAGCTCTTCTTGAAAAAAATCCCCATCTCTTAGTAATTTTTTATCAAAGAACAGGGTAATATAAAGAAAAAGACAACAGACTAGTATGTTAGTCTGTTGTCTATAATATGTTTTTAGTAGTCGTGATGTTTCAAAATAAAACGAAAAATAGTTACTCTTCCTCTCCATCTTTGGCCACACGCAGTATGATGGTTGTAGCCCCGATGGTAATGATGTCGCCATCAGATAAACTAACCTTCTCGTTGTCTCGAAGAATGTCGTTCATGTAGAACGTGCCAGTGTTGGATGGCGCATCCCAAAGGATATATTGTAATTTGCCTGATTTACTACGTTGGACGCGTATGATGCAATGCTTGGTATCTACGCTAGGGTCTACGGTTTCTATGGGTAGATTAATGTTTGTACCTTTTACATATCTACCCAATACATTGTCGCCCATTTGTAGAGGGAGAACTTGTTTGTAATGGAATACATTCTCAACGACAACTATACTGCCACACTGGTCTTTGTTGGCCTCCTCGTCAAGAACTTCGTTCTTACGTGTTTCGCGAACTTTGTTTGTTCCCATACGTATGCCGAACTGTTTTGAGCATTCTGGACATTGGAACACAAGTTGCTGACCAGACTGGTATTTTGTCTCGTCGAAAGTGATGTAACTATCGCATTTGGGGCAACGTACACGCTTCATCGTGAAATGTATTAAATGGGGTAGTGGTGTGGTATTATATTAGAAATGCTTTATCCAAGAACCAGAGTATAGTTTGTCTGTGGCACGAACTATGGCAAGATCTGCACGGGCAGCTTCTTCATTGTGATAACCTGTAAGTACAACTCTCAACATACCCTTGTCTGTATATTTTACAGCATTGTCAAAACCTTCTTTTGAAAGTTTTTCTATAAGATGTTCTGCGCCTTTATGAGTGATTGCGCTTGCCATTACAACACAATAACCTTTTACTTGAAGTTCTTTAGTAATAGGTGTTTCAATAGTGATGTTTTCTGTTTCTGTGTTTGTAACAACTTGTGTTGCTTCAATGGCAGGACTTATAGTGTTTGTAATTTCGCTGTTTGCTTCTGTTACATCTTGCAATTGGCTTTCAGAACTCTTTGTCGCAACGACAACGATACTATCTTGCGCCACAGGAATAACTATGCCGTCATTTTTTTCGACATTAGTTTCAGTGGACTGCTCTATGACTGTAGTGTTTTGTGTTTCAGAATTTGTGTTGATAGCAATGGGGGCTGGATTTGCCTGAAATAATGAAATCAAACTTTCTACCGATGCATGCTGTGTATTGTTGCTCTTAGAGAATGAAGTGTAGTTCGGTATTATTACAGTTAATAATACAACAATCATTGCTGCTGCGGTCATGATGCGGTGTACCGTTGTGCGACGCAGACGAATAGTAAAATGGGTAGGATCTTTTATTGTATTTTTCTTATGTGCATACGCAGGAAGTTTGGGCATATGGAAAGAGTCCAATCCATAAAGTTCTGGGGTGTTGACACCAGCTTCGCAAACTTCAAATGTAATCTTATTGTCAATGATGACAAGTCGTCCGATAGTACCCATATCCATCACCCCCATATCCATTAGTGATTGGTTTATGGTTTCGATGTATTCGTCTATCCATTTGTTTGCTACATTGCGTGTGACACGATGCAATTGTATAAGGCAGTTTTCCAACTTTCCGTCGTTTTCTGTTATATCTGTGTCCAAACGTACACTTCTGACGGGTGGAAAATAGATATTCTCCTCAGTATAATAACGAGCAGGAAGCTCTTCGGTAATGAAGGCTCCGATGCTTGGTATTACTACCGAGTCATGCTCACAGAGGAGGTATTCTATATGTCTGCTTAAATCTTTCACTTTTGCAAAGGTACAATAAATATATCGAATAATCCAAGGAAGCAGAGGTAATTTATTTAATATTTTTTCGCTCCCAAAATGGTGTTTCAATGACTATCCTTATGCTTTCTTTTGAGTTTCAGAAGATTGTGTTTTTGGGGTGTCATAATTCTTCTTACTTCTATTGTTTCTATGGCTCTTATTGTTTCTGTTGTTGCTGGCTTTTTTATTCTTATTGCTACTTTTGTGTCTTTTTCCAGAGTATTTTTTCTTCTCATAGGCTGGTCCTTCGCCTAATGAGTCAGGGATGGGTATTTTCTCAACATCTTTACCCAGGAAATTCTCGATTTTCATAAAATCTATCTGGTCTTTTTCTGAAACCAGTGTTATTGCATTACCTCCGGCACCTGCACGGGCTGTACGACCTATTCTGTGAACATAATCCTCTGCATCGTTTGGTACGTCGAAGTTGATGACCAAAGTGATGTCGTCTATGTCTATGCCTCTGGCAACAATGTCTGTTGCAACAAGTATGTCTTTTTGTCCGCTACGGAACGTATACATAACCTCGTTGCGTTCTTGTTGTGTAAGGTCGCTGTGCATGGCGGCACAATTAAACTTTGCTCTTGTCAGTGAGATGGCCAGTTCCTTGGCTTTCACCTTGCTCCCAGTAAAGATAATTACGCGTTTAGGTTCGTGATGTTTGAAAACTTCCTTGATAATATTGATTTTCTGTGCCTCATAACATATATATGCCATTTGGCGTATTTTGTCTGCTGGGCGACTTACAGCAAGACTTATCTCCACAGGACTGTTGAGGAGAGTTTTCGCTAATTGACGTATTTTCTCAGGCATGGTAGCTGAGAACATTATTGTTTGGTGTTTTTGGGGAAGATGTTTAGCTATTTGTAGAATGTCATCGGCAAATCCCATGTCGAGCATTCTGTCTGCCTCGTCCAAAATAAAGAATGAAACTTTCGACAGATCAATGTTACCTAATGAAAGGTGGCTTATGAGACGCCCAGGGGTTGCTATCACAATATCTGCACCATGCTGCATGCTACGTTTTTCTTGTTCGTATCGTATACCATCATTACCTCCATATACAGCTACGGAACTGATGTAGGGCAAGTGATATGAAAATCCCTGCAATGCTTGATCTATCTGTTGTGCCAGTTCGCGTGTCGGAGACATGATGATGCAGTTTATTGCATCTGTTGGATAGTCACCATAAGATAGTTCCGACAGAATAGGTAGCAGATATGCCGCAGTCTTGCCGGTTCCAGTCTGTGCCACACCCAGAAGATCGTGACCTTCCAATATAGGAGGAATGGCATGTTCCTGTATGGGTGTGGTGTTTTGGAAATTCATGTCGTCCAATGCGTCAAGCACAGGATCACTGAGGTTTAGTTCGTAGAAATCCATATATATGTTTGGTTACATCGTGACGTTCAAAATTATTATTTGGCGTCATCTAAATCTGTCAAGAGCAATTATCTCGGTGCCTTGTGGTAGAGATAAACTGCTATAGGTATATATATTATATTAGGTAGCCACGCTGCAAGCCATGGTGCCATGCCTGCCTGTGTACTGAAGGTGGCACATATACCTTGTAGCAAAATATATGTGGCACTAAGTGCAAGGCCTATACCCAGGGCAGTTCCCATACCTCCTTTGCGTTTGCGTGCCGATAGACTGGCACCGATAATACTCAAAACAAAAGCAGCAAACGGTGAGGCTATTCGTTTGTGGTATTCTACTTCAAAATCCTTGAGTCCGGCAATACCTCTAATGCGCTGGCGTTCGATATAGTCTCTAAGTTGTGACGAGGTCATGGTTTCCTGCATCTTGTTGGTCACAAGGAAGTCTTGAGGTTCCAATTTGATGATACTATCCAATTGATGGTGGCGTGTGATTTTTTCCTTTGATCCCCGGAGTTCGCGGATATTGACATTTCGCAACGACCATTTAAAGCGGACATCAGAGATGGTGTCGTATTGTGCAGATGTGGCAGTAAGGTGCGATACCAGTTTTTTATTTTCAAACTTGTCCAATGATAGGTGATAACCAGTATTGGAGGAACCGTCAAAATGCTCAATGTATGCTATTACGCCACTATCAACCTGTAAATGTATATTGTCTGCCCAAGTCTTTACTTTGATTCTTTTCTTGTATAAATTTTCAAAAGCAAGTCTCTTGACACTTCCCCTAGGAATAACATCGGTGGCTAGATAGAAATTCAAACCTGCAATTATAGCGGCACTGAACATATATGGCCACATGAGTCGTTTGAAACTCACTCCAGCAGCCAGCATAGCAATAACTTCACTATTGTCTGCCAGTTTTACGGTAAAGAATATCACAGATATGAATACAAACAGGGCAGAAAATAGGTTGGAGTAGAAAGGTATGAAATTGGCATAGTATGTGAATATTATGCCATCCCATGGAGCGTTGTTTGTTGTAAACTTATCCACGTTGTCGTTGAAGTCAAAAACAACGGCAATAGTGATGATAAGTAGTATACTGAAAACATACGTTCCCAGGAATTTCTTGATTATATATTTGTCAAGTCGGGTAAATAATTTCATTTTCCCTTTATTCTTACAAACGATTTGTTACTCGTTTCACCATCATATTCTTCCATGAAGAGAAGTCTCCTGCAATGATATGCTTCCTGGCCTCGCCCACAAGCCATAGGTAGAAGGCAAGATTATGTATGGATGCTATTTCGAGTGCTAGAAGTTCTTGAGCCTTGAACAAATGGTGCAGATAGGCTTTAGTGTAGAATAAATCTACAGATGCAGAACCGTTTGGATCGATGGGAGAGAAATCGTCAGCCCATTTGTGGTTACGCATGTTCATTATACCTTCGCTTGTGAACAGACATGCATTTCTGCCGTTGCGTGTTGGCATCACGCAATCAAACATATCTATTCCTCTTTCAATACCTTCAAGCAGATTGGCCGGTGTGCCTACTCCCATAAGGTATCTTGGCTTGTCGGTAGGTAGTATCTCGTTTACCACCTCAATCATTTCGTACATCACTTCGGCTGGTTCACCTACTGCTAGTCCACCAATGGCATTGCCATCGGCATTTTTCGATGCAATAAATTCAGCACTCTCCCTTCTTAAATCTTTGAAAGTACAGCCTTGTACAATGGGGAAGAGGCTTTGCTGATAACCATAAAGAGGATCGGTCTCGTTGAAACGCTTGAAACAACGGTCCAACCATCTGTGTGTCAGTCCCAGACTTTTCTTTGCGTATGCATAGTCGCTTGTGCCAGGAGGACATTCGTCCAAAGCCATGATAATGTCGGCACCTATGCTACGCTCTATGTCCATTACACGTTCTGGGGTGAACATATGCTTGGAACCGTCAAGGTGACTTCGGAAAGTACATCCCTCTTCTGTCAGTTTGCGTATGCCAGTTAGTGAGAATACCTGAAAACCACCAGAGTCAGTAAGTATCGGACCATCCCAACCATTGAATTTATGCAAACCTCCAGCTTTTTCTAAAATTTCTGTTCCAGGACGTAGATACAGATGGTATGTATTGCCAAGGATAATCTGCGCCTTCACCTCCTCTTTGAGATCGCGAACGGTTAGTCCCTTGACACTTCCAACTGTACCTACAGGCATAAAGATGGGAGTTTGTATCTGACCATGATCTGTGGTTAGAAGACCAGCACGGGCATTGCTTAGAGGGTCTGTATGTTGAAGTTCAAATGTCATTGTCGGAAATTATTCTTTGTGGTCAATGTTTTTACTATTATTTTAGACTTGCTTTTTATCCTCAAAGTGAAACTCCAAAGGGCTATCTATTTTTTCTTTCAGAAGAGCATAATCCAAAACATCCATCACTGTGTTGACGTATTGGAAGTCTAAACCAGTGAGATAAGTTGCAGGAATCTCTTCAATGTCCTTTTTGTTGTCCTGGCAAAGGATGATATGCTTGATGCCAGCACGTTTAGCAGCAAGAATCTTTTCCCTGATGCCACCAACAGGAAGAACCTTGCCTCTAAGGGTTATTTCGCCAGTCATGGCCAGTTCCTTGCGTATTTTACGTTGTGTCAGTGCTGAGGCTATACTTGTTGCCATGGTTATACCTGCCGATGGACCATCTTTTGGTACGGCACCTTCTGGTACATGTATGTGTATGTTGTAATTTTCAAACACTCGAGGGTCAATATCCAAATCTCGAGTATGACATCTAATATATTCCAGGGCAATGGTGGCAGACTCCTTCATTACATCCCCAAGATTACCAGTGAGTGTAAGTCTTCCACCTTTACCTTCTGAGATGCTAGTTTCTATGAACAGAATCTCTCCGCCAACACTTGTCCAGGCTAATCCTGTTACCACTCCGGCAAAGTCGTTGCCTTGGTAGCTATCTCGGTTGAATAACGGCTTGCCAAGCAAACGTTCCACTTCTACCTCATCGATGTTTTTTTCAATATAGTAAAGTGCGCCTGTGCTACTGGCCATTTCGCGTGCATATTCCAAAGCAACTTTACGCAACATCTTGTTAATCTGCTTTTCCAAAGAGCGTACACCGCTTTCACGAGTATATTTCTCGATAATCTTTTCTATGGCACTCTTTTTAATTTTAAGGTTTTTGTGTCTCTCGAGGCCATTATTTTCCTTCTCCTTGGGGAAGAGGTGTCTACGCGCTATTTCAACTTTTTCCTCTGTGATATATCCGCCAACCTCTATCAGTTCCATACGGTCGAGTAGGGGGCGTGGTATAGTGTGGATGTCGTTGGCTGTAGCTATAAACATTACCTTGGAAAGGTCGTAGTCAATGTCAAGGAAATTGTCATGAAACGCAGTATTCTGTTCTGGGTCAAGGACTTCAAGTAAAGCACTTGATGGATCACCATGCATAGTGGCTTGTGTTACCTTGTCTATTTCGTCAAGAACAAAAACAGGGTTTGAACTTCCAGCCTTGATAATGCTTTTGACGATACGACCAGGCATGGCACCGATATATGTACGTCGATGACCTCTAATTTCGCTCTCATCATGCATGCCTCCCAAGGAAATTCTGACATAGTTTCGTTTCAGTGCGTTGGCAATACTTTTACACAAACTAGTTTTACCCACACCCGGAGGGCCATATAGACAGATGATAGGACTCTTTTTGTCGGATTTAAGTTTCAGTACCGCCAAATGTTCCAATATGCGTTCCTTGACCTTCTCCATTCCATAATGGTCTTCGTCAAGAAAACGTTGTGCTCGCTTCAGGTCCAGATTGTCTTGAGTATATTCGCCCCAAGGCAGTTGAAGCATGGTCTGTAAGTAGTTGAGTTGTACGTTATAATCAGGACTTTGGGCATTGATTCGTGATAGTTTTACAACTTCTTTTTCAAAAACATCGCCAACCGATTTGATCCACTTTTTGTTCTTGGCTTGATTGCGGAGTTGATTAATATCGTCAAACTTATTTGAAAATTCATCTGTATTGCCCAATTCGGCTTGCAGATTACGTATTTCTTGGTTGACGAAATACTCACGCTGCTGGCGATCTAGGTCAATATGGGTCTTGGTTTCTACCTCCTTGCGCATTTGGGCAAGTTGTATTTCAAAGTTTATAAACTTGAGTAACAGTGTGGCGCGTCCAAGGTCGGTGTCTTCAAAAATTAGCTGTGCTTTTTTTTCCGTAGTTAATGGATAGTTTGTGCCGATAAAATTGACATAGAATATACCTGCTGGCATTTTCTTTAGCAATTCAACCATCTCTACAGGTATATTGTCGCTCAGTGTTGAAAGAAGCTTCATTCTTTCTTGAAGCATCTGTATGGTAACAGTTAGTTCTGCCTCCTTGTCTTCTTCCTTGATTTCAGGTATGGCAGTTACCTTGCCAAATAATCCGTCAGATGTTTCTTCTAGCGAGTCCAATCCCACTCGATTTGTGGCTTGAAGCAAGGCATTGTGGTTGCCATCAGGCAATTTCATCATATGTACTATGCGGCAGACAGTTCCCACATGGTACAAATCATCCATGCTAGGATCATCTGTTTCGTGGCTTTTCTGTGCAAAGGCAGCTATTAGACTTCCGTTCTTCTCAGCCTTTTTCAGAGCTTTCAGACTTTTTTTTCTTCCTATAGTGATAGGTGTTACAGTTCCGGGGAATAATATATTGTCGCGCAGAGCAAGGATTCCCATTTCTCCATCTTTGCTCTGACGAATGAATTTTTCTACATCGGAATCAATTTCGGTGACAATTGAAAAAGAAGTATTTTTGCGCATATCTAGGTCTGTTCTTTGCGTGTGTACTTTAAATTATTGGCGTGCAAAGTTATGAAAAAGCAAATTAAATTCAAAATATACATGTTGTAGAATTGATTTTTTAATATAAAATTCTCGTATTCCCTTTTTGTGGTAATTTTGCATCACGTTATGGCAAGCGAAACATTTAGATTCAAGAAATTTGAGCTTAGGCATTCATCAAGTTCCATGCCAGTTGGCACCGATGGGGTACTCCTTGGTGCTTGGTCCGATGTGACTTTTTGTAATACCAAACCAGGGTGTAAAATTATTGATATTGGTTGTGGATGTGGTTTGATTGCAATGATGATAGCGCAACGTTGTCCTTTGTGTAATGTGGAGGGGATAGATATTGATGAGGCTAGTGTCGGTGAGGCAACAATAAATGCACAAGCAAGTCCTTTCGCAGACATGGTACATTTCTATCAAGCCGATGTAATAGAGTTCTCGCAGCGAGAAACTATAGATAAATACGAATTGGTCGTCTGTAATCCGCCTTACTATACAGAGGATACTATGCCACCAGATACTCGTCGAAGTGTGGCAAGAAATTCGGTTCACCTTTCTTTTGAAAATCTTCTCAACTCCGTTTGTAGATTGTTGGCTGATGGTGGAATTTTTGCTGTTGTAATCCCTATGAATGCCAGAGAACATTTTGTTACAATTGCAATGACGCTAGGTTTGCGGCTTCGTAGAGAATGTCGAGTGCGTACTGTTTTAAGAAAAACTCCAAAGCGAGTGCTTTTAGAGTTTGTTAATCAGATGGATACAATATGTGTAGTAAGTGAGATGTTGCTTCAAGATACAAATGGGCGTAGAAGTGCAGAATATGCAGATCTATGTAAGGATTTTTATCTCTGACAATCGTATGCTTAGTTATTTTATAATCTTGTTCCTGTATCCATTAGATATGTACATAAGATTGCTATATTGGTGTTGGATGTAAATTTTACTTCATGGTATTGTGCGTATTTTAAGAAAAATGCTTATCTTTGCATAGTTTTTTTTATTTTTTTATGAATTATTACGTAAGATATTTTGATTCAGAGGGTGTTTTGCCCACGCCTCAAGATTTGGTGGAATTTGTGTCTGCTATACCTCAAATATTGATGACAGAAGAATTGTCTGATGCCATCTATAAGTTCTGTGAAGACAAAACTAGTTTTCCTCGCCATTTCCGCCTTCCTAACAAAAACACTTTTATTGTCATTAAGACTACAGCTTCTTCTTTGGATGAATTCAAGTTGCGTGGAGCTAATGGTGGTGTAGTACCTTCAGATGTAATTAAAGACGAGAAGGAACAGAAACGTACTCCAGCTGATGAGATTTGTCCAGGTGTCTATGAGGTGAATATTGGCTTTCGTAGAGCAATAGTAAACCCAGAAACGCATAAGTGTAGTTTTGTTGAAGAGTCATTTGTTGCCGAAATGCAAGCCCAGAGTCAGAGACACTGTTACGATGCTGTTCTCGACTATCTCAAGAATCATCCAGATATAGATCCACGTAGTCAGTATCCTAGTATTCGTAGTTCCAATTTTACTGCCAGATTGGTTAGGGAGTAGTTCTTTTGGGCATTTCTTCATAGTTTTGCTATGTCTAAATCTATTTTTGGCTATACTCACATTCTTTTGTTCTGTCTTCTCTTCTTAGGTGTTGGTACAATGTGCCATGCCAAAAAGAAAAAGAAGGTGGTGACGACGTATTATCTGCCTGTACCTGATAATATGCCCCTTGCGGCAAAGGCTGAGGATGCTATATCCATGTTTGCCGAGCCAAGAATGCTGTTGACTGGCGATAAGACTCAAGGTAAGTATTTTGCTTCGAATCGTTTTGGAATAGATGTTAGTCGATATCAAGAGAATATCAATTGGAATGAGGTTGCCAAAGACGATCGTGTAACTTTTGTTTATCTTAAAGCAACCGAAAGCACAGGATTGGTAGATCGTACTTACAAGCGTAATCTTGCAGGAGCTAGAGGTGTTGGATTGCCTGTTGGTGTGTATCATTTCTTTTCCCCAAATACACCAGCACAACAACAGTTGTCCAATTTTATGCGTGCTGTTAATCCCTCGACTCAAGATTTGATACCCATCGTTGATGTTGAGGTTGCGCCTCGCCGTAAGTCACAGATTGTTCCTTTCCTGAAAAGACTTCGTGCTTTTGTAGACGGAGTAGAGAGGTATTTTGGATGTAAGCCGATGATTTATACGAGTCAGTATTTCTACAAAGAATATCTCAAAGGTAAATTCCTAGATTGCCCCATTATGCTTGCCAAGTATTCCGAGGGTGTTCCCGAAGTAGGTGAGGATATACGTTTTCTTGTGTGGCAATTTACCTCTTCTGGCAGTATTCGTGGCATAGTGGGAAACGTAGATCGTTCGTGCTTGATGAATCATTATACTGTCGACGATATACGTTATTATGGCAAAAAGAAGCAATAGCTTCACCCTCTTTTGCTTGATTATTTGATAATAAGTTTAAGTTCGTCCGCATGCGCTTGCGTATGCGGAATATTTTTTATAATTTTGTCGTCCGAAAAAAAGATAAAATACACTATATGAGCAAAAAGTTTGCAGAACGCACAAAGTTGAACCTCAGCGAAGTAAATAGCGAGGTTTTGGCACAGTGGGACGCAGAAGACGTTTTCCACAAGAGTATGTCCGAGAGGGAAGGTTGTCCCTCGTTTATTTTCTTTGAAGGACCTCCATCCGCCAATGGTCATCCTGGTATTCATCACGTATTGGCTCGTTCTTTGAAGGATACCTTCTGCCGTTTCAAGACCATGAAAGGTTTTCAGGTTAAGCGCAAAGCTGGTTGGGATACTCACGGTTTGCCTGTGGAACTTGGAGTAGAGAAGGAATTGGGTATCACTAAGGAGGATATCGGTACTAAGATTTCTATTGAGGACTACAACCGTCGTTGTCGTGAGAATGTGATGATGTTTACCTCTGAGTGGGCCGACCTCTCTCACAAGATGGGATATTGGGTTGATATGGAAAATCCCTATATCACTTATGACAACAAATATATCGAGTCTCTGTGGTGGTTGCTGAAGCAGCTTTACAACAAGGACCTCCTCTACAAGGGTTACACGATCCAGCCATATTCCCCAGCCGCAGGTACAGGATTGAGTAGCCATGAGTTGAATCAACCAGGTTGTTATCGTGATGTTAAGGATACAACTGCCACCGTTCAGTTCCGTGTACTTTCTGTTGCTGGTTGTTCTGCTGCTAATGCTTTGCCACAAGCCAACCTCTTTATTCTTGCTTGGACCACCACTCCATGGACATTGCCATCAAACACGGCCCTCTGTGTGGGTCCCAAGATAGATTATGTTGCTGTCAAGGGACAGAATCCATATACTAACGAAGAGGCTGTTTATATCGTTGCTGAGAATCTTGTTTCTGCACATTTCAAGGCAGAAGAGGGCGTTGCACTTGAGATTCTCTGGAAGGGCAAGGGCTCTGAACTAGTTGGTATCAAGTACCAACAGTTATTGCCTTGGGTAAAGCCTTGTGCTATCGAGGATGGCAAACCTGTTGTTAAGGAAGATGAGGCTTTCCGTGTTATCCCAGGTGATTATGTTACCACCGAGGATGGTACAGGTATCGTACACATTGCACCCACTTTTGGTGCTGATGATGCCAAGGTTGCTAAGGATGCAGGTATTCCCAGCCTGTTTATTGTAGACAAAGCTGGCGATACTCGTCCTATGGTGGATTTTACCGGTAAGTATTTCCTTCCCGAGGATATGAACCCCGACTTCTACGAACTTTGTGTCAACAAGGAAAATTATGCCAAGCATCAGGGACAATATGTCAAGAATGCCTATGATCCCAAGTATAATGTTGATGGCAAGTACGACGAAAAGGCTGCTACAAAGGATATGGACCTCAATGTACTTCTTTGCATTGAGATGAAGGAAGAAGGAACTGCTTTCAAGATAGAGAAGCATGTGCACAACTACCCACACTGTTGGCGTACTGACAAACCTGTGCTTTACTATCCCTTGGATTCATGGTTCATTCGTTCTACAGCTGCCAAGGAGCGTATGATAGAATTGAACAAGACAATCCTTTGGAAACCCGAAAGCACAGGTGCTGGTCGTTTCGGCAAGTGGCTTGAGAACCTTAATGATTGGAACCTCTCACGTTCACGTTATTGGGGTACTCCTTTACCCATTTGGCGCAATCGCGACACTCGTGAAGAGATATGCATCGGTTCTGTAGAGGAACTCTTTAACGAGATAGAGAAGGCTGTTGTTGCTGGTGTAATGCAAAGCAATCCTCTAAAGGATAAGGGTTTTGTGCCTGGTGATATGTCACAGGAGAACTATGACAAGATTGACTTGCATCGTCCTTATGTCGATCATATCAAACTTGTAGGAGAGAGTGGTGCTGTACTTACCCGTGAACTCGATCTTATCGATGTGTGGTTCGACTCTGGTGCTATGCCCTATGCACAGATTCATTATCCCTTTGAAAATAAGGAGTTGCTTGACAACGGAACATGTTTCCCTGCCGATTTTATCGCCGAGGGAGTTGACCAGACTCGTGGTTGGTTCTTCACCTTGCACGCCATCTCCACTATGGTATTCGACTCAGTGTCTTATAAGGCTGTAATTTCCAATGGTCTTGTTCTCGACAAGAATGGTCTTAAGATGTCTAAGCGTTTGGGCAATGCCATTGACCCCTTTGGCGCCATAGATCAGTATGGCTCTGATGCCGTGCGTTGGTACATGATGACCAACTCACAGCCTTGGGACAACCTCAAGTTCGACGTTGATGGTGTCAAGGAAGTGACAGGTAGCTTCTTCGGCAAGCTTTATCAGACATATTCATTCCTCACCATGTATGCCAACGTAGATGGCTGGAATTTCAGTGAAGCAGAGGTTCCCGTTGCCGAGCGTCCCGAGATGGACCGTTGGATACTCAGCTCATTGAACTCTTTGGTTCGTGATGTAGAGCAGTGTTACGAGGATTACGAACCCACACGTGCAGGTCGTCTCATCCAAACTTTCATCGTTGATAATGTCAGCAACTGGTTTGTGCGTCTTTCTAAGAAGCGTTTCTGGGGTGGAGACATGACAGCAGACAAGCTGTCGGCCTATCAGACTCTTTACACCTGTCTCGAGACAGTGGCTCGTCTCATGGCACCCATAGCACCTTACTATGCCGACCGCCTGTATCGTGACCTTCACGAAGGTCGTGGCGAAGAGGATGTGCGTAGTGTGCACCTTGCCAAATTCCCTGTTGCCGACCTTTCACTTATCGATACAGAGCAGGAAGAGAGAATGGCACTTGCACAGCAGGTTACCAGTATGATTCACTCTTTGCGCAAGAAGGAAGCTATCAGCGTTAAGCAACCTCTTCAGCGCATTGCTATTCCTGCATTGAACGCCGAGCAACAAGAGCGTATCCTTGCCATGAAGCAGCTAATCCTCGATGAGGTTAATGTCAAGGAGATAGAGTTTGTTGAAGGTGCTGGTATGCTCGTGAAGAAAGTTAAGTGTAACTTCCGTACTATGGGCAAGAAATTTGGTAAGCAAATGAAGGCTGTTGCTGCTGCTGTTGCTCTTATGGATCAAGCACAGATTTCTCTTCTCGAACAGGGTTGCGTCACCCTCATGGTTGAAGGGGCCGAGGCTTTAATAGAGCTTGAAGATGTAGAGATTTATAGCGAGGACATCCCAGGTTGGAGCGTTGCCAATGCTGGTACACTCACTGTTGCACTTGATCTTACCATTACCGACGAACTTCGTCTCGAAGGTATGGCTCGCGAGATTATCCGTAGCATACAGCAACTTCGTAAGGATAGTGGTTTCGAAATCACAGACCGCATTATTGTCACCTTGCCCGATAACGAGGATACTCATGCTTGCTTGTCAGCTAACTATGACTATGTCACCAGTCAGGTACTTGCAACAGAGGTTCGTTTTGCTGGAGAGACTATAGCTGTAGAAAAAGTCTAACTTATAGTCATGAGTAGGAAGAACAATCAGATAATAATGGCCGCTAGCATAACGCTGGCGGCTATTATCATAGACCAGGTAATAAAGATATTGGTAAAGACCAATATGTATATGCACGAGGTTATTGAGGTAACCTCATGGTTCAAGATATTGTTCACAGAGAATAGGGGTATGGCATTCGGTATGGAGATAATGGATAAATTGTTTCTCACCTCATTTCGTATTGTTGCCGTATGTTTCCTTATATATATAATAGGTAAGCGCATCAGCAAGGGTATTGACAATCTTTTCCTTTTGTGCCTTTCACTGGTTCTTGCTGGAGCAACGGGAAATATCATCGATTGTTTGTTCTATGGATTGATTTTCAACAATCCGCCAGCTCCTATCGTTGCCGAGTTCGTCCCTTTTGGAACAGGTTATGACCAGTTGTTTTATGGTAGGGTGGTGGATATGTTCTATTTCCCATTGGTAGAATGGAACTGGCCAGACTGGCTCCCTTATATTGGAGGTGATCATTTTATATTCTTCTCTCCAATATTCAACTTTGCCGATGCATGCATATCCTGTTCGGTAATCATTATGATGTTGTTTTGCCGTAAACAGTTGCAAGAATTATTGAAATAAGCCTCATGTCTTCAAGCTTAAAGCGTTTTTGTCCGTTTGTATTCCTCTTGCTTACTTTTGCATGTACCCCAAACAGGCCTTCGTATGTCTTGTCGGAAGATCAATTGGAGGATGTCCTTATCGATTACCAATTGGCCCTGGCAATGGCAGAGGTACAGAGTGGAGATATGCAGGAAAACAGATATGTACTCACACAATCTGTTTTGAAGAAGCATGGTCTTACCGAAGCCGACTTGGATACATCTTTGCTATATTGGTGTCGCCATTCCGAAAAGATGGTGAAGATATGTGATCGTGTCACAGAGCGCATTACCTATATGGCAGAAACTCAGGGTGTTGAACGTCAAGAAAAGAATCCCTATAGTTTCCTGACCAACGAGGGCGATACTGCCAATGTATGGAATTTCAGAGAGGGTGTAGTGCTCATACCCAATATTGTGGACAATATTTACTCCTTCTCTATTGATGCCGACTCTACATATCGTCCTGGAGACAACTTCCTATGGGCTTTCAAAACGCAGTTCCTAAGTAGCGACAATGACAACGAGGCGTATGCTTTATTTTCAGTACAATTTGAAAATGATAGCATCGTAGGCACAAGTTTGCGTATAAGTAGCAACAAGCAGGTGGAGATAAGACTCAATTGCCCTGTGAAATATCAGGCCACACCTATACGTAGTATAAACGGAACCATATATATACCCATCAGGGATAGCGGTTTTGGTGTATTTTCAGCAGGCAAGTTTGTCTTGGTTCGTTATCACAATCTTTCGTTGGATACGAATCCCAATGTTGAGCAAGCCAAGATGGTGGAGGTATCGGATTCTTCAGTTGTGACCAAACCCTCATCAGATACTCTCCGTGTGAGACAGAATCCATATGATATTAAGAACGAACAGTCTGATGAACGCACTATAAAAATTGTTAGGGATAAGCCTATTAGAGTTAATACTCGTCGTCGATGAAGAAATACGGATATCATAGATTGCTGCTGGCATCGGGTGAGATTATTGAAGGCCCTTTGGTGGTGCTCATTGATACAGAGGCTGTTCTCATAGGATGGCATCTGCTCGATGGTGAGGAGGCTATGGTAGAGTGGATTGGAGGTACTTATCGCCAATTATCCATATAGAGTAATTCCCAAAAGTGACATGCTATGTGAGCATGTTATTGAAATAAACAACAATGACCGATGCCACTCCTTGTGCGCATCGGTCATTGTTTTAGTACGCTCAGCATGAGCATTAGCTAACGGGTGTAAGTCCCGAGCGAGCCCTAATAGTGGGTCCTTGCTTGACGGATTTGTATTTCAAATGGAACCCAAAATAGGAACCGCCGTAT
>JAFYMW010000007.1 GCA_017548165.1 Bacteroidaceae bacterium
AAGCACTTAAGGCACCACCTGAGCCAACTCTTTTTGATTAATGGGGCTTACTTTTGGAAATTGTATGCCCGAAGCCTGATTTTACTAGGCTTCGGGGAGGGATTTTATGATATTAAAAGTTTTACCGGACAGCAATAATATGGAATGTAACCTTGGATGAAAACATCGCCACTAACTATTACTCACTAAGTTTGGACACCGTATTGCTCAACTCCTGCCAACTTTGATTGAGTTGTCGAAGCACCTCTTCGCCATCCATAGTCAGCGAATAATACTTTCGAGGTGGCCCCTGTGTACTTTCCTTCCATTCATACTTCAGTATTTTGTCTTTTTGCAGCCTATTGAGCAAAGGATACAATGTTCCCTCAACTACTATCATATCAGCCTCCTTCAACTTCGATATGATATCATTGGCATAGCAAGGTTGATGCCTGAGAAGTAACATGATACAATACTCCAACATCCCTTTACGCATCTGGGCCTTAGTGTTTTCTACGTTCATAAATACAAACATTTTACAATTCTCATCGCAAAGATATGCATAAAGATAGTACTATGCAATACAAGGTACTATTATTCTTTGCACCCTTAACACTCTTTAACTAATGAGTTACAAACCCATGAATAATGAAAACAGAAAGAGATAAGGAGAATAAAACTATGTAATGGCATTAAAGCAAATAATGCCTATAACACATTGGTACATTATCAATGACAATGACAAGTGTCATAAAGACCACAACAGCACTTGTTACCAATAAGGTCGTAAAGGGTATCACGATAAAGTGTCCACAACTGACGACGCAGGGCATCCTGCTCAATAGTAGTGGTAGGTAACGAAAAATGTGAACAAGCTCGCCCTTGTGGCACTTCTGCAGCAATATCACCAAGGACTATGATATAAGACCAATTGCCTTCAAGCACACCAACCTCTGTGTCTGATGAAACAAAAATATGCATGCCACGCCCAAAGTCAAGCAAGGTTTCCCTAACCCATTGAGCACAAGTTACATCGGAACTATATACCAACAATCGCATAATAGGTAAGTCTAAAAAAGATCTCCCCTACCCTCTTCTCTCTGCCCAATCGCTACGGTCTAGGTTGCGGTAACCTATGGCCTCACCTATATGATGGCTTTGAATTGCTTCTGAGGCATCGAGGTCGGCAATGGTACGTGCAACCTTGAGAATACGACTATAGGCTCGAGCCGAGAGTTGTAGACGCTCCATGGCCATACGCAGAAGTTCACTGCTGTCTGTATCTAAGGTACAATATTCGCGTAAATGCTTCTCTGACATCTGGGCATTGCAATGCACACCAACGATAGAAGCAAAACGCTGGGCCTGGATATTACGAGCATTGAGTACTCTTTGGCGTATCAGCGAACTTGGTTCACCCGGTGCAGCCTTTGATATTTCCTCAAAGGACAATGGCAAAATCTCGCATTGTATGTCAATACGGTCCATCAAAGGACCACTGACCTTGTTGAGATAGCGCGAGATTTGTCCTGGAGTACAGACGCAGGCCTTGGTGGGATGGTTGTAGTATCCGCAAGGACAGGGATTCATTGACGCAACGAACATAAAATTGCATGGATAGTCGACAGTACCCTGGACACGGCTCACTGTAATATGACGGTCTTCAAGGGGTTGGCGAAGCACCTCCAAAGCCTGACGCTGGAATTCTGGCAATTCATCGGCAAACAACACACCATTATGTGCCAACGATATCTCTCCTGGTTGTGGATTACTGCCACCGCCAACGAGAGCTGTTTGACTGATTGTGTGATGAGGACTACGGAAAGGACGAGTAGCGATGAGCGAACAATGGCGCACACCATCGGCTCCTATGGGCGGAACTTGTAACTTGCCAGCGACACTATGTATCTGTGTGGTTTCCAAACTCTCCTGCAAGGTGAGTGGAGGAAGGATACTGGGCAAACGCTTGGCCATCATGCTTTTGCCACTGCCTGGCGGACCTATCATAATGAGGTTGTGTCCTCCGGCAGCAGCTACCTCTATAGCACGCTTTACGCTATCTTGCCCCTTGACATCGGCAAAATCCAGTTCAAATTCAGTCTGACGCTCGTAGAAATCCTTTCGTGTGTCTATCTGTACTGGTTCAAGATGATGGGTTCCATTAAGAAAACCCACAACCTCTGCCAAATTACTGATACCATAGACCTTGAGCCGATCCACTACAGCTGCCTCTTGAATATTCTGCATTGGCACGAACAAAGATTCGTAACCCAACGCCCTGGCCTTTATGGCAATGGGAAGAGCACCGCAAATTGGTTGCAAAGAGCCATCAAGACTCAACTCGCCCACCATCATTATTTTTTCCAAACGGGCAATATCTACCTTCTGCTCTGTAGCAAGTATGCCTACGGCTATTGGCAAATCAAATCCACTACCCACCTTACGCACATTGGCTGGTGCGAGATTTACTGTGATCTGTTTGCAAGGAAAGGAGAACCCACTATTTTCCAATGCTGCCATAATGCGCTCGTGACTCTCCTTGACTGCATTGTCGGGCAGACCAACGAGAACAAAGCGTATGCCTCGCGAACTATTCACCTCTATGGTGACCTGCTGGGCATCCAGACCCTGTACAGATGCACTATATACTTTGGCAAGCATAGAAAAATAGTTTTTTAAAAGAATGCGTAATTGTTTATTTGAGCAATTCACCAATACGCTCGTCGTAATCAAGGCTATCGTCCACAAAGAACTTGAGTTCAGGAATGATACGAAGCTGCATACGCACGCGATTGCCCAATTCAAAGCGTACAGACTTTACGTTGGCATTGATATTACCAACTATTTCCTCAGCCTTGTCACTAGGAAATACACTCAGATATGCACGACACATACTCATATCTGGGCTGATACGGCAAGCACTTACGCTTACCAACACACCACGCATACCGGCGGTCTGCTTTTGAAACATGTCGCTAAGTTCCTTTTGTATTAGTCGGGATATCTTTTGTTGTCTTGTTGTTTCCATAAAATAATAATCTATCTTCTAAACGTTGTTATTTTTTTCTTATTATTGTCAATCCATCTCTAAGAGGAAGCATAACCTTTTCCACCCTTGTATCAGTTGCCACCAAATCATTAAAGCGTTGCACTCCTATGGTTTGCAAATCACTCTCACGCGGTTGCTGAGTTATCCGACCATACCACAAGGTGTTGTCGGCCAAAATATACCCCCCAGGGCGCAGACGAGGTAAAATCATCTCGTAATACTCCACATACTCACGCTTGTCTGCATCTATAAAAGCCATGTCCCATTCCACGTCCATCTGCGGAACAAGTTCCTTGGCATCACCAATATGTATGTGCACAAAATGCCCATAGGGACTGCCCTCTATCCATGGACGAGCAAAGTCCTCCATCTCGTCAAAGACCTCAAAAGTGTGCAGTTCTGCACCCTCGTCCAAACCCTCTGCCATACTGAGAGCTGAGTAACCGCTGAACATTCCCAATTCAAGCACCCTCTGTGGACGAATCATACGGACAAGCATCTTGAGCAAACGTCCCTGCAAATGTCCGCTAGCCATCTGACCATAGGAGAGTTTCAACTGCGTATCACGCCAAAGACGATGCAAATACTCGCCTTCGGGATCAATATGGGACAATATGTATGAATCTAAATCACTCAATGATAATCTCCTTTACTATTATATTTCGTTGCACTATCTATTTCCGATTTCAGCATTCAGTTTTCACCTTTCTGCCACCAATGCTTCTATCGCAAGACGGTAACTATTTAATCCAAATCCACATATCACACCCACACATGCCGCACTAATAGCACTATGGTGTCGAAATTCCTCGCGCTGATGTACATTACTTATATGAACTTCCACCACAGGAGAGGATATAGCCTTGATCGCATCGTGCAAGGCAATGCTATAGTGCGTATAGGCACCTGCATTTAGAACGATGCCATCGCAAGAAAATCCCACTTCATGCAATTTGTTTATCAACTCGCCCTCTACATTACTTTGATAATACTCTATCTGGACTTCTGGGTATGCACTACGCAATTCTTGAAGATAGCCATCAAAACCCTTATTACCATAGATTTCTGGTTCTCTCATCCCCAAGAGATTCAAATTAGGACCATTGATTATTTGGATTCTCATAATATTTCTTTACTTTTGCGACTTCAAAGATACGATTAAGCGAGCGAAATACCAAATTTGCGATTAAGTGAGTGCAGAAAATTCTATTTTTATATGCCGAATGGAAGCAAATTCGACCATGAGGTCAAATATATTTAATAAAATCTGAGCGTGAGTACCTTTGAGATATAGTCTCAATGATACGATTAAGCGAGCAAAAGCAAATTTCACACCTTCCAATGTCCACCATCAGCAACACAGGTAACATTTCCCTAGACATCATCAAGCGCTACATTCAGTACTTGCGTTTGGAACGTTCGTATAGTAAGAACACCTTGGATGCATACTGCAAAGATTTGCAAAAACTATTCAACTACTATGCCGACAATGGAATAGACTACCGCACTGTCACTCTTCATGATTTCGACCTCTTTGCTGGCAGTTTGCGCGATAGCGGCATAGCACCACGCAGTCTCGCACGCATACTCAGCGGTGTGCGCTCCTTCTACAAATTCCTGGTCTTGGAGAAAGAGATAGAACAAAATCCTACAGAATTATTGGAGTCACCCAAAATAGGACGACGACTGCCAGAAGTCTTGTCTGTTGAGGAGATTGATAGAATACAATCAGCCATTGACCTAAGCAAGCTAGAAGGTATCAGAGACCATTGCATCATAGAAGTGCTCTATAGTTGCGGCTTACGCATAAGCGAACTCACCGAACTACTGATTTCCAATCTTTTTCTTGATGAAGGATTTATGCGTATTCATGGTAAGGGTAACAAGGAACGACTTGTACCCATATCAGGTAAAGCCATTAAAGAATTGCGTATGTGGTTAGAAGTCCGCAAGCACATTGACATCCAAAAAGGATTTGATGACCATGTCTTCGTGTCGCGCACCCGTGGCAAGGCCTTGTCGCGCATATCGCTCTTTGTTTTCATTCAAAGATATGCTGCACAGGCTGGCATCACCAAAGAAATCTCCCCGCATACCTTCCGACATAGTTTTGCCACACATCTATTGCAAGGCGGAGCCAATCTACGTGCCATACAGGACATGTTGGGACACGAAAGCCTATCAACAACAGAGATATATATGCATTTGGACACATCACATCTCAGAGAACAAGTTCTTACATGCCACCCGAGAAGCAAGAAGAAAAATAAGTAGCGAGATGTCAAGAGATTATAAAAATTGTGTTTTTTACACTTTTTATGACTTTTTTTACTAGAGCACAATATATAACGTACTGATAATTTGCTTTTTTTTCGTACCTTTGCACGCGGAATTAGCATAGATGTAATATAAATCACTATTAAAACAACAATGAAGAAGAACCTCTTTTTATTGATGACCGCTGCAGTTGCAGTTAGTTCATGTGGCAAACTGGGTGACTTGAGCGAAGAGAATTTCAAGGTCAACCCCACTCCTCTCGTTGCCGTAGGCGGTGAAGTTCCAGCCACCATCAATGGTATTTTCCCCGAGAAGTATATGAAGAAGAAGGGTGTTGTCACCGTTATCCCCGTTTTGAAGTATGAAGGTGGCGAAACCGTAGGTCAGAGCGCAACATTCCAAGGTGAGAAAGTTGAAGGCAATGATACAGAAATAAACTACAAGGTTGGTGGTACCTACACCATGAAGACCAACTTCAAGTACGTTCCTGCAATGCAGAGCAGCGAGTTGTATGCTCGTTTCGAGGCAAAGTTGGGCAACAAGACTGTGTCCATTCCCGAAGTTAAAATTGGCTACGGTGTACTGTCTACCAGCGAGTTGGTAAAACGTTGTGCAATCACCGCTAGCACAGCTCCCGATGCATTCCAGCGCGTTATCGAGCAGAAGCAAGAAGCCAGCATCAAGTTCCTCATTGGTCAGGCCAACCTTCGTTCAAGCGAACTTTCCAACGTCAGCATCCAAGACTTGGTAAAGATCTTGAAGGAAATCAACGACATGCAGGAAGAGCGTGCATTGCAGAACATCGAGGTTAGCGCATATGCCAGCCCCGACGGCAGCTATGACATGAACGAGCGTCTTGCAGAAAAGCGTCAGGATGTTTCTTCGGCATATTTGAAGAAGGAGCTTAAGAAGATAAAGATGGACGTTGACGTTGACACCCGCTTCACCGCAGAGGACTGGGAAGGCTTCCAGCAGCTCATCAGTCAGAGCAAGTTGCAGGACAAGGACGTTATCCTCCGTGTTCTTTCTATGTATCAGGATCCAGAAGAGCGCGAACAGCAGATTCGTAACATGAGCAGTGTATTCACAGAAATTGCTGAGGGCATCCTACCCGAATTGCGTCGTGCACGCCTCATCGTCAATTACGAGGTTATCGGTCGTAGCGATGATCAGATTCTTGACCAGTACAAGGAAGATGCAAGCAAACTCAGCATTGAGGAACTTATCTATGGTGCCAATATGCTTGTAGAGGACGCAGCAACCCGCAAGCAGTGGTACGAGCAGATTATCAAGCTCTTCCCCAACGATTATCGCGCATACAACAACTTGGCTCAGATTGCTATCATGGAGGGCAACACAACTGCTGCTCAGGGATGGTTGCAAAAGGCTAAGAATGTAAATAGCAAGGGCGCTGAGGTAAATGCTAATATGGCTGTTTTGGCTCTTAAGAGCGGTGACGCTGACAAGGCAGAAATCTTGATGAGCCAGGCAAGTGGTAGCAACACCTTCAACGAGATTCTTGGTAACTTGAACATTGCCAAGGGTAACTACACACAGGCTCAACAGAATTTGGCTGACACACAGACCAATAGTGCTGCTTTGGCAATGATTCTTAACAACGACTACGCAAGTGCACAAAAGACTCTTGCTGCCGTTAAGACTCCAGATGCGACCACCTCTTACTTGAAGGCTATCTTGGCTGCACGTACCGGCGACACAGGTGCTTTGAAGAGCAATCTTAAAGCAGCAGTAACCAGCGATTCTTCATTGAAGGCATATGCTGCCAAGGATTTGGAATTTGCCAAGTACCAGAACACTATCGCTGATTTGGTAAAGTAATATAAATTTTGAACTATGCGCTATGCATTAAGCATCAAGCATTGCATAATATCATTTTTCACCCTTCTTGTCTTCATTTCATGTGGAGGCAAGAAGGGTGAATTGCGTATCACCGGAGAGATTAAAGGACTTAACAACGCTGCACTTACCATATACAGTCGCGACGGAGTATTTCAGGGCATAGACACACTCCACGTCACACAAGGCAAGATAGACTGGTCGTGTCCATACTCTAAAGTTGGTGGTAGCATTACCATCGTATATCCTACCTTTTCCACTCTAACCGTTTTTGGTAGTAGCGGTGATGTAATTGTTATTGAAGGAGACGCCAAACAACTCAGTGCAACAAAAGTAAAAGGCAATATAGACAACGAGGCATACACATTGCTCAGAACACAGATGGACAAGGCCAGCTCTACAACAAAAGATTCTTTGGCCAACGACTTTATAAGCAAGAATCCAGAATCTCCTGTTTCACGTTTCCTGCAATTAGAAAAACTTGCCAAACAAAAGCCTAATGCCATTAGTGTTGGAGAGAAATTACCAGACTTCTCTCTCGTTACTCGTCAAGGAGATACTATAACAACAGACTCTTTTAACAAGAAATACACTCTTATTGCCTTTTGGGCTAATTGGCGTGGAGGCATAGGTACTATGAATACCCGCATACGCCGTCTGCGCAGACAGGCCAAGGCACCATTGGAATGTATATCTTACAATATGGACGTAAATGCCACTATTTTGGCATACATCGAACGTACAGACACCATCACATGGCACAGCTATGCAGACCAACAAGTGTTTCAGTCCCCCCTTGCTTCCAAACTTGGCATAAGAGACATTCCGTATTATATACTGACAGACACCACATCTACAATAATTGCTTCTGGTAAAGATTGGAAAACAGACATTGAACCATACCTACCCTTAATAACATCACCACAAGAGGAGGAAGTAAACAAAAAATGAAATACGAACTGCTCGTTTCTCGCCGATATCTCTTTTCTAAAAAGAGTCACAACGCTATCAACATAGTTTCTTCAATAGCCGTTGTTGGTGTTGCCGTGGCTACTATGGCATTGGCGATTGTGATGAGTGTGTTCAATGGGTTTCAAGGTCTTGTTGCCGACCTATTCACTGGGTTTGATCCAGAACTTCGCATAACACCACGACTAGGCAATAGCATAGACCTCAGCGAAGAGAAAATAAATAAATTAAGACAAAGCAAATCTGTTGCCGTCTTTACCCCCGTAATGGAAGGACAGGCCTTGGTAACAGCCGGCAACATACAAAAAGTAATAATGCTAAAAGGAGTTGACGACAACTTTCTTGAGCAATCCAACATACTTGATGCCCTATATGGTGATGCAGAACCAATATTGCATCTAGATGTACTGGAATACTGCATACCAGGTCTGACGTTATGCAACCAACTTGGACTTCCCCTTTATTTCGACCAACTACTTCAGGTCTATGCCCCCAAGCGTGGTGAACGTGTCAATATGGCCAATCCCAAGGCAAGTTTTAACGTCAATGAACTACAAGCATCCGGACTTGTCTTTAACGTGCATCAAGCCAAATACGATGCAGAATACATTCTGTGCTCTTTGGGATTTGCACAAAGACTTTTTGAACAAGAAGGACGCGCCTCTGCCCTAGAAGTAAAACTTACTCCAAATGGTAGTCGTAAGGAAATTGAAACCATCCTCGGCAACGATTTCCATATACAAGATCGCTACGAACAACAAGAGGACGTTTTCCGTATCATGCAGGTAGAGAAACTCATTTCCTACGCCTTTCTATGCTTTATCTTGCTTGTCGCATGTCTCAATATCATTGGCAGTCTGAATATGCTAATCATTGAAAAACGTGACAACATAAAGACACTAATAGCTCTTGGTTCCACCTCTAGTCAGATACGACGAATCTTCATGTCCGAAGGTCTTATGATTATTTTTGGAGGTGCCATAACAGGTATGATTCTCGGTGTTGTTCTATGTCTGCTTCAGCAACATTTTGGATTCATCAGTATGGGGCAAAGCGAAGGGAGTTTCATAATTGACGCATACCCTGTCGTTGTACATGCCACAGACCTTATCATCATCCTTATCACAGTCCTCCTACTCGGTACCACCAGCGTGCTTTTTGCAACAAGGAAGACATTTTTATAGAATAGGTCATTTTCATAGAGATAATTTAAGACATCGGTTGGACAACCTATGGCTTAAAAGAATGCTCAATGTTGGACTAGGACTTGTTTCTTCCTATATATATGTGTATTGTTGATACAATCAACAACCTTGTCTTCATGCTACAACATAGCAGTGTTGTTAGTATAACACCATATATTTCTTACTATGACAAGGTGAGAAGTTAATGCCAACCTATATAAAATACACATAGTATTCAACTTGTATATTTTAATAAGGCGGAATAAATTGTTATACCTTAGCGGATAATAAGGCGGATGATTTTGCCATAGAATGAACTCGGTGTACAAGTCAGCAAAATATCCATAGGAGTAGTGCGACAGAGACGTTGAAGAATAAACCAATGAAGACCACGGACAAACCATAAAATATGGAGTGTTTTGATGCGTTGACACAATTCTATCCTCAGTTGAGGTGCAAAGAATTGGTGGTGGGGATTGACTTCAGAATTGGACTCGAGTAGTATAAACTGATAAAATTCCAAGACTGCGGATTGGCTGAGACGTAGACACCAAAAGTCCTTGTGCATTTCCCATAGGCGTACAAGGACAATATCATAAAAATTCCTGTCGTGATGTGCTAATCTTGATATCCGCATAAATGGACGAGTATTTTCTTTTTAAAAGAGTGCTGCCCTCCACCCGAAGGGAGAGAGCAGCACATATTATGTTTTAATCTAGAAAGTCTAGGATTACAACTGAGGACCAGCAGCAACGAGAGCCTTACCTGCCTCGTTGGTGGTGTACTTAGCGAAGTTCTTGATGAAGCGAGCAGCCAAGTCCTTTGCCTTCTCCTCCCACTCAGCAGCAGAAGCGTAAGTGTCGCGAGGATCGAGGATAGCAGGATTTACGTTGGGCAGAGCGGTGGGAACCTCGAAGTCGAACATAGGAATCTTCTTGGTCTCAGCCTTCAAGATGCTGCCATCGAGAATAGCATCGATGATACCACGTGTATCAGGAATTGAGATACGCTTGCCAGTACCATTCCAACCAGTGTTAACCAAGTAAGCCTTAGCGCCAGAAACGTTCATCTTCTTAACCAACTCCTCAGCATACTTTGTGGGGTGCAACTCCAAGAATGCCTGACCGAAGCAAGCAGAGAAGGTGGGAGTGGGCTCAGTAATACCACGCTCTGTACCTGCCAACTTAGCGGTGAAGCCGCTCAAGAAGTAGTACTGACACTGCTCGGGAGTCAGGATAGATACGGGAGGCAATACGCCGAATGCATCAGCAGACAAGAAGATAACATTCTTAGCTGCGGGAGCAGAACCACCGGGCTGGATGTTAGCGATATGGTTGATGGGGTAAGAAACGCGAGTGTTCTCAGTTGCGCTCTTGTCGTTGAAGTCGATAGTACCATCCTCTGCAACAGTTACGTTCTCGAGAAGAGCGTTGCGCTTGATAGCACCATAGATGTCGGGCTCGTGCTCCTTAGAAAGGCCGATAACCTTAGCGTAGCAACCACCCTCGAAGTTGAACACACCGTTGTCATCCCAACCGTGCTCGTCATCACCAATAAGACGACGCTTGGGGTCAGTTGACAAAGTGGTCTTACCTGTACCAGAGAGACCGAAGAAGATAGCGGTGTTCTCACCGTTCATGTCGCAGTTTGCAGAACAGTGCATAGAAGCGATACCCTGGAGAGGCAAGTAGTAGTTCATCATAGAGAACATACCCTTCTTCATCTCACCACCGTACCATGTGTTGATGATAACCTGCTCGCGGCTGGTAATGTTGAAAGCTACACAAGTCTCAGAGTTGATACCGAGCTCCTTCCAGTTCTCAACCTTAGCCTTAGAAGCGTTGTAAACAACGAAGTTGGGCTCGAAGTTAGCCAACTCCTCAGCTGTGGGCTGGATGAACATATTGGTAACGAAGTGAGCCTGCCAAGCAACCTCAACGATGAAACGAACAGCCATACGGGTGTCGGGGTTTGCACCGCAGAAGCAGTCAACAACATAAAGGTTCTTGTTAGAAAGCTCGTTCTTAGCGATATCCTTAAGAGCTGCCCAAGCCTCCTCAGTGATGGGCTTGTTGTCGTTCTTGTAATCCTCAGAAGTCCACCATACGGTATCCTTTGAGTTCTCATCCATTACGATAAACTTATCCTTAGGTGAACGGCCGGTGTAAACGCCAGTCATTACGTTAACTGCATCCAACTCGGTGTTCTGACCCTTCTCGTAACCCTGAAGACACTCCTTGGTCTCCTCAGCGAACAACTGCTCATAAGAGGGGTTGTGTGCAATCACGGTAGAACCAGTGATGCCATACTGTGTCAAATCTAATGTTGCCATTGTTGTTTGTTTATTAAAAGTTTGTTATCTTGTTTATTCTCGTTTGCAAATATAATAATTTCTATCGAAATAGCATCGAAGTTTTTAGGAAATATATCTGTGAAAGAAGGATTTTGCTATCTTAACATTGCAACAATTGCCTCCTTTTGTTCCTGTGTCAGTTCGTTGCGATTGAGCAAGAAGCCAACAAAGTCTACAACATCACCCTGAAAATAATCCTCCAGAGCTTTTTCCATTACACGTTGACAATACTCTTCCTTAGATACCTTGGGAGTATAGTACTGCATTGATCCCACACGTTCTGCCTTGCAAAAACCTTTACGAGCAAGAATTTTCATAAAAGTTGCCGTTGTGGTATATGCCGGTTTGGGTTCTTCGAACACTTCCTGAATGTCACGAACAAAACCACCCTTGGCAGGGAGTGCCCATAAATTCAACATACACTGAAATTCTGAGCGGGTCATGAATCTATTGTCCGTCATTTTTGTTTTCATGCTTTTTATCTTAAACTTTTTGTTCTAGCTGCAAAGTTAACATATTCATAGCACATACAAAAACGGCAAAGTACACAACTAAACACTATCTAAGGGTATTTAAGGATATTTCAGCAAAGTTTATCAGTTTTTAACGACCTTTATTCTTAGCCTTCTCTGCATCACGCTCTTTATTGCGTTCGCGAGGGGTCTTTACTCTATCCGCCTTTTGCTTGATGAGGTTACGAGGTTTCTGCTCCAAGACAGGGATGCCATATACATCCCATGCCTGCTCTACATCCCAACCGGCACGCACATTCATTGGTTTAGGGAAATAATGCACCATTTCGGGTTGAGACAAAGTTCCATACTCACCCGTATCCCAAATACCATTAGCATTGAAATCGGCAAAGCATCGCATGTAATACGTCTCTGGTCGCAGATAGTAGAACTCTGCCACACCAGTGTTTGAGGCACGTTGCGTGGCCACCACCTTATCCGAAGCATTAAGCAATTGCACCACCATACAGGTATCTGGACAGATGAGGTTTACTATCAAAGTACCATAGTCTTCGAGTTTCCTAACACGGAATTCAGTTTTTGACTTACGATTAACATGACCCATCACACCCACTATAGCGGCAGAGTCGACATGAAGAACATACCTCTGATCAGGCTTCCATTCGGCATATAAAGTATATACATTTGCCTTATGACTTGCTGGCAAAAGAATATGGGCTTCCTCGTACAAACTGGAATCCTTTGCAAGAAATAGGTGTATTCCAGCCGTATCTACACTTACAATAGGTTCATTAATCTGAATACTAATATTTTTATTGGGATCCAATGCTCCTATTGGGGTCACCCTCATTTCAAGGAACTCCTTTTCGTACGGATTGTCTTCGTGGGGAAGAGGTGTCTTGCTCCTTTTTATCTGTTTGGCACGCTCTTTGTTCCATTCCTCAATCCTCTTTTGACGTTCCTCGCTAACTTTTTTCCAACCCTTACGAGCGACAAGCATGAACGTATCTGTCCGCCATGACAATTCTCCCAAGGAATCAGTTTCCATACTGCGCATCTCAAACTCCAAACTATCAGTTCTATGAGTCAAGGTGGTGTCTGTTATCCAATATGTCAAGGTATCATTCTTCTCACTTGCCTCAAGTACAAGACAGGAATCGTCAAAATTCAAGCCTCTGATTACAGGCAAGGTGTCCATTGGTGCGGTAAAATACAAACGAAACCAATCCACACCAGGACGTTCGTTTTTCAACAAATGCAAATCCTGCTTACCCTCTAGAAACGACCTGAGAAGTATGTTGTCTGGATAGTAATGAGTATAGGGAACCACCCTAATGGAGTCGTAGTATATCGTATCGCGCCAGCATGTATCCATCCTAAGGTCTGGCTTACTGCTAGGAATATAAATAGTGGTATCAAATGCCACCGCCTCTGACTTTTGGCTATATTTGAAGTCACCATCACCATCCTGTAGCGCAAAAGCCCTGTATCTACCTGGCGCAATGCCCTTAATAGTGAAAAAACCACTTCCATTAGTACGAGATATACGCATGAAAGGCTTGGTTCGAAACAGACTATCGTTATAAAGACTATCTACAGGATAAAGTCCAACAAGCATACCCTTAACTGGTTCCAAATTCTCTGCGGCGAGTACATGCCCAGACATTTCCATCGTGTCAATAGTAGCACCTGTGCTAAAACTATAGGTATAAAAACCCATAGGGTTGCCCTCGTTGTTATCCTCAATGGCGTCGCTAAAATCTACGGTATAAGTGGTATTGGCCTGCAAGGAATCATAAAGTGTTACCTTTATAATCTTTCCTGCAGCCCTGACATTAGCCACCTCCAATTGTGGAGGAGAGATGACAACCTTCTCATTGGCATTGGCAAGCTTAACATATTCGTTGAAAAATATGTTGATATTCTTGCTCTTGACATTAACACCCTTGTCGGAAGGTGTTGCTCTGACGACCTCTGGTGGTTCCTCATCA
The DNA here is from genome assembly GCA_017548165.1 of Bacteroidaceae bacterium. Taxonomy (GTDB): domain Bacteria; phylum Bacteroidota; class Bacteroidia; order Bacteroidales; family Bacteroidaceae; genus Physcousia. The sequence goes on from JAFYMW010000007.1 coordinate 14,133, forward strand.
TAACGCCCACCATCGGGACTTCCGATATTGGCGCATGAAATAAAGGTGAGCAATATGATTAATAGCGAAAGAAACTGTTTCGTGGTTCTCTGCATCTTAGCTTATTGATTTCTGTTGAGTTTCAACATTTCTTCTATATATGCTCTACCATTGGAAAGTCTGGGAACCTTGTGTTGGCCTCCCAACTTGCCCTTGGAAGCAAGCCAATCGTGAAAAAGTCCTGGTCGAGCCACAACAAGCTCCAATGGCTGAAGCGTGATGTCCTTGTAGCGTTTTGCCTCATAGTCGGAATTTACTTGCTGTAGTGTTTGATCCAAGATGGTGGAGAAGAGTTGGACATCATCCGGTTTTTTGGCAAATTCCACCAACCATTGATGGCGGCACTTGCCATCGCCATCCATAAACACTGGAGCTGCCGTATATTCCTGAACCTGAGCACCCGTCTGTCGGCAAGCCTCGGCCAAACCAACTTCGGCATTGTCAACGATGAGTTCCTCGCCAAAGGCATTGATAAAAAACTTTGTACGTCCAGTAATAACTATCTTGTATGGATTTAACGAAGTGAAACGTACGGTATCGCCAATCATATAGCGCCAAAGACCACTGGAAGTACTTATCACCATAGCATAGTTCTTGCCCTTCTCCACACCCCACAAAGGCACAACGTGAGGATTAGGGTTCTCTATCTCATCCATAGGTATGAATTCATAGAATACGCCATAGTCCACCATCAGGCTCATAGACACATCGGAAGGATCGTCTTGAATACCAAAAAAACCCTCACTGGCATTATACGTTTCCATATAGTGCATATTTGCAGAGGGGATTAATTTCTTATACTGCTCTCTATATGGAGTGAAAGCAACACCACCGTGAAAGAACATCTCAAGATTTGGCCATACCTCACAGAGGTTATCCTTTCCGGTAATCTCCAATACTCTGGTCATAACAGAGAGCATCCACGAAGGCACACCACTGAGATTGCTAACATTCTCATTTATAGCTTCATGGGCTATCCTATCACGCTTTATCTCAAAATCCGACAATAATGCAGTGGATTTCTTGGGCACTCTAACGAGATTTACCAAAGGATTGATGTTTTCAATAAGAATAGCACTGAGGTCGCCCACCAAAGAATTCTTCAGATTATAATTGGGAGCATGACTTCCACCCAATATAAGTGCCTTGCCATCAAAAATCCTACTTTGGGGATTATTAGCCAGATACCATGCCACAGCATCCCTGCCACCAGCATAATGCGTATCCTTGAGCGCATCCTTACTTACGGGAATGAACTTACTCTTGTCGTTAGTCGTACCACTAGACTTTGCATACCATCGTACATGCCCAGGCCACAAAATATCTGTCTCGCCCTGACGCATACGATCTATGGCATGCTTCAGGTCTTCATAAGTATTGACTGGCGATGTTGATGCAAAGTCTTCATAACTAAGCAAAGAGGCAAAACCATGCTCTCTTCCCCATTCAGTATCCTTAGCCTTACTGACCAGCTTCTGGAGCACCTCCATCTGCAGATGCTCTGCCTGACTCTGATATTTGTCCAGCGTCTTTTTTCTCTGCGCAAATAATGGACGTAGTATCTGTGTTAGTGCCATTGTTTATCTTCTTAACCTCTTGTAATACTTTTTTCTTTAAAGAACTATTCTTCTTCAGCCTTGCCAAAGCCATTTCTGCGGCCTTTTGGTGACTTTCCTTTTTACTATAACCCTGACCTCTGCCACATTCCACTCCCGAAACGAGTACTCGCGACAGAAATTGAGGTGACATAGTGTCTTTATCTCTATTTTCTTCCAACAATTCGAACTTGGCCTCAACACGATACCTTTGACACCACTCAAGAAGTTTGCTCTTGAAGTTGGAATCTCTGTATGCTATTTTATCCAGGTTGATGTACTTGCCAAGTATACGATTTCTTACGAACCACTTACAATATTCATACCCTCTATCCAAATACACAGCTCCCACAAGAGCTTCAAAGGCATTACCTGCCATATAACTATTATGGGTTTTGGACATCAGGTTACTCTGAACCAAGTCGGTCAATCCCATTTGGTCGGCCAGACTACCGAGTGTTTCGCGTTGCACCACCCTACTTCTAACGCTTGTGAGAAAGCCCTCCCTCTCTCCCTGAAAATGATTGTAAAGAATGTCTCCAACAACAGCATCCAAAATGGCATCACCAAGATATTCCAAACGCTCGTTATGGAGCACACCCTTACCCTCAGCTTTGACAGACAAACTTTTGTGGGTCAAAGCTTGTTGATAAAGTTCTATCCGTCGTGGATAGAAACCTAAAATACCATAAAAAGAGCGATAAAGCTGCCTGTCCTTACGGAAAGGCAACCTTATCGCATCTATTAAGTTTCCTGTTTTCACAGTTTGAATGATAGCGTATTAAATTCAGTCAACGTACTTCTTGAAGATGACACAAGCATTGTGGCCACCAAAACCGAAGGTGTTGCTTAATGCAGCTCGCACCTCACGCTCTTGTGCCTTATTGAATGTGAAATTCAACTTGTAGTCAATCTCTGGATCCTCGTCACCCTCTTCATGATTGATAGTTGGAGGAACGACATTCTCCTTTATAGACATCACGCTAGCCATGGCCTCAACAGCTCCGGCGGCACCCAACAGATGACCTGTCATAGACTTGGTGCTGCTGATATTGAGGTTGTAGGCATGCTCGCCAAACAACGTTTTGATGGCCTTAATCTCGCTGACATCGCCAACAGGAGTACTGGTACCATGCACGTTGATATAGTCAATATCCTCGGGTTGCATACCTGCATCGTCCAAAGCATTCTGCATTACCAGCACTGCACCCAATCCCTCGGGATGAGAGGCTGTGATGTGGTGTGCATCGGCACTCATACCAGCACCCACCATCTCTGCATATATCTTGGCACCGCGTGCCTTGGCATGTTCCAGTTCTTCAAGAATCAGACAAGCTGCACCTTCGGCAATAACGAAACCATCACGGCTGGCACTAAAGGGACGGCTGGCAGTTTCGGGACTTTCATTGCGTGTGCTCAATGCATGCATGGCGATAAAACCACCTACACCGGCTGTGGTAATTGCCGACTCGGCACCACCGCTGAGAACAATGTTGGCCTTACCAAGACGAATCAAATTGAAAGCATCCGCCAAGGCTGTTGTACTGCTGGCACAAGCGCTTGAGGTGATATAATTGGGACCATGAAAACCATACTTGATACTTATGTGTCCAACACAAATATCTGCAATCATCTTTGGCACGAAGAAAGGACTGAACTTAGGACCTACAGCATCTGCGGTCTTTGCATATGCTGTCACTTCCTCTTCAAAGGTTTTCATGCCACCGATACCCACACCCATTACCACACCAACGCGGTTCTTGTCTAATGCATCAATATCCATTGCGCTATCCTCTACCGCCATCTGTGCGGCTGCCAAGGCATAGTGACAATATGGGTCCATCTTGCGTGCTTCCTTGCGGTCAATGTACATGTTTACATCAAAGTCCTTGACCTCGCAAGCAAACTGGGTTTTAAATTTCTCTGTATCGAATCGTGTTATAGAAGCAGCTCCGCTGACACCAGCCAGCATATTCTGCCATGTCTCCTCGGCAGTATTGCCGATGGGGGTTACAGCACCTAAACCTGTAACTACAACTCTCTTCAATTCCATATATAAAGACAATAGTTGTCTGGCACTCTTCGAAAAACAGAAGAACACCCGACAACTATTATAAGTTTAAGCAGTAAAATACTTCGGATTACTTGTTTTCGCTCTCAATGTATGCGATTGCATCAGCCACGGTTGAGATCTTCTCAGCCTTGTCATCGGGAATAGTAATGTTAAAGGTCTTCTCAAACTCCATGATCAACTCAACGGTATCCAAAGAGTCTGCACCAAGATCGTTGGTGAAGCTTGCCTCGGGCACTACATCAGCCTCGTCAACACCCAACTTGTCTACAATAATCTCCTTTACTTTTACTTCAATTTCAGACATATTCTTTACTTTTTAGTTAATTGAATCTATTTGTCATTCTCTTTTCTGGGTGCAAAGTAAAGACATTTTGGCCACATTAACAAGAAAACAGAAAGAAATCTTGCGATATAGTGCTCATTTTGTGTTTTTTTGTGCATTTTAATTGAGGATTTAGCACAATGTGTGCTCAAAAACAACAATCAAGCACATTCTATAAAGTTTGAAACTAAACGAGAGCAGGAACATTATTGCTTAAACTATACCGAGTGGAGGGCATTTCAAGAAAAACAAAGGAAAAACCAACACGAAACAAGCCTAAAATATGGCACGCCACAGACAATCCATTGTCCGAAGCCACACGATACATTGTCTCAAGACAGACAATACATCGTCTCGATGCACACGACACATCGTCTGTCGACACACAAAACACAGTTTGCCGACAAATAAGGCGAAGAAGAAAGGGCAATTTTACACTTTTTAGTTATACATACTTAAAAAACAGCAGATTTCCAAGCATTTATTTTGTTATGCACGCACATATTCGTACCTTTGCACCCGAATTTAAAATACACTAAAATGATAAAAAGACTTTACACCTTATTTATTATTATAGGTGTAGCCTTAGGGGCTATGGCCCAAATGGCAGAACCTGTAAAGTTCTCTGTGTCTGAGAAGATCAACGACAAGGGACAGTTGGAAATCTCCTTCCGTGGTACTATTGAGGAAGGTTGGCACGTCTACGGCACCAACATTCCCGAAGGCGGCCCCACCGCCACCACCATCACTCTGGAGAAGCAGGATGGCGTGAAGCCTATTGATGGCATCAAGACCATTGGCGATGTGCATCGTGGTTTGGATCCTATGTTTGGAGTTGAGGTTGAGACCATCGAGAAAGAAGTAACCTTCGTTCAGACCTACGAGGTTGACAAAGAGGGCTACAACATCAGCGGTTACCTTACCTTTGGTGCATGCAACGACGAGAATTGTCTTCCCCCAACAACCGTTGACTTTAGTTTCAAGAGCGGCAACACAACAACCACTGAAGCAACAGAAACAAAAGCAGAGGCTGTAGCCGAAACAAACAACACCGCATTCGGCAACGACTTGTGGGCACCTGTAACAGGACAGCTTAAGTCCGACGACGATGTTACCAGCCAAACCGATGCATCTCTACTTTGGATTTTCCTCATGGGTATGGGCGGTGGCCTGTTGGCTTTGCTCACTCCTTGCGTTTGGCCCATCATCCCTATGACCGTAAGCTTCTTCCTGAAGCGTAGCAAGGATAATCGTCGCAAGGGTGTACAAGATGCCATCACTTATGGTATCTCCATCATTGTGATTTATGTTGGCCTTGGTATGCTTGTTACCGTATGCTTCGGTGCAAGTGCACTGAATGCAATGAGCACCAATGCCGTATTCAATATTCTATTCTTCTTACTCTTAGCAGTTTTCGGCTTGAGTTTCCTTGGTGGCTTCGAGCTGACCCTTCCCTCCTCATGGAGCAATGCCGTAGACTCAAAGGCTGAAAAGACAACCGGTTTGCTCAGCATCTTCCTGATGGCATTTACTCTGTCATTGGTAAGTTTCTCTTGCACAGGTCCTATCATCGGTTTCTTGCTTGTTGAGGTTGCTACCAGCGGCTCTACGCTTGCACCTGCGATGGGTATGTTAGGTTTTGCCCTTGCATTGGCATTGCCATTCACCCTGTTTGCTCTCTTCCCCACTATGCTGAAGAGCGCACCCCGTAGTGGTAACTGGATGAACAACATCAAGGTGATGCTCGGTTTCCTTGAGCTCGCTTTCTCTCTGAAGTTCCTCTCTGTTGCTGATTTGGCATACGGTTGGGGTATCCTCGACCGCGAGGTATTCCTTTGCTTGTGGATTCTGTTGTTTGCAATGATGGGTCTGTATATGCTCAATATCATCCGTCTGCCTCACGACGAGGATGAATACGACGAGGAAGGCAACATTGTTACAAGACCACGCACCGGCATCACTCGCTTGCTTATAGGTATATTCTCACTTGCCTTTGCCTTGTATATGGTTCCCGGTTTGTGGGGTGCACCCTGTAAGGCAGTAAGTGCCTTCGCTCCTCCTATGAACACTCAGGACTTCAATCTACATAGTCAGGAAGTAACTCCCAAGTTCCACGACTACGACATGGCCATGGCTTATGCCAAGGAAAAGAATATGCCTGTAATGTTGGACTTTACCGGTTATGGTTGCGTGAACTGCCGTAAGATGGAGGCCGCAGTATGGACCGACCCCGAGGTTGCCGAAATCATCAACGACAAGTATGTATTGGTAACCCTGCACGTCGACGACAAGACTCCTCTGGCAGAACCTATCACGGTTGTGGAAAATGGTCAGGAGCGCAAGTTGCGTACTATTGGTGATCGTTGGAGCTATTTGCAACGCTACAAGTTTGGAGCCAATGCACAGCCCTTCTATGTACTGCTCACTCCCGAAGGCAAGCCCCTGGCACCAAGCTATAGTTACAACGAGGATGTTGATGCCTATATCGAATGGCTCAATAGCGGACTTAAATAAATAAGTATAAGGAAGGGGATGTGAACTTATAGAACACATCCCCTTATCTTAAATTATAGAAGAAACCTTAAACTACAAGGTCAAATCTGCACCTGGTTTAAACTTAACAACCTTCTTTGCAGGAATCTCGATCATCTCACCTGTACGAGGATTCTTACCTGTACGAGCAGGACGCTCAGAAACAGAGAAAGTACCAAAACCAACAAGTGCAACCTTGTCATCGTTCTTAACAGCATTAGCGATAGCTGCTGTAGTAGCATTCAACGCCTTTGTTGCATCAGCCTTAGTCAAGCCAGAAGCCTCGGCGATAGCATTGATTAAATCAGTCTTGTTCATAGAATTAGTATTTAATTAGGGTTTATAATGTTATCTTATTGACTATAAAACGTTTTTTGCATAGCAAATATATATATTCTATACATCGTGGGCAAGTTTTAATAGAAAAAAATACAGTAATTGCATCAAAAGACACCATTATAGCACTAGACAGGCTATGAAAATAGGCCTACAACAATAAAAACATCCTCAAATTTAGCTGTTTCAACAGTATAAATACCATCTGCATTATGAATAACATGCCACCTGTAACCAAAAACCTGTTGATTATTAACGCTCTATTCTTCTTGAGCACATTTGTTGCTCCCAAATATGGCGTTGACTTAAACGGAGTATTGGGTCTTCATTTTTTCCTTGCCGACAATTTCATGCCATGGCAATTGTTGACATACATGTTCATGCATGCAAACTTTGAACACATTCTCTTCAACATGTTTGCCTTATGGATGTTCGGACGCATAATCGAACAAGTAATGGGAGCCAAGCGCTTTCTGTTCTACTATTTGGCATGCGGCATTGGCGCTGGTCTTGTACAAGAACTTGTGCAATGGTTCAACTACATTAGCCTTGAACATGTTGACGTGGCTCGTAGCGGAACAGAACTTGTTTATGGAAAATATGTTGTCCAGAACGGATTGGCAATGGATATCAACATGTGGAGAACAGTCGGAGCTTCTGGTTCGGTATACGGAATATTACTGGCCTTCGGCATGATATTCCCAAACGAGAAGATGTTTATCTTCCCGCTTCCCTTCCCCATTAAAGCAAAGCTATTTGTTATCGGATATGCACTAATAGAACTATTCATGACCAAAAGCAACGATGGTATTGCACACTATGCACATCTTGGAGGCATGCTTTTCGGTCTAATTATCCTACTGATTTGGAAAGACGGAGGCAATAGCGGACCTTTGGGCAAATTGCGCAATATGTTTAAGCGCAAACCCAAGAACAACATGCACATATATCGAAGAAACTAAAAAGATCAAAACATTATGGATAGTATAAAGTCCAAACTCAAACACAGGATTCATGTGTTGTTTGTCAGCATACTGATTGGCGCAAACATTGCCACAATAGTGCTGATGTGGGCTTCGTGTCTAACCACAGAACTATCCCCTATTATACACCCACGTCTGTCGCAAGCAGGGCTATTGTTTCCCGTTTTCCTCGCCATAGACATCGCTTTTCTGTTAGTTTGGCTTTTTGTTTCCTGGAGATGGTTGCTCTTGCCCGTAATAGGCATTATCGGATGTTGGAATTATGTAAGAGACTATTGTCCCTTGAACCTTGGCCGAGACAAAGAAGACGGAATCCTGGTACTTTCATACAATGTTGCCAACTTCTTTACCGAAGAGTCCAACGAAATGGACGGACAAAAGACAAAAGAATATATACTCAAAAGCAATGCTGACATAATATGCCTTCAAGAATGCCCAAAACAGGGAAGTATTTTTCCTGAACTAAAGGAAACGTTGGAAGCCCAAGGATATAAGACCAAGTTTGCACATGGTCTAAGGATATTCTCAAAATGGCCATTTGTAGGCAAAGCCATACACGAGGAAAAGAATGATACTGGCAATGGGGCATTGGCATGGATGATAAACATTGACGGAGATACTACTTTGGTTGTCAACTGCCATTTGCAAAGCAATGGTATCAGCGAAGAAGAAAAGGACGTATATGAGAATGCTATCGATAGTTACGACCAGGAACAGATGAAAGCCACAGGTAAACTATTGCTCTCCCGACTATCCCAAGCTGCCTCTAAAAGAGCAGGCCAAACAGACACTCTGTGTTCAATAATAAAGCAGTATGAAGGACGCAGTATCATTGTCACTGGTGACATGAACGACACCCCTATATCACACACATTCCAGAAACTAACCAAGCACCTCAACAGCGCCTTTACAGAAAGTGGAAACGGACTAGGAATCTCGTTCATTCGTAAGGGATTTCCCGTAAGAATTGATCACATCTTCGTAAGCAAAAACCTTAGAACTGGTTCTACCTATATTGATTCAGAGATAGAATCCTCCGACCACCACCCAATACTCACACGAGTGTATAAATCAGCAAAATAGACACCTATGTGACTTTTTTCAGTACATTACTTTGAGTTTTCAGAAAAAAAGTTATACATTTGCATGCTTTTATAGCATAAAGTCACTGGAATAATTAACTAAATCAAAACATAATTAACATCTAAAACAAAAATGCAAAACAAAGGATTTGTTAGGTTTATTGCCGTTATGCTTACCTTGGTTAGTGCGTTTTATCTAAGCTTCTCTTTCTTCACAAACCATTGTGACAAGAAGTATCAGGAAAAGGTACAAACAGAGGGCAAGGAGGCTGCTGACCGTTACATGGACTCCCTGAACACCCACGACGTATACTTGTGGTCATGGAATTTGAAGGAGTGCCGAGAAATGGGTATCGGCCTGGGTCTTGACCTGAAGGGCGGTATGAATGTGATCCTGGAGGTTAGCGTTCCTGATGTGATCAAGGCTCTTGCCGACCACAAGGAGGAAAACGATGTGACCTTCCGTCAGGCAGTAGAACTCTCTGCTAAGCAGGCTACTGAAAGCCAGAGTGACTTTATTACCCTGTTCGTTAAAAACTTCAAGCAGATGGCTCCCGAGCGTAGCCTCGCAGAGTTGTTTGCAACACAGCAGTTGCGCGACAAGGTTAACCCCAAAAGCACCGACAAGGAAGTAGAAAACATCCTCCGTGCTGAGGTTAAGAGCGCAATCGACAACAGTTATAATGTATTGCGCACACGTATAGACCGTTTCGGTGTGGTACAGCCCAATATTCAGGCATTGGAAGGCCAGGAAGGTCGTATCATGGTTGAAATGCCCGGTGTTAAGGAACCCGAGCGTGTTCGCAAACTGTTGCAGGGTTCTGCAAACCTTGAATTCTGGGAGACATACAATAGTCTTGAGATTGTACCTCTGTTGGCTCAACTTGACACCAAGTTGGCTTCTGTTGTAGCAGCAGAATCAAACGAAGCAGAAGAAACTACCACCTCAACAACAGAAAACAGCGCTTCAACAGACACTGTTGCAAGCAATAACAAGAAAGGTGACCTTGCTGCAGCTATTGGCGAGCAAAAGACAACTGATGCCAGCTTGAGCAACGCCGAAAGGGAGCAGTTCAAGAAGCAACACCCCTTATTGTCTAAGTTGCAATTGGTACAAGGCAATGCAGGTTGCGTTGTTGGTTATGCACACAAGCGTGACATGGAAGCCATTAGCGAACTCCTTGCTACTGTAGATGCACAGGAAGTTCTTCCCACTGACTTGCAACTCAAATGGGGTGTTAAGGGTATTGGCGAAGGCGAAAGTTCTGATTGGTACGAGTTGTATGCTATTCGTGTAACAGAGCGCAATGGTCGTGCACCATTGGAAGGTGATGTTATCACAGATGCCAAGGACTCTTATGACCAATATGGTCGTCCTTGCGTAAGCATGCAGATGAATGTTGATGGCGCACGTCGTTGGGCAGCCCTCACTAAGGCTAACTTGCATCGTTGCGTTGCCATTGTTTTGGACAACAACGTATATAGTGCTCCCACCGTACAGAGCGAGATTACTGGTGGTAATAGCGAAATTAATGGCAACTTCACTGCCGAGGACACACGCGACTTGGCAAATGTATTGAAGTCTGGTAAGATGCCTGCTCCTGCTAAGATAGTAAGTGAGGAGATTGTTGGTCCTACTCTTGGTGCCGAATCTATTCGTTTGGGTGTTTGGAGTTGTGTTATCGCCTTCGTTGTGTTGATGGTATACATGATTGCCATGTATGGTTTCATTCCTGGTATGGTAGCCAACACAGCACTGTTGCTGAACTTGTTCTTCACAGTTGGTATCCTCACTAGTTTACAGGCATCTCTTACCATGAGCGGCATTGCTGGTATGGTTCTTACCTTAGGTATGGCTGTGGATGCTAACGTGCTTATCTACGAACGTACCAAGGAAGAGTTGAAAGCTGGCAAGAAGCTCCGCGAGGCTTTGGCTGCTGGTTATAGCAACGCATTCAGCGCAATCTTCGACTCTAACTTGACAAGTATCATCACTGGTATCATTCTGTACAATTTCGGTACAGGTCCTATCAAGGGCTTTGCCACAACATTGATCATCGGTATCGTAGTTAGCTTCTTCACCGCAGTATTCATGACTCGTCTGGTTTACACCGGCATGATGGCGAGAGGCAAGTGGCAGAACCTCAAGTTCAAGACTCCCGTTGGCAATTGGATTAGCTTCAAGGATCCCAAGTTCCAATTCATGGGTGCATACAAGAAGAGCTTTGCTATCTTTGGCACTCTTGCCTTGATTGCTGTTGGCGGCATGGTATTCCGTGGCTTCAGCAAGAGCATTGACTTCACTGGTGGTCGTAACTTCGTTGTCATGTTCGAGAAGCAGGTTTCTGCAGAACAGGCAAATGCGCTACTTGAAAACGCATTCGAAGGCAGCAATATCAATGCCATTGCCTTGGGTACAGATGGAAATACATTGCGTATCAGCACCAACTACCGCATCAACGAAGATGGTGTAGAAGTTGATAGCGAGATAGAAGCTAAATTGTTTGAAGTTCTTAAGAGCGGTGGTCTTTTGGCAGACGATTTGTCACTCGAAACCTTCATTAACCGCGATGTACGTACTGGTGGTTCTATCATCAGCAGTCAGAAGGTAGGTCCCTCTGTTGCAGAAGACATCACTTATGGAGCTATCTGGAGTGTAATTTTGGCAATTATCGCCATCTTTATCTACATCTTGGTTCGTTTCCGTAACGTAGCATTCTCTATCGGTTCTATCGTAGCACTGGTATCTGACGTTCTCCTTATTCTTGGAGCATATGCACTACTTTGGGGTATCATGCCCTTCAGCATGGAGATTGACCAGACCTTCATCGGTGCTATCTTGACCGCTATCGGTTACTCAATCAACGACAAGGTGGTTGTATTCGATCGTATTCGCGAAGAGTTGGGCCTGCATCCCACACAGAGCCGTTTCGATTTGTTCAACCGTTCGGTAAACAAAACATTGAACCGTACAATCAATACATCAGTATCTACATTCATCGTATTGGCTGTTATCTTTATCATCGGTATTGTTGGAGGTGGCGCAGGTAGCATTATCAGCTTTAGCTTTGCAATGATGTTGGGTGTTGTATTCGGTACATTCAGTTCAATCCTTGTTGCTGCTCCCACAGCTTTCTTGTTCTTGGACAAAAAGGCAAAGAAATAAGCGTATAGAATATATACCTTATATATATTATTACTATCACCCGCTGGGTGAGCCTTCGGGTGATAGTGATGCCCCTGTAGTTAAATGGATAGAACGAAGGTTTCCTAAACCTTTGATCCGGGTTCGATTCCCGGCGGGGGTACCAATTTTATTACTTTTCGATATGAACATAACTGAAAGAGAATCAGTCGTTGTTCGCTTTTCTGGCGACTCCGGTGACGGCATGCAGCTTGCAGGCAATATATTTTCCACCGTATCCGCAACAGTGGGAAATAGTATAAGTACTTTCCCAGATTACCCCGCAGACATTCGTGCTCCGCAAGGTTCGTTAACTGGTGTTAGCGGATTTCAGGTGCACATCGGTGCTTCTCAGGTATACACTCCTGGTGATCAGTGTGATGTCTTGGTTGCAATGAATGCAGCTGCACTCAAAACACAATACCGATATGCCAAGCCCGATGCTGCAATCATCATAGATACAGACAGTTTCGGACCCAAGGATTTGGAAAAAGCACAGTTCCAAACTGAAGACTATTTGGGCGAAATGGGCATTGATGCAGATCGTGTGATAGCATGTCCTCTGACCACTATGGTCAAAGATTGTCTGGCAGATACTGGTATGGACATCAAGAGCATCAACAAGTGTCGCAATATGTTTGCACTTGGTCTTGTATGCTGGTTGTTCGACCGCGATTTGGAGATTGCATTCAACTATCTTAAAGAGAAATTCGCAAAGAAACCTGCAATTGCCGAAGCTAATATGAAAGTTGTGCAGGCAGGTTACGACTATGGACACAACACCCACTCTAGCGTTTCAAATGTTTATCGTATAGAGACAAAGAACAAGGTACCTGGTCGTTATATGGACATCACTGGCAATAAAGCTACTGCCTATGGTTTCATAGCAGCTGCTGAAAAAGCAGGTCTGAAACTGTTCCTCGGATCTTACCCCATCACTCCTGCTACAGACGTTCTGCACGAATTATCCAAGCACAAGAGTCTTGGTGTAACCACAGTTCAGTGCGAAGACGAAATTTCTGGTTGCGCATCAAGTGTCGGTGCATCATTTGCTGGTGCATTGGCAGTAACAAGCACCTCTGGTCCTGGTATGTGCCTAAAGAGCGAAGCAATGAACTTGGCAGTAATAATGGAATTGCCATTAGTAATTCTTGACGTTCAGCGTGGCGGTCCTGCAACAGGTCTTCCTACAAAGAGTGAACAAACCGATTTGCTTCAAGCACTCTTTGGCCGCAATGGTGAGAGTCCCATGCCTGTACTCGCAGCAACATCTCCTACCGATTGTTTCGAGGCTGCATTCGAGGCATCAAAGATAGCGCTTGAGCACATGACACCTGTCATCCTGCTTACCGATGCTTATGTAGCAAATGGTTCTGGTGCTTTCCGCCTACCCAATCTGGCAGAATACCCATCCATCAATCCTCCCTATGTACCAGAGGAAATGAAGGGAACATGGACTCCTTATATGCGCAAGGAAAATGGCACACGCTATTGGGCAGTACCTGGTCGTGAAGGATTTGAGCATATTCTTGGAGGTCTGGAAAAAGACGACAAGACTGGTGCCATAAGCACAAATCCAGAGAATCACGATTTGATGACACGCAAACGTGCACAGAAGATTGCCAATATTCCCGTACCCGAACTTGAGGTTCTGGGCGACAAGGACGATGCAGAGTTATTGATTGTTGGCTTTGGTGGTACTTACGGACACCTTCGTGCTGCTATGGACGAGATGCGAGCAGACGGTAAGAAAGTTGCAATGACACACTTCCGCTACATCAATCCCCTTCCTGCAAACACTGCCGAGATAATGAAAAAATATCCCAATGTTGTTGTTGCAGAGCAGAATATGGGTCAGTTGGCCGGTTGGCTTCGCATGAAGGTAGATGGTTTCTGTCCCAAGCAATACAACGAAGTAAAGGGTCAGCCCTTCAAGGTAGCAGAACTGGTAGAGGCATTCAACGCAATTCTTAACAAATAAACTCAAGGACATTATCATGGCAACATATACAGCTCAAGATTACAAAAAGGGACAGCCAAGATGGTGCCCCGGATGTGGTGACCATTTCTTTCTCGCCTCTCTGCACAAAGCTATGGCAGAAATTGGCGTAGCACCATCAGACATTGCCGTAATATCCGGTATTGGCTGTTCAAGTCGTTTACCTCACTATATGGCCACTTATGGCATGAACACCATCCATGGTCGTGCCGCAGCAATTGCTACCGGATGCAAGGTAGCTAACTCTAAACTTTCTGTATGGCAAGTCAGTGGTGATGGTGATGGATTGGCTATCGGTGGTAACCACTTCATACATGCCAATCGTCGCAATATCGACCTTAATATGATTCTCTTGAACAATCGTATTTATGGTCTCACAAAGGGTCAGTATTCGCCCACCAGTCCTCGCGGCTTTGTTAGTAAGAGTAGCCCCTACGGTACTGTTGAGGATCCCTTCCGTCCAGCAGAACTCTGTTTCGGTGCACGCGGACACTTCTTCGCTCGTGCCGTAGCCACAGATGCTCCTGGCACAATAGAGATACTCAAAGCTGCTTACAATCATAAGGGTGCTTCTGTATGTGAGATTATGCAGGATTGTGTCATTTTCAACCATGGCACACACGATGGCATCTACGACAAAGCTGGTCGTGCAAAGAATGCCATCTACGTGAAGCACGGACAACCACTTGTTTTTGGCGAGAACAATGAGTTTGGACTTGTACAGGAAGGATTTGGATTGAAGATTGTTGAAATAGGCAAAGATGGTATAACTATCGACGATATTCTTGTACACGATGCCAAGTGTCAGGACAACACACTTCAACTAAAGCTTGCTCTTATGGGCGATGGCGATGGTTTCCCCATAGCATTGGGTGTTATCCGCGATGTTGAAGCACCAACATACAACGATGCCGTTGAAGCACAGATAGAAGAAGTGAAGGCACAGAAGAAATACCACAATTTTGCAGAACTTCTGGAGACCAACGACATCTGGGAGGTAAAATAACTACTGAAAAGATATATTATAATCTCCGCTATTTCATTGGACTATACACAAAATGGATACGCGGAGATTTTAAAAAGATAATATTAGATGAATTTTGTTGAAGAACTGAAATGGAGAGGTATGCTCCATCAAATGATGCCTGGCACAGAAGAAATGCTTGCATCAGGACAACAGACAGCATATTTGGGTATTGACCCCACAGCCGATTCGTTACATATCGGACACTTGTGTGGTGTAATGATGTTGCGCCACTTCCAACGTTGCGGCCACAAACCCTTGGCGCTAATTGGTGGTGCTACAGGTATGATAGGCGACCCCAGCGGAAAGAGTCAAGAGCGCAACCTGTTGAATGAAGAAACATTGCGCCACAATGTCGCTTGCATCAAGGAGCAGCTAGCACGCTTCCTTGATTTTGATAGTGATGCCCCCAACAAGGCAGAATTGGTGAACAACTATGACTGGATGAAGAACTACACTTTCCTTGACTTCGCTCGCGAGATTGGCAAGTGCATCACAGTCAACTACATGATGGCAAAGGATAGCGTAAAGCGTCGCTTGAATGGTGAGTTTCAGGATGGTATGTCCTTTACTGAGTTCACATATCAGCTTCTTCAGGGTTATGACTTCCTCCATCTTTATCAAGAGAAGAATTGTCGTTTGCAGATGGGCGGTTCCGACCAATGGGGTAATATCACCACTGGTACTGAGCTCATACGCCGTAAGCTTGGTGGTGAGAACAGCGCCTTTGCATTGACATGCCCACTTATCACAAAGGCTGACGGCAAGAAGTTTGGTAAAACCGAGAAAGGCAATATCTGGCTTGATCGCAACCGTACCACTCCCTATGCTTTCTATCAGTTCTGGTTGAATGTAGGCGACGAGGATGCAGAACGCTATATAAAGATCTTCACATCTCTGGATAAGGAAACCATCGACGCTCTTGTTGCAGAACATAGTCAGGATCCTGGTATGCGTGTTCTCCAGAAGCGTCTGGCAGAAGAAGTAACCTGCATGGTTCACTCTCGTGAGGACTATGAGGCAGCAGTTGAGGCAAGCAACATTCTCTTTGGCAAGGCAACAAAAGAAAGTCTTTCAAAATTGGACGAGACCACTTTGCTTGATGTTTTTGCTGGTGTGCCCCAGTATGAAGTAAGCAGAGAACTATTTGCTGGCGATGGTATCAAGGCTGTAGACCTCCTTGCTGGTGAGACTGCATGTTTCCCATCAAAAGGCGAGATGCGCAAGCTAACACAAGGCGGTGGTGTTTCTATGAACAAGGAGAAACTTAATGCCTTTGACCAGTTAGTTACTGTAGAGGATTTGTTGAACGACAAATACATCCTTGCCCAACAAGGTAAGAAAAAATATTTCTTGATTATCGTCAAGTAAGTGGCATCACTTATCACCTCTTACTCCCTTAGAGGCATGCCAACAAACAAAAAGACAATGGTACAAGTAATGTTTTTGCCGTCAGCAGACAAAATTATTAGAGCAATTCGGCAATGAAATAAATATTTTTTTGTACCTTTGCAGCGCAAATGTAAGCCGCATGGCTATGATTTGTATAGGATTGGGCTATGGTGTAATGGTAGCACAAGACATTTTGGTCGTCTTTGTTCTGGTTCGAGCCCGGATAGCCCAACCATCACTAAGGGAGGTCGCCCCAAGGCGAACCTCCCTTAATTACTTAAAAACGAAACATGAAGAAACTCCTGATAGAGACATACGGTTGTCAGATGAATGTAGCTGACAGCGAAGTTGTAGCCTCCGTTATGGGAATGGCAGGATACGAAGTATGCGAACAGTTGGAAGAGGCAGATGCAATATTCCTCAATACCTGTAGCGTACGCGACAACGCCGAGCAGAAAATTCTATCTCGCATAGAATTCCTACATAGCATACAGAAAAAACGCGACGTCAGCAATCGCCTCATCATTGGTGTTATCGGTTGTATGGCCGAACGTGTCAAGGAGCAACTAATCCAAGATTACGGTGTGGATCTTGTTGCTGGCCCAGATAGTTATATGGCATTGCCCGACCTCATTGCACAAGCAGAATGCGGACACAAGGCCATCAACGTGGAACTATCAATGACAGAGACATACAGCGATGTCATACCACAGCGTCTGCACACAGGACATATCGGAGGCTTTGTTAGCATCATGCGTGGTTGCAATAACTTCTGCCACTACTGTATTGTCCCCTACACCCGAGGTCGAGAGCGTAGCCGCGATGTGGAGAGCATACTAAAAGAATGCCTTGACCTGCAGCAAAGAGGATTCAAAGAGGTCACACTATTGGGACAGAATGTCAATAGTTACAAATACGAAGACACTGACTTCCCCAAACTGCTCCGACTCGTTGCACAAACAGTACCCAGCATGCGTGTGCGTTTCACCACCTCACACCCCAAGGACATGAGCAACGAAACCCTCCAAGTCATTGCCGAGGAGCCTAATGTGTGCAAACACATACATTTGCCTGTGCAAAGCGGTAGCAATCGCATTCTCAAACTAATGAACCGCAAATACACTCGCGAATGGTATCTCGACCGTGTGGCAGCAATACGACGTATAGTGCCCGAATGTGCTATCACCACCGATATTTTTGCTGGTTATTGTAGCGAAACAGAGGAAGAGCACCAGGAAAGTCTCAGCCTGATGCGCGAGTGCCACTACGACTCATCCTTTATGTTCAAATATAGCGAGCGCCCTGGTACTTATGCCAGCAAACACTTCCCCGACGACATCCCAGAGGAAGTAAAGATACGTCGCCTAAACGAACTCATCACCTTGCAAAACGAACTTTCTGCCGAGTGCAACAAACTTTGTGAAGGCAAAGAATATGAAGTTCTCTTGGAAGGAGTAAGCAAACGCAGTCGTGAACAGTTGTTTGGTCGCACCGAGCAAAACAAGGTAGTAATTGTGAATCGTGGCAACCACCACATTGGAGACATTGTGAGAGTAAGGATAACAGAAAGTTCCAGCGCCACACTCAAAGGCATAGAAGTAACACAATAATATGGGAAAAAGGGGTATACTCCGTTGGCAATTTCTTACCAGCACCATCAGCACCACAATGGTATTACTATTGTTGGGAGCACTCGTTCTCTTTGTTCTTACAGCCAGAGAGATACGCAACTATGTACACCAGAATCTTACCGTCACCATAGTGATGGCAGATGGAACTACCCCAACTGCTGCTCGCGACATAGAACATCAGATTGCTCGCAAGACCTACATTCACCATGTCAATTACATCAGCAGCGAACAAGCACTTCAGGAACAAGTTAAAGCAATGGGAATAGACCCACGCGATTTGCTGGACAAGAATCCTTTCAGCATATCCATGGAGTTAAAGTTGGAGGCCCCATATGTCTGTGCTGATAGTTTGCAATGGATTGTAGAAGATCTTCGTCAGGAAAAAGCCATCATTGATGTCATTTATCAAAAGGAATTGGTAGATAGTCTTAACCGCAACCTGAACACCATCACTATCATCCTGTTGGCCATCACAATTGTACTTTCGGTTATCAGCATCAGCCTCATCAATAACACAGTGCACATGAGCGTCTATAGCCGTAGATTCATCATCAACAACATGAAACTTATTGGTGCCCGCAGAAGTTTCATACGTCGACCATTTATGCTCAGAAGTTTAGGTATAGGACTTATTTCAACAATAATTGCAGATGGTATATTAGTAGGATTATTGCATTGGGCCACCCAATTTGATCAAGCCCTTTTGCAGTTCATTCCACAGCAAAATGTTCTCATTATGGCTGCAAGTGTTTTGGGCTTTGCCCTCATCATCACCTTGGTATGTACCTATATCAGCGTAACACGCTTCATTGCTATGGGTGAAACAGATTTATACAGGTAAACAAAATAATACAGACCACACACATACAACACTATGAACAATTTGGCATTCACCAAGAAGAATTACATCCTTTTGGCCATCGGCATGGTCATAATAATTCTAGGATTCGTACTCATGAGCGGAAGCGGCAGTACTGAAGAGTATTTCAATCCCGACATCTTCAGTGCACGACGCATCAAAGTTGCACCAGCCGTTTGCTTTGCAGGCTTCATCTTCATCATCTTCGGTATAATGTACCGTCCCAAGCAGAATAGCCAACAAGACAAAACCTGCAACAACAAGAATTAAACACCTAACCACACAAATATTAAGGACATGACAGAACTTCAAGCCCTCCTTATGGGATTGCTGCAAGGTCTCACAGAGTACCTTCCTGTAAGCAGCAGTGGTCATCTGACCATCGCCGGATCACTCTTCGGCATTGAAAGCGAAGAAAATCTCACCTTCACAATCGCAGTACACGTAGCCACCGTGCTCAGTACTCTAGTGATTCTGTGGCGCGAAATTTCGTGGCTCCTCAAAGGTCTTGTCGACACCAAGGCACCACTGCTCAGTCCCGAGCGTCGCTACATTATGGCTATCATCGTCAGCATGATTCCCATTGGCATCGTAGGTGTATTCTTCAAAGACTATGTCGAAGCCATCTTTGGTAGTGGACTGCTCATCGTAGGTCTATGCCTTATCGTCACAGCGGCTCTGCTCACACTGAGTTATTATGCTCGTCCACGCGAAAAAGAAAATATAAGTCTTGGTCAAGCCTTCATCATCGGTCTGGCCCAATCTGTTGCCGTCCTCCCAGGTCTCAGCCGTAGCGGTAGCACTATAGCCACTGGTCTGCTACTTGGAGTAAAGAAGGAGAAGATGGCACAATTTTCTTTCCTTATGGTCATACCTCCCATACTTGGAGAAGCCTTACTCAGCCTCATCAAAGCCGCCAAAGACGGAACAGCTGCAGCATCGGGCGACATATCCCTCACTGCCTTGATAATTGGTTTCATGGCTGCCTTTATAAGTGGCTGTCTGGCATGTAAATGGATGATAGCAATGGTGAAAAAGGGCAAGATGATTTATTTTGGCATATACTGCGCCATCGTGGGCAGCATCATTTTGGCCACCCACCTTTTTTAAATTATCATCATTCCCCTGACATACTCATATTGACATATGGATTTCAAGAACGGTACAATACTATCTTTCGACAAACCACTCAACTGGACCTCCTTCGGTCTAGTGAGCAAGGTACGATATCTCTTATGCAAACACATAGGGGAGAAAAAACTAAAGGTAGGTCACGCCGGCACTCTCGACCCTCTGGCCACAGGTGTATTGATTATCTGCACAGGCAAAGCCACAAAACAGATAGACACTCTACAAGCCAAGACCAAGGAATACATCGCCACCCTGCAATTGGGAGCCACCACCCCAAGTTTCGATCTTGAAACAGAAATAGATGCAACATTCCCCACCGAGCACATCAGCAAGGCAAGCATAGAAGAGGTTCTGACACAATTTCTGGGACGCATCGAACAGGTGCCACCATCCTATTCTGCATGCAAGGTCGACGGCAAACGAGCATACGACCTGGCCCGACAAGGCAAGGAGGTAGAACTAAAACCCAAAGTGCTTGTCATTGACGAGATCGAGCTACAAGACTTCCAGCCAGAGACGATGCTAATGACCATACGCGTGGTATGCAGCAAGGGAACCTACATCAGAGCTTTGGCACGCGACATCGGCCTGGCCCTTGGCTCCGGTGCACATCTCACCGCACTACGACGCACACGCATCGGAGATTATAAAGTAGAAGATTGCTACACTTTGGAAACCTTCCAGCAATGGTTGGAAACCATACCTAAAGAAACAAAACAATAACACCATACAACATACATGAAACTTTCACAATTCAAATACCGCTTGGCGGAAGAGCGCATAGCACAATACCCCAGTGAGTTCGGTCCAGAGGAAGAACGTCCATTCTACCACCGCGACGATTGCAAACTGATGGTAGTGCACACCAAGAGCGGTGTCATAGAGCACCGCGAGTCCTTCCGAGACATTATCAACTTCTTTGACGAGAAGGATGTCTTTGTTTTCAACGACACCAAGGTGTTCCCCGCTCGCCTCTATGGCAACAAGGAAAAGACTGGTGCGAGAATTGAAGTATTCCTGCTCCGCGAACTCAATGCCGAAATGCGCCTGTGGGATGTACTTGTAGATCCTGCACGAAAGATAAGAATAGGCAATAAACTCTATTTTGGTGAGGACGACAGCATGGTGGCAGAAGTTATTGACAACACAACAAGCCGTGGACGCACACTACGTTTCCTCTACGATGGTCCCCACGACGAATTCAAGCACGCCCTCCTTTCCTTAGGCGAATCTCCACTTCCCAAGGAAATTATCAAACGTCCATCAGAACCCGAGGATATGGAGGATTTCCAAACTGTCTTCGCTAAAAATGAGGGTGCTGTTACTGCACCAACATCGGGCATGCACTTCTCTCCCCTACTGCTCAAAATGATGGAAATCAAGGGCATCGAACAGGCTTTTGTCACCCTACATTGCGGTTTGGGATGTTTCCGCACCATCGATGTAGAAGACTTGACCAAGCATAAAACCGATAGCGAAGAGATGCACGTAACACAGGAAGCCTGCGACATCATCAATCGTGCAAAAAACAATGGACACAGAGTTGTTGCTGTAGGTACAACAGTACAACGCGTACTTGAAACTGCAGTCAGTGCAGACAACAACCTTAAGCCCTTTGATGGATGGACAAACAAGTTCATTTTCCCTCCCTACGACTTCCATATAGCTGATGCCATGGTAGCCAATTTCTACACACCAATGAGCACCTTGCTCATGCTCACAGCAGCCTATGGTGGTTATGAACTCATCATGAGAGCCTATAAGGAAGCCTTGCGCTATAATGAAACCGACCCAGAACGTCGCTATAAGTTCGGTCCTTTTGGCGATGCCATGCTCATCCTCAACGACTAAACAAAAATAAAACAATAATAATGACACATAAGCTATACCTTGGCCTTGGTTCCAACCTTGGCAATAGGGAAGCCAACATACGCAGAGCCCTGGCACTCATTGACGAGCGTCTGGGCTCTGTTTATAGAGTTTCCTCCTTAGTGGAAACAGAACCCGTAGACTTCTGTTCCCCCCATCGTTTTCTCAATGCCGTATGTCTAGTGCACACAATGATGTCGCCAGAAGCATGTCTGCGTGAAACACAGAAAATAGAACGGGATTTAGGACGTACACAAAAGAGTACATTAGTAGATGGGGAGCTATGTCACTACGATCGTATTATAGATATAGACCTACTAACCTACGACGACCTACATGTCACTACTCCAGAACTTACCCTTCCGCACCCTCGCATGAAGGAGAGAGACTTCGTTATGCGCCCGCTGGAGGAAATTTCCTGAGACAAACAGGAGGGTGCAGAGTGCTTCAAGCATTAGGTCACTTCAAAGTCATGCAACCGCAAGGAGGGAGGCCTGAGGTTTGACATCCAACTGAAAAGCATCGGCAAACAATAACCGCCACACAAACGTATTCCGCAAGTTTACCGCCCACCAAACGATAATTTCCCTAAGGGCTTAATATGATATTATTGAACCCAGCCTATTTAGTTGGGGGTAATTAGAAAAGCCAATCTGCCCCGCCATTCGGATGTACACTCCATTGGTAATAAAGATAAACCCGAATCAGCCATTAGCGCATAACAGTCTAATGGCCGATTCGGGTTTAATCAGAACTACACTATGCAAAAGTTACAAGAACTATACGCATAAGCAAAAAGAACACTTCCTATAAAATAAATCCAATATTGTGGAGTATTGTACCAAGCATTGCGGAGCATTGTACTAAATATTAAGTATAATCGTACTCAATATTGGGTACAATTTTATAAACACGTATTTCACATATTTATTTCCTTGTCTTAATACTTTTAGTAAGCGTACTTAATGCTTTTAGGACAGAGTTGCGTTTGTACTCAAATTGCTCATTAGAATGTAAGATTTTGGGGTACATATCGTATCTGTTGTAGGTTTGACCTGATGGTCTTAGCCTACATTCAAGATAGAATTACGTCAGTTCGGGATAATTTGACACAACGGTCGAAATTGCTCCCGTTCGGCATAAAAAGTAAACTTTTTCTGCTCTCTCTTAATCGCAAATTTGGTAAATCTCTCACTTATTCGTACCTTTGGCTTTCGGCCTAAATTACTCACGTTCGGAAATAAAAATAAAGATTTATTTTGTATTTCGCTCACTTATTCGTAATTTTGCACACGATTTAAATAACATGTGGATAGATTTGGGCTGCTTGCAACCACAGAAAAAAATGCTAAAATAAAAGTTCTGCTCTTCGTGCCATACGGACAGGACTTTGACGCATTCCGCCCTATTTCTTTCCCCATACATTATTAATTAATAACTTATTTAATTATTAAAACTATGGGTTACCTTTTTACTTCAGAATCCGTTTCAGAAGGCCATCCCGACAAGGTGGCAGACCAGATCAGCGATGCCGTTTTAGACAAAATCCTTGCATTCGACCCCGAATCAAAGGTGGCATGCGAAACTCTCGTAACCACTGGTCAAGTGGTTCTTGCTGGTGAAATCAAAACACAGGCCTATGTTGACCTACAGCGCATTGCCCGCGAGGTGATTAACCGCATAGGTTACACCAAGAGCGAGTATATGTTCGAGGGCAATTCATGTGGCGTATTCAGTGCCATCCACGAACAGAGTGGCGACATCAACCGTGGTGTAGAGCGCGAAGAGCGCGAGAACCAAGGTGCAGGCGACCAGGGTATGATGTTCGGTTATGCCACCAACGAGACAGAGAACTACATGCCCCTGAGTCTTGACCTGAGCCATCGCTTGTTGCGCGTACTGGCCGACATACGCCGCGAGGGCAAAGTAATGACCTATCTGCGCCCCGACTCCAAGAGTCAGGTTACCATCGAATATAGCGACGAGAACGTGCCTGTGCGCATAGACACCATTGTGGTGAGCACCCAGCACGACGAGTTTGCAAGCGACGAAGCCATGCAACAACAGATACGCCACGACGTAATCAATATTCTCATACCTCGCGTCAAGGAGACAATCACAAGTGATAAGATATTGGCACTCTTCAACGACAATATCATCTATCATGTGAACCCCACTGGCAAGTTCGTCATCGGTGGTCCTCATGGCGATACAGGTCTTACCGGCCGCAAGATTATCGTAGACACCTATGGTGGCAAGGGTGCACACGGTGGTGGTGCATTCAGTGGCAAGGATCCCTCTAAGGTAGACCGCTCTGCAGCATACGCTGCACGCCACATAGCCAAGAATTTGGTTGCTGCAGGTGTGGCAGACGAAATGCTGGTACAAATTTCATACGCCATCGGTGTGGCAGAACCTGTAAGCATCTGTGTAGACACCTATGGTCGCTCTAAGGTACAGATGACCGACGGTGAGATAGCCGATAAGATTAAAGGCATATTCGATCTTCGCCCCTATGCTATAGAACAACGTCTGAAACTTCGCAATCCCATTTACGAGGAGACTGCAGCCTATGGTCATATGGGTCGCGAACCTCAGGTAGTGACAAAGACCTTCGACTCCAACTACAATTGTGGCAAGAAAACCATAGAGGTGGAGCTCTTCACCTGGGAGAAACTCGACTATGTAGAGCAGGTTCGCAAGGCTTTCGGCTTGTAATTTAATCACAAGAACATATCAAGTTTCCTTTCCATCTCCAACAGATGGAAGGGAAACACTTTTAATCAGATATCTCTAATATGAACAGCATTTGCATATACTGCGCCAGTAGCGACCAGATAGATAAAAAATATTTCGAAGCAGCCCGTGAACTGGGCAGACTGATGGGCGAGCGTGGCATGACACTGGTCAATGGTGCTGGCAACATGGGACTGATGCGCGCCGGAGCCGATGCATGCATGGAAGCAGGAGGCAAGGCCATTGGCATCATCCCTACCTTTATGATAGCAGAAAACTGGCACCACACAGGTATGACAGAGCTCATCGAGACACCAGACATGCACACTAGACAGCAAAAGATGGCCGAGTTATCGGATGCTGGCATAGTGCTGGCAGGAGGTTTCGGCACACTGGCCGAACTGAGCGAATTGGTCACATGGAAGCAATTGGGCATACACCTCAAGCCAATCGTTTTGCTCAATACCGATGGTTACTACGACGAGTTAATCGCCTTCCTACACAAGGGAATGAAAGAAAATTTCCTTCGTCAAGAACATCTAAACACCTTTGCCATAGCCTCCACACCACAGGAAGCTTTAGATTTGGCAATGAGCACTCCCATGTGGGATGCTAATGTGCGTCGTTTTGCCAAGCTCTAATCAGCAATCACATTTCTCGCTACAAGCTCAGCTCTACACCACAAATGAGAATACCCAACGATAGCATCACACAAAATACACCCAGTACTGGAGAATCAAACTCAGAGTACTGGGTAACTCGTGTTGTGGAGCGAATGAAAGGGTGCTCGCCTTCAAAGATAGACTCGGTAATACAAGCCAATCTGCCACCAGTTAGGATTAGATGGAGCCAACGCTTGGACACATTAGAGATTCCAGGGCTGAAGGGACACAAAGCATATTGTGTGGATAGTATCCCCAACTGCTATGAGATGGGATACTTCCAACAATCTTCTCTGTTGCATAGTGAACTGAAGCACCCAACCTCAATCTCCGAAACATACGAAAATACATACACTCTACAGAACGATAGCATTGTAGGATGTCTGTTGCTCTTTTGCGTGATAACACTATCTGTAGTTATAAGTCGCACTCGTGTCTTTCTACAAACACAATGGCAAAATTTTCTCAACACCAAACGTAGCGAGAATTTGTCCGACATACAGAAGACAGCAGGTGTGGACAATATGCTTTGGGCCTACATAATACTCTCTGTTTCAGGTAGCATCTTGTATTTTTCCTATGCTCAGAGCCATTTCAATCTATTCATACTCCACATACCACAACACCTATGGTTAGGGATATATGCACCCATCATTGCCTTATTTCTGTGCATACAAAGAATTCTTATCCATTTTACAAACTGGATATTTTTTGATAAAACAAGCAGACAAGAATGGAGTATTTTCTACAACTTCCACATCATCCTCAACACCATTGTCTTGCTTGCAACCCTCATAGTGTCCATATACTCGGATTTTACTGCAACCACGATGCTAAACCTAAGCATATTAGTTGTTTTTCTCCTCAAAATTACATTATTATATAAGGCCTACACCATATTTTCATTCAAAATATATGGCATTATGCATTTATTGTCGTACCTTTGTGCCCTTGAAATACTCCCCCTGATGGGATTGTGGGTATTGTTGGCAAACATTACCGACAGTTTGGTATAACATTTTGACATAGAAAAATTATGATAAAGAAGATTCTGATATCACAGCCCAAACCTTCAACAGAGAAGTCACCCTACTTCGATATCATGCGCAAGCATAATGTAGAGTTGGAGTTCCGTCCCTTCATCAGGGTAGAAAGCGTCACACCTCGCGAATTCAGAGCTCAGCGTATCAATATTTTGGACCACACTGCAGTGATTTTCACCAGTCGCCATGCCATAGACAATTTCTTTATGCTATGCCAAGAAATGCGCATTGAGATACCCGAGGATTTAAAGTATTTCTGCATCACCGAAACCATCTCACACTACATACAGAAGTATGTTCAATACCGCAAACGCAAAGTCTTTTTTGGTGAAACAGGCAAGATGAGCGACCTGCTCCCTCTGGTACTGAAACACAAAAACGACAAGTACTTTATCCCACAAAGCGATGTACACAGCACCGAGTTCACCGATATGCTCGATGCCAAGGGTATAAGTTATACCAATGGTATAATGTACCGCACTGTGAGCACAACCATCAGCAAGGAAGAGGTTTCTAACTACGATATGCTTGTGTTCTTTAGTCCCAGCGGCATACAGTCACTACTCACAAACATCCCCGACTTTGAGCAGAACGAGACAGTCATTGCCACCTTCGGCCCTGCCACCGCCAAGAGCGTATCAGATGCAGGTTTGAGACTGGATCTTCAGGCTCCCACACCCGAGTTTCCAAGCATCACCGCAGCATTGGATGCATATTTGAAAGAACATAATGGATAATGGCTTTGGCCTGAAAAAGGAAGAAAGGCTCTGTAGCAAGAAGGCCATCGACGCACTTTTTGCAGGTACTGGCAGCAAATCCCTGTCAGCGTATCCCATACGTGCCGTATTCAGACATACCGAGGAGGCGGGAATCCGCATCCTCGTTTCTGTTTCAAAGAGACGTTTTCGCCATGCTGTGGACCGCAACAGAGTAAAACGCCAGCTACGCGAGGCCTATCGCCTGAACAAACACCTGCTACATAGCACGGACAACGACAAGGGTATGGACATTGCCTTCATCTGGCTAACCGACCAACACAAGGAGAGCACCCTAGTGACAACAAAAATGATTGCATTGCTCAACAAGATAGCCCAGTCAGAAATTTAACAGAGAAACAAAGACACACACATACCACCATGAATCCCATACTCCGATTTCTCAGCAATGTATTGATTCTCCCCATACGCTTCTACCAGACATGCATATCTCCGCTCACTCCCCCGGCATGCAGGTTCACCCCCACTTGTAGCCAATATGCTATAGAAGCTCTACGCAAGCATGGTCCCATCAAAGGTATGTATCTGGCCATACGCCGCATACTACGATGCCATCCTTGGGGAGGACATGGTTACGATCCGGTTCCATGAAAACGGAAAACTGAAAACGGAAAACTGAACCAAAGGTCGACGCCCGAAGGGGCTGAAGTCAAAGGTGAAAACGGAAAAGTGAGAGGGAACGAAAAGATAACTGCTTTAGCTTGATGAGCTTTAGTAAATAAAAACAGAAAAACGAACTTGCTTTAGAAAAGACAAAGCAATCGGATTAACAGACAACATATAAATAAAATACAATATAACATGGAATTCAACAAGATTACAGCTGCCGAAGCAGCAGCTCTCATTGAAAACGGTCAGACCATTGGTCTCAGCGGTTTCACTCCTGCAGGTACTCCCAAGTGCACCCCTGCAGAAATAGCAGTGAAGGCTGAAGCAGAGCACACCGCTGGTCGTCCTTTCAAAATCAGCATCATCTCTGGTGCTAGCACAGGCCAGAGTTGCGACGGTGCCTTGGCAAATGCACAGGCCATAGACTTCCGTACACCATACACCACCAATGCTGACTTCCGCAAGCGTGTTAACATGAACGAGATCAACTATCACGATCTCAACCTAAGCAATCTTGCCACCCAGATGCGTCAGGGCTATCTTGGCGAACTTGATTGGGGTATCATCGAAGCATGCGCCATCGAAAAGGTTGGTTCAAAAGCACACATCTATCTCACCGCTGCTGGTGGTATCAGCCCCACCGTATGCCGTTTGGCAAAGCGTGGTATAATCGTTGAGCTCAATGCCTTCCACTCTCCTCAGAGCAAGGGCATCCACGACGTGTACGAGATTGAGGACCACCCCTTCCGCACTCCCATCATGATCACCAAGGCTTCCGACCGTATTGGTAAACCCTACATCGAGGTTGATGCCGATCGTATCGTTGGTGTTGTAGAGTGTAACATTCCCGACGAAGCTCGTGGTTTCAAGGATGCAGACCCCATCACCAACCAGATTGGTCAGAATGTGGCAGACTTCCTTTTGGACAACATGCGCAAGGGCCTCATCCCCAAAACTTTCCTCAACCTCCAGAGTGGTGTAGGTAGCGGTGCCAACGCAGTACTTGGTGCTCTGGGTCAGTGCCCCGAGGTTCCCAACTTCAACATCTATACCGAAGTTCTCCAGGATGCTCCCGTTCAGCTTATGCGCGATGGTCGTGTACTCAGTGCCAGCTCTTGCTCACTCACCGTTACCAACGAGTGCCTCGAAGGTATCTACCGCGATATCGACTTCTTCAAGGACAAATTGGTTCTTCGTCCCTCCGAGATAAGCAACTGCCCCGAGGTTATCAGCCGTATCGGCGTTTGCTCTTTGAACACAGCCATCGAGTGCGACATCTATGGTCATGTCAATAGCACCAAGATATGCGGTACCAAGATGATGAATGGTTTGGGTGGCAGTGCCGACTTCACCAACAATGCATACCTGAGTATCTTCACCTGTGGTTCAACACAGAAAGGTGGTGCCATCAGTAGCATCGTTCCCTTTGCCAGCCACATCGACCACACCAACCACTTCATCGATGCTGTCATCACAGAATATGGTGTTGCCGATTTGCGCCGCAAGAGTGACATGCAGAAAGCACAGGAACTCATCAAGGTGGCACACCCCGACTATCGCCCCATGCTGCAAGACTATCTTCGTTTGGCACAGAAGGGTGGCGGTCACACACAGCACTGCCTGTCAGCTGCTTTCGCTATGCACGACACATTCCTTCGCACTGGCGACATGCGCAACACAAATTTGGCTGAATACATCAAGTAATCACTTCCCCACAAGGGACATAAATAGCACGATGGCGGATTCCTTTGCGAATCCGCCATTTTCTGTTATAATGCTGATACTTAGACTATAAACAAGTACGCAGCCACACCTACCCCTTCGGCAATTCAATGCATATTCTCAATATCCATCTGACATACAAACACGCACTATGGATTGCTATTTGTCAATAGGTTTTGATATAAGTCAATAAATAAGTGTATTTTTTTACATTTATTTTCATCAGCTATTGCAAGTAATCAAAAAAGGCGTACCTTTGCACTGTCTTCCGTGAGGAACACATGAGAAAAGATAAAAAAGATTTGTTTTAGGTTTTTCATAATATTAGATTAGGTTAAGTTTGTTTAGGTTTACACCACTCGGCTGATACTTGTTTAAGGTAAGAAAAACAGATTGATTTCAGGAATTAAAAGTAGAAGTTTGAGAGATTAATCATAACATTAGTCATGGTGTGAAGGGCGCTTGGTTCGTGAGAATCGGCGCTCTTTTTTGTGTGCCCCTTGCTTGGTGTAGTAAACTTTTTTCAGTACCTTTGCGTCAATATTCACCTTATATATATACTCTGTATGGCAAAGGAAGCACTCACACCGATGATGAAACAGTTTTACGACCTCAAGGACAAGCACCCCGATTGTGTGCTTTTGTTCAGGTGCGGTGACTTCTACGAGACCTACGGAGAGGATGCTGTGATAGCATCGGGTATTCTGGGCATCACACTTACTCGACGCAATAATGGTGCTGGTGGAACTGGACAGCTGGAGATGGCAGGCTTCCCCTATCATGCTCTGGACACCTATCTGCCACGTCTTGTGAGGGCTGGTCGACGAGTAGCCATCTGCGACCAGTTGGAAGACCCCAAACTGGCCAAGAAGCTGGTCAAGCGTGGCATCACAGAACTTGTCACCCCTGGTGTTGCCATGCAAGACAATGTGCTCTCGTGCAAGGAGAACAACTTCCTCTCTGCCGTACATTTTGGCAAGGGAGTATGTGGCGTGGCCTTCCTTGATATCTCCACTGGCGAATTCATGACCAGCGAAGGCAGCATTTCCCATGTTGGTTCACTGCTTGCCAACTTCTCCCCCAAGGAGGTTCTCTACGAGCGTGGCAAGGGCGACCTTTTCCGCACTTCATTTCAGGAAAAATTTGTCACCTTCGAAATGGAGGACTGGGTTTTCAACGAGCAGACGGCACGCGGAAAGATCCTCAAACACTTCGGTGTGAAGAATCTCAAGGGCTACGGCATAGAGCACCTGAAGGCTGGAACCATAGCCTGTGGCGCCATAATGCAATACCTCGAAAACACCCAGCACACCCAACTGGGACACATCCGCCAGGTGGCACGCATCGAAGAAGACCGCTTCGTGCATATGGACAACTTCACCATGCGCTCTCTGGAACTTCTACACCCCATGAACCACGATGGCAAGTCGCTCATGGATGTCATGGGCCGTACCACCACTCCCATGGGTGCACGCATGCTGAGCCGCTGGATGGTATTCCCTCTGAAAGACCCCAAAGCCATTAACAATCGTCTGGATGTGGTGGATTATTTCTTCCGCGACCTCGACACTCGGGATATCGTGTGCGAACAACTTCAGTACATAGGAGATATGGAGCGTATCGTGTCGCGCATCAGCACCGGGCGTGTCTCACCGCGCGACCTTCTCACTCTCGCCACAGCATTGAGAGCCTTGCAACCCATCCACGAAGCACTCGTACACACCGATTCACCCGTACTCAAGGAAATAGGAGAGAAGATAGACCTTTGCGAAGAGATGCGTGAAAGACTCTCGCATACCATCTCACCCAATGCCCCTTTGCTGGTTGCCAAAGGCGGAGTGATAGCAAATGGTGTCGACAAGGATCTCGACGAACTTCGCGCCCTCTCCACTGGTGGCAAGGAGTATTTGCTCCAGTTGCAACAGCGCGAGGCTGAGCGAACCGGCATACAGAGTCTGAAGATTGGCTACAACAATGTCTTCGGCTACTACCTCGAGGTAAGAAACACATACAAAGAACAAGTTCCCACCGAGTGGATAAGAAAGCAGACCCTTGTCTCTGCCGAACGATATATCACCCAGGAACTCAAGGAATACGAAGAAAAGATTGTCAATGCCGAGGAACGCATTGCCATATTGGAAAACAAACTCTTCTCCGACCTGGTGATGTGGTGCACCAAGTTCATCCCTGCCATTCAGGCAGATGCCACTCTCGTAGCACGTCTGGATTGCCTTATGAGCTTTGCCATCCTGGCACGCGAGAACAAGTATATACGTCCCGTTGTCGACGATTCCATGCTACTGAGTATCAGGCAAGGACGTCATCCTGTCATCGAAACGCAGATGGCTGCCGGAGAACATTATGTGCCCAACGACATCAACCTCGACACAGAAAACCAGCAGATAGTCATCATCACTGGTCCCAATATGGCTGGTAAGAGTGCACTGCTACGACAGACAGCCCTCATCACCCTCATGGCACAGATGGGCAGCTTCGTTCCTGCCGAGAATGCACACATCGGATATGTCGACAAGATATTCACCCGTGTTGGTGCCAGCGACAACATCTCCCTTGGCGAATCCACCTTCATGGTAGAGATGAACGAGGCCTCGTCCATCCTCAACAACATATCACCACGTTCATTGGTATTGTTCGACGAGTTGGGACGTGGCACCAGCACCTACGACGGCATCAGCATAGCATGGAGCATAGTAGAGTACATCCACGAGAACAACCGCGGCAAGGCACGCACACTCTTTGCCACACATTACCACGAACTCAACGAGATGGAAAAGACCTTCCCACGCATACACAATTACAACGTGAGCGTGTTGGAAAAGGACGGAGGCATCATCTTCCTGCGCAAGCTCGAACCAGGTGGCACAGCCCATTCCTTTGGTATTCATGTGGCACGCCTCTCTGGTATGCCTCAGAGCATTGTCTCTCGCGCCGAAATCATCCTTCGCCAGTTGGAGCAAGAAAAGAACCACGAAGATGTGGGCAATGGTATAGCAGCTGGGAGCAAGAAAGAGTGCGACAATGGCACCCAACTCAACTTCTTCCAACTCGACGACCCCATCCTCGACGACATCCGCCAGCAACTCCTCGACCTCGACATCAACAGCCTCACCCCCCTCCAGGCCCTCAACAAGCTAAACGACATCAAGAAGCTGGTGAAGTGAGTGTTTAGCGTTTAGCGATGAACGGTGAGAGATGAACAGTGAGCTCACCCCACCTTTGAGAACATCCACCTTTCTTCATAGCGGGGGTACCCAAAACGCGGGAGATCCTCTTTGTTCCCACACCTGAAAACGCCAATGGTTTACGGTTTACGGTTTACAGTTATTATTTGCGCTATTTGTTGCACCAGCTCAGTTAGCTCAGTTTCAGTTTAAATTCTGCACACAGCACTGTTTGGGAACCTGTTCGGAAAAGATTATATGAATATGATAATATTTACTAAATAATTAGTTATATTATATATATATAATATAAAATTTTTATGTAGGAGCATAGGGAGGGTATGATGGTAAAATAGGATAACTGACTGCTTTAGCTTGATGGGCGAATGCGACGACTGCTTTAGCTTGATGAACCTTGGTGAGTAATAATAATACTGAAACTGAGCTATCTGAGCTACTAAAACAAAAGGAAGGCTGCGGGTAGGCGTCATTATTTTTCGCAAATAAGACCACTCTATCACATTTAGAATTGTCCCTATGCAACCAGATCATAATCCAACCTCTACACCCTCTCTTGTTGAGCACCTATCCTCCTGATAATCAACACTAAACCGCCCCCAAACTGGCCATTCACACCCCAAAACCTATCACCTTCCACCCCCAAAAACACCCTCTTTCACCCCTCGACATATCGTCCACACCAACGCGCCACATTGCCAAACCCCACGCACCACATCGTCCCACTCCACACAAAACACCGCCCCACCCCACACAACACTACGATTCCCAGACCCAAAACACCCACTTTTACTTGTCATGATTTTTTACCAACACAACAAATACAAAGGTATTCGGTACTCAGTATTCAGTTATGGATTTGGGGCGAAAAGGAACTATCATCTGCACCTCGATTCCTTCCGAAAGCTGTTTCCGAGTCTCGTCCCTCGCCTCTGCATTCACCTTTCTTCACGAATCTCGCCCCCTATTTGCTTAGGATGTATGAGCGGAGCTCATTTTAGCGTTGTGAAACTGGGAGAAGGAGGCGGAGGCCATGGGAGTAAAAGCGGGCACCAGAAAGGCGGCAGCCACGGGCAGAGACACGGCTACCCTTGGGTTCAAAGTACCAACAGCCACCGCGCATCACACGCTCGACGCCAGAATCACGCCCCTGCGGATTGACTTGAGGAGAGTTGGAATAGTAGTTTTTTGAATACCAATCCTGGCACCATTCCAATATATTACCACTCATATCATACAAACCCAACTCGTTAGGCTGCTTGGTGGCGACTGGATGAGTTTTTCGATCGCTATTTTCTGCATACCAAGCCACTGAACCCAAATCGTTGCTCCCACTATATTTATATCCTTTACTCTTCTTGCCTCCACGAGCTGCATACTCCCATTCCGCTTCTGTGGGCAGACGGAAGTTGGCTCCTGTCATGGCATTTAGCTTCTCTATGAAATTTTGACAATTCTTCCATGAAACATTATCTACTGGGAGATCATCTCCCTTGAATTTCGACGGATTTTTACCCATAACAGCCGTCCACAGGGCCTGTGTCACTTCGGTTTTGCCTATGCAGAAATCGCTCAGTGTTACATTGTGTACTGGTTTCTCATCATCATAAGATTCGCTTCCTTGCTCGCTGGTTGCACCCATCTTGAAGGTTCCTCCCTCGACAAACACCATCTCGAACGACACACCATTGACCGTAAAAGTGCGATTGTCAGTAGATAATCCCTCCTCAAGCTTTGCCACCTCTGTTTCAGTTTCTCCCTCGGTAATAGTAATAGTTTTGATGTAGCTTTGGAAACCATTTTTTATCACCTTTATCTCGTGCTCGCCAACGAGGCATTCGGACAGGAACAAGGGCGTGGTGCCGACTTGCTTGCCGTCGAGCCACACCTCGGCATCGGCGGGGGAACTATTGATATCGAGCGAACCATAAATGGGTGTTGGGGGGACAAGGGGGATGGGGGTGCTGGCATTTTCTGCGCTTATCACTATCTCCTTCTGCGAGGCTCTGTGACCAGGCAAACGGCATTCCACCACATAGGTACCATAACCCAATTCGATAGTGCAATTGCCTGTGCCCTGCTTCTTATCGTCAATCCATATCTCGGCATTGTTCTCGACCTGGAATTGGACGTTGGCAAACTGAGGACGGAGATTGACGGTGACGATGTGCTTGTTCTTGGGGTCGTTGACCACAATGGTTCCCACCTCTGGGGCATGGCGTGGTGCCTGGATGCGGTAGTTGTATGTACCGAAAGGCATGCGCTTGGTGGCAGTACCACCTATTGTTTCGATGGCCTGTCCGTCCAACTCGACAAAGGCATTGGCTGGAGTAAGACGGAACAATACATATTGCGAGGTGACGGCATTGGTGACAATGGTGCGAACCTGTCCGGAGATAAGCTTCATCTGGTAGGTGCGAGCCTTGGCGATGGGCACGGGAATGCTGTATTCCAAGCGTTCGAACACAGGATGCGACAGCACTATCTTCTTGATACCGAAAGGCACATAAACCCATATCTCGCCCACCTTCTGCTCTGTCTTCACCACTCCCAAAGAACCAACATCAAAACTGAAACCAGTCTCGGTGGTGAATATCTTGATCAGTGCACACTTCTCGCCATTCTGGTCCAAAACAGTAGTCCCAGCAAGATTGGACGTCAAATCGCTCTCGTCAAGCTTAAAGTATTCCACAGACACCTTCTGGGAATAAAGTGAAAGCGAGGAAATGAAGAAAAATACGTAGAGAAATAGTCGTTGTAACATGAATGATATATGTATGGTGCGTATGTATGGGGGTTATTGCCAAAGTTCTACCTTGGGAGATTCGGTTTGGAATTGGGGCATGCAGACGCCTATCTCGGCATCGACATAGGTGGGGTCGCAGATAATGTATTTCTTGTCGTTATAGATATATGCATCGCCATCTACAGAGTTGTCTGTAAAGTTGATGGCTGTACATTCATGACCAGGGAAGTGCACCAGATGAACATCCAGGCCCAGGAGGTTGTGCACCAGATAGGCATAGAAGATGGAGCGGTCCTCGCAATCGTTCTGGGGGTAGTAGAAATTCTCCTCCAGGAAATAGGGCTTCTCATAGCCGTGCTGCTCGTCGTCGGTGGCATAGCCAAAGGCATGCTGAACAAAGTGAATCAACTTGTTTGCTGCATCCTTTTGCGAAAGTCCCTGAATCTGTGGTCGTATCTGCTCCAGGAGATCCTTACGGAAGGCAGGCACAAGGTTGGACTTGGCATACTCTGGAATATCGGTCTGGGGATAGTGTCTGAGCATCTCCATAAGGTTCTCGTTTACCTCGCCCTGAACAGTTATCACACCATCCGTCAGGGTACGCTGTATGGCTTTGCCCGAGTTGACACCTGTATTGTTGAGAATCAGACTAAGCCCCTTGCCACAATCCACATTGTTGGGCAGGTTGCAGGTGTATATTCCCTCGTTCTTCATGCGTCTGCTATCGTCATTGAAAAACAAGAAATACTTCTTATTGTCCATAGTCAGATATTCGCGTCCATAGACCATCTCCTCGAACGGAATCAAGAGGAAGAGCCTGTTCTCTGTTCTTGCCAGACGCACATCGTACTTCATATTTGCCAGGATATAGTGCTGCAATATCACTTTGTCGAAATCGCTGGCATTTGACAAGGCAGAGTTGACATAGGCACGAACCAATCTGAACCTGAACCAATCGTTGAAAACATATTTTACCGCCAAAGCATTCAGATGTTCTATCAGCACCTTGGTGTCCTTGTTGTTATAGAACTTCCATGCCTTGCCATAGGCATCGTTTGCATTGGGAGTGAAGGTATAAGCCTTGACCTTGGGAGCCTGCAACAACATGCCATAGAAATCAAAGTCGTGCATATTCTCGGCCTTTGGAGCAGGTGCAGGGGTTGGAGTTGGAGTAGGAACTGTTGGCACCGCAGGAACCTTGGGAGTCTGGGGTGTTGCAGGAACCTTGGGAGTTTCCTTGACAGGAGACGCAGGAGGAGTCACTACGGGCTTCTCCTTGGCAGGGGTCTCGGGAGTCTCGGGGTTCTTTGGTTTCTCGGGTGCCTTCACCGTCTCTGGTTCTGGTATTACCACAGGAGCCGCAGGCTTCTCCACAGCCTTGGGGAGTGTTGCTGGCTTGGGAGTGTTGTCACGCTTGGCAACCTTAAATTCATCATACCTCTTCCACACACCATCGAGATATTGGGCATAGTCGTCAAGTACCGACTTTCTGAAACCCTGATACCTGCCCAGCATACCCTGTCTGAACTGCTGAAACGAATCGTCCGTTCCCTGAGCAAAAATGGTGTTGGAACAGAAGAATATAAAGAATAGAGAATAAGCTAGACGGTATTTCATAAGGTATTATTTTTTTTGGGGGGAGTTAGAGGTAGATTTATTAAATGAGCTTCCTAACTAATGTTGTAGCACAGGCAGGCACAGGCGCAGACCGAAACTATTGCTTCTAATCTCAGGTTTGCTATTGCCACGGAAAGACACGCGACAACTCTTGGTGTCGTCGCCACCACCACCACCGCGCAACACACGATAGTCGCCAAACGTGGGTCCCATGGGATTGGTCTGTGCATCGTTGGCATAATTGCCATACCAGTCATTGCACAATTCCCATACATTACCGCTCATATCATAGATGCCCAACTCATTGGGTTGCTTGGAGGCTACGGGATGCATCTTGCTCTTGCTGTTGGAGTAAAACCATGCCACAGAAGGCAGGGTGTCGTTTCCGGAATAGATATAACCCTTGCTATTCTTACCGCCACGAGCAGCATACTCCCACTCGGCTTCGGTGGGCAGACGGAAATTGGCACCAGTGACCTTGTTAAGTTTCTCTATGAAAACCTGGCAATCCTCCCACGACACACTCTCCACGGGCAGACTGTCGCCCTTGAAATGCGAAGGATTCTTGCCCATCACGGCCTTCCACATAGCCTGAGTAACCTCGGTCTTACCTATATAGTATTCACTCAGAGTGACACTGTGCACTGGCACCTCGTCGCTCGAAGCAGCATTTCCCTGCTCGCTGGTGGCACCCATCTGGAAGGTTCCTCCCTCGACAGGAATCATCTCAAAAGCAACATCCTTGACTTTGAAGATACGCACACCATTAGAGAAACCCTTCTCCAGGTTGATCATAGCGTTCTCGGTCTTTCCCTCTGATATGGTCACTGTCTGGGTATAATCGCTATATCCCCATTTGGTAATCTTGATGTTATACTCACCGATAAGGCAGTTGGACAGGAACAAGGGTGTGGTACCCACCTGCTTGCCATCTATCCACACATCGGCATCGGCAGGATGACTATTGATATCCAAGGAACCATACACTGGTATGGGCTCTTTAAGAACTAGGGGCACATTAACAGCATTTTCGTCGATGACCACCTCCAGCTGCGAAGGACTATGACCAGGCAAACGGCACTCTGCCATATATGTACCATAACCCAATTCCACGAGGCAAGAATCCTTGCCATACTTCTTATTGTCAATCCATATCTCACCATTGTTGGGAGCATAGAACTTGACATTGACAAACTGAGATTCGAGCTCGATATTCACAACGTGCTTGTTCTTGGGGTCCTTCACCTGCACGGTACCACTTTGGGGAGTGTGGCGTGGAGCATGCACACGATAACTATAAGAACCAAATGGCAAACGCTTGGTAGCAGTGCCATCATATACTTCAACAATTTCTCCCTCAAGCTCAACAACAGCATTCGCTGGGATTACACGAAACAGCACATACTGCGATGTTACGGCCTGTTTAACGATAGTCTGTATCTCGCCTGCTGTAAGTTTCATCTCATAAGTGCGAGCCTTCTGGATATTAACAGGAAAGGCATATTCCAAACTGCCCAAATGCTTGTGGCGTATCTTTATCTTTCTCACGCCATGAGGCACATACACCCACACCTCGCCAGTCTTGTACTCTACCTTGCTTATGCCCAGCGAACCCACATCGAAGGTGAAGTCGGAATGTGTGGTCTCTATTCGGATAAGGGCACACTTCTCGCCGTTCTGATCAAAGACAATGGTACCCTGCTGGTTGGCGGTGAGATCGGTTTCATTCATTTTGAACGACTCCACAGACATCTTATTCTGCGCAACAGCCATCAGTGCAGAACAAAGGAACATCAAAAGAAAAAGGATTCTATTCTTCATTTCGAGGATATATATATTATAATATGTGTGTCAGGTTAAAAATCACCAGGACCATACAGACCGAAATTGGGGTCCTTGTCGGGTTGCCATGTGCGCA
The DNA here is from genome assembly GCA_017548165.1 of Bacteroidaceae bacterium. Taxonomy (GTDB): domain Bacteria; phylum Bacteroidota; class Bacteroidia; order Bacteroidales; family Bacteroidaceae; genus Physcousia. The sequence goes on from JAFYMW010000007.1 coordinate 53,214, forward strand.
CCTTGATAATGGGCTTCTCGGGATCGTTGATGTCCACAATCAGGAACAGATAACCCTTATCGCCATAGGTTGTGGAGTAATAGTCCTGTGCTATCTGTATAGCATATAGTTCACCTCCCTTGGCCAGCTTGATGACATCGTTGTTGGCAAAACGGATGTTGATGTATTCCTGACTGCCAAAACACTTCTTCAGATTGTCCAGATACTGGTCCTTGGTGTATCGGTTCTTTTTGATGATAGTATTGTTGCTGGTGGTTGCCACTCCGGTTTCGGGGTTGATGGTCATCTTGGCCTGACGCACAATATTACCCACGATTATCACAGCATCGTCGTCGAAGATGGACCTGATATAGTCCAGACGCTTCAGACCATAGGCTGTCTTGTAGTTCTCCAAGAAGTTCATTATGCTCAGTCGTGCCTGTTCGCTCCATACACCCTTGTTCAGGATGTCGTCGGCAGCTGTGTTGCCCAGACCGAAAGCCAGGTTATAGATAAGACCCTCTTGGTTGAAGGAGAAGACAATATCCTCGACAAACGACTTTCTCAAACCGCGCTGGAACGAGAACGACATCTGCACGCCACGACCTATGACATAGTCACCATTCTTGTAAAACTGCATTGATGGAGTGCCTACAATCTTTGCCTTGCCATATCGTACTATCTTCTGATATATGTCCCAGCCCTCTTGGGTGAAGTGCTGCTTGACGGCATCATAGTTAAGAGTTCGGATAGAATTGAGAACAGAATCCACCACCTTGCTATATGCCGCGCTATCTGCTACCTGCGTTGGCGCCTTCTTAATCTCTGCAGCAGTAGTGGAGAAGGACGATGTCGACTGACACTGCATAGAAGTAGAAGTAGTCTGACCCTGCACAGATGTAGCTGCCGCCTGGCTATCCTCTACGGCTTGCAGGTTGGCATAAGCACCACGCATAGGAGTGCTCTTGACAACATTCAGTACAGATTCCAGTTCGCGGTCGATCTGAGCCTGTCCGCGATACTCAAACTCGAACTTCAGCTGATATGTCGCGCTGGTGTTTCCTGGGGCAAGTTCCAATACGCCACGGCCATCCTTGGCACTATATATATTGCTCCATCCACGACCATCAAAATAGGTGTAGTCCACACTATTGACAGGTTTGTCCTTATAGGTTATATATAATTCCACATCGTCGCCATTGCGCTTTACCACACTGGCAGACATACTTTGGAACACATCGTTCATCTTTTCGGGAATCCATACAGTAAGCATATGTGCCTGTCCATCTTCATCTGTATATGAAACCTCGTTGGGGCGCTGCAAGGATTTCAGCAGAGTCAGCGCCCAATAATAGTTGCGCAAAGCATCATCGGCCTTGCCCTTCGCCTCTGCCTTTATGGCTGCCTCAACCATCGTCTGGACCTTGGCTATTCGAGAAGCAAAGATTTTCTCTATCTCGGCACGCCTTATCCATCTGCCCACATGAGCATCAGGCTCGTTCTGGATGATAACACGCTCGGTATTGGTCAACGTAGCCTGAGAGTATGTGTGAACAGAAGACGAAAACTGCGACACCTCGTCCAGTTGTCCATTGGTAATGGTTGAATTGTCCTTGTTTTCCGATGTAGAAGATATATTTACAGCAATCTTGCTGATCAAGGCTGCCAGAGCCTGCTTATCCGCTTCATCTATGGAATTTCCCCATCCCTCTCCGTATAAATATTCTGTAGTATTATTTTTTACACTCTCCCAACTCTGTGCAGAGAGGAAGAGTGTAAAGAATGATGCAAAAGATATAACTATTAATCTTTTCATATCGTTCAATATGAATGTCTGTGCATTCAATAGCAACGTCTAAGGCAAACATCATAGGAAATGCCTCAGACTCATCTGGAAAATAAACAAGTTACTTGGCTCCCTGCTCGAAACCTTCTCTAACGAATGAACTTACCTTCTCGGCATACTTCTGGGCTGCCTCGCTCTCCTTCAGTGCATTCTCATAAGCTCTGATGCGAGCCTTTGTTGCTGCATCCTCGTTGATGATGAAATACACCTGCATGGTCTTTTCACCATTGCCCAGTTCGCGATAAATAGCGTATGACTCTATCATCTCACCCTTGATCTCCTTCTCAACGAGAGTCTCGTATGCAGCATAGAATTTGTCGAACTCCGACTCGGTATTATCACCATCAGATGCCATATCGCCTACAATACGACCCTTGACATGACTACCTGCGCTACGTGCATAGGTGTTGCAAGCATTGTTTATAGCAGCCTGATGACCAACGTTGTCCGACTTGTACTTGGCACAAATACCAACAATCTCGTAACCATTTTCACCAAGTGTCTCCAACTTGTCGTAGTGCTTCAACAGAGCAACATCAAGACTTCTTGAAGAAGCAAAAAGCTTCCAACCCTCTTTCTTGTACTGCTTCATTTTTGCCTTGTACTCCTTCTTCAGCGCCTTTTCCATAGCCTTACTCTGAGCATTAACCACAGGCACCATCAAAACCAGTGCCAACAGGAACATGATAATTCTTTTCATAACATTTAGATTTTTGAATTGATAATATGTTATAAGTTTTGTAAATTCTTGGCAAATATAAGCATTTTGTATTAAAAAGTCGAAAAAACACATAAAATTTGTTAGATATTACAGGATTTAGATTATAATGTGTACGATTTCTAATTATTTTTTAGCAAAGGTATTCAGTACTCAGTTATGGATTTTGCCTTATTTATCCCTTAAAAACACAGCATATCATCCGCTCTACATCATGTAGGGCAATAAAAAAGGAAACCTCAGTGGTGCGAGGTTTCCTTTTATGATTATATGGGTGGGAATTGGTGTTTCCTATTGTCTAGCGTTTTCCACAACGATGTAGAGTTTGTCATTGCGGCGTACCTTGCGAGGCATGGCGATGCTGATGTGCTGACCCTTCTTGGCGAGGTCGACAGGACCAAGGTCGAAGCGTATCTCGTCGGCCGTGGAGTAGAGGGCACCAGTGGTGGGACCTGTGATGAGAATCTTGTCGCCCTTGTTGAGTTCGCAAGCCTCGATCTTGAACTCTGCCACACCTAGTTTGGAGAAATAGCGCACTACCTTGCCACAATACACTTTCTTCTCTGTGGCAGCACTACCATGGACTTCGCTCCATTCACCAAGACTCTTACCCTGGTAGTATCCATCCCAGAAACCACGATTGAAGACGGTGGCAAGTTTCTTGTCCAGTTCATCCTTCAATTCCTCGGTAAATTTATCCTCGAGCACGGCATTTATTGCCTCGTTGTAGCACGACACTACGGTGCCGACATATTCTGGACCACGAGCACGACCCTCGATTTTGAACACACGCACACCCGATTGCATCATAACATCCATGAAACGGAGAGTCTTGAGGTCTTTGGGCGACATGATATACTTGTTGTCGATGTCGAGTTCGGTACCTGTTTCACGGTCGCGCACGGTATAGGAGCGACGACATATCTGCATGCACTCGCCACGATTGGCCGACTTACCGACATTGTTGAGCGAGAGATAACACTTACCACTCACCGCCATGCAGAGAGCGCCATGACAGAACATCTCTATGCGGATGAGCTCGCCACGAGGACCACAGATGTTCTCTTCTACTATCTGACGATAAATGTCTGCCACTTGGTCCATATTAAGTTCGCGTGCCAATACCACAACATCGGCAAACTGGGCATAGAAGCGCAGTGCCTCGATATTGGAAATGTTGAGCTGTGTGGAGAGATGCACCTCTTGACCTATCTTGTTGCAATAGGACATCACCGCCACATCGCTGGCAATGACGGCACTGATATCGGCCTCTTTGGCGGCATCCAGAATCTTGCGCATAAGGGGAAGGTCCTCGCCATAGATAATGGTATTGACGGTGAGATAACTCTTCACACCGCATATCCTACACTGATGAGCCATCTCCTTGAGGTCGTTGATGGTGAAAGCCGAGGCCGAGTGCGACCTCATGTTCAGGTTCTCTATACCAAAGTATATACTATCTGCTCCGGCACGCAATGCTGCGGCAAAAGACTCTCTTGAGCCTACTGGAGCCATTATTTCAAAATCTTTACGTGTCATTTTTTTTACGGAAAGGGGAAAGGGGAAAACTAATCCGCTTTTTACAGTAGTTTTTCAGATTTCACATTTCAGATTTCAACAGTGCTCGTATCTCTTCTATAATGGTAAACAGTTCTTCTACCGTTTCGGCACGCAACATACGGATGCGGGTTTCGCGGAAATTGGGGATACCTTTGAATACTGGCGAAGCGGCAAGATGGCGGCGAACATGCAAGATGCCACGATATTCGTCGATGCGCTCCACCGAGGTGATAACCTGCTGCTTGAGGATGTCAAGTTTCTCGTCCAAAGTGAGGCTGTCTCCCTGTAATTCGCGGAATATCCAAGGACGGCCAAAAGTGGCACGACCTACCATCACGGCATCCACACCATAGCGGTCGAAGCATTCGCGAACACGTTCCTTGGTGGCAATATCGCCATTGCCAATAATAGGGATGTGCATACGAGGATTATTTTTCACCTCGCCAATGAGGGTCCAGTCTGCCTCGCCTTGATACATCTGCGCACGGGTGCGACCATGTATGGTGAGTGCCTGTATACCAACATCCTGCAAACGCTCGGCAAGGTCAACAATAAATGGAGTGCCATCTGGCAGATACAGGCTGGGAGTGTCCCAACCCAGACGAGTCTTTACCGTTACAGGAGTATCGGGTACTGCCTCGACAACTGCTTTGGTGATGTCGAGCAGCAGGGGAACGTTTTGCAACATACCACTTCCGGCACCCTTGCCTGCTACCTTGCGAACAGGGCAACCGAAATTAAGGTCAAGCACATCGGGGTGTGCCTGGTCTACGACTATCTTTGCCGCCTCGCGCATGGCATCTACATCCTTACCATAGATTTGTATTGCCACAGGGCGCTCGTCTTGACAAACCTGCAACTTGGCAAGGCTTTTGTTGACCATGCGTATGAGTGCATCTGAACTGACAAACTCGGAGTACACCATAGCTGCACCCATCTGCTTGCATAACAGACGGAAGCCTATGTCGGTGACATCCTCCATAGGAGCAAGGAAGATGGGTTCGTGTCCAAGGTCGATGTTTCCTATTTTCATATATCTTATAATAATTGAAGGAATCCTTTTGGGGGGTTATTCCTCCTTGTCTTGGTTGGGGTCGGGATAGCGCCGGTCACCATTACCAACATGCTCCGTCCAAGGACATACGGTACGCTCGTCCTTGTCCTCCTGATCTCCCTTTCTTGTCCAGTATTGTCCCATACAATGAAAATTATAATGTTAAGTGAGGTTTCATCCTTGCCTCTGGCTGAACACCAGGGCATACATCTTCATCTGCTTGAGCATGGCCAGAAGACCATTGGAGCGTGTGGGCGAAAGATGCTCGCGCAAGCCTATCTGCTCAATGAAATAAAGGTCGGCATCCAATATATCCTTGGGCGACTGGTTGTTGAACACACGCACCAACAATGCCACTATGCCCTTTACAATCAAGGCATCGCTCTCGGCTTGAAACTGTACCTTACCATCTACGAGGTCTGCCTGAAGCCATACACGACTTTGGCAACCATCGATAAGGTTCTGCTCGGTCTTGTACTGAACAGGGAGTTCGGGCTGATCGCTACCCATATCTATGAGCAACTGGTAGCGGTCAATCCAGTCGTCAAAGTCCTGGAATTCCTCAATTATCTGGTCTTGTATTTCGTTGATTGTCATAAGTTTTGTATCTAGATAGTCTATATGCTATGGGTAATTATTTTTGTTCGTTGTATAGGAGCTGCAATACAGTTTGTCCTACGGCCTCAAGAACATTCTTGTCGATATTCTCGGGGGTGTCGTTGACAGTATGCCATGTGGGACCAAAGCTGCTGGGACCATCACTGAAATATGGCACGATGTCGATACATGGAATACGTGCAATGGTGTTGACATTAATGTGATCGTCAATCAGCGAACCACCATCCTTGTGAGGGAAGAACTGGGCATAGCCAAGACTGGCAGCAAGATTCCAAACCTTCTTGACAAGATGGTTGGCAAAATAGACACTCACCTCTTCGCGAGCAAATGTGGCACCACGACCGCCAACCATGTCAAGCAAAATGCCATAGTGAGGTTTGTAGCCTGTGGAAGCAGCATTCTCTGCCCATACCTTGCTACCCAAACACCAGGTGTCCTGATCGTTCTCTAAAGGTTCTGCCCATTCGGGAGTACCCATATCCTCGGCATCAAAACAGATGAAGTCTACACCAACACCCTGCAAAGGGGTCTGTTGTATCTGACGTGCTATCTCTATCATCACCGCCACACCACTGGCACCATCGTTGGCACCAAGAACGGGGGTTTTGTGGTTTGCCTCGTCGGGATCGTTATCTGCCCAGGGACGAGTGTCCCAATGAGCACAAAGCATAATGCGATGTGTGGCCTCGATATTGGTACTGGCAATGATATTACGACATGGCATGCGCGTACCATCCCATACCGTGACTTCTGACTTCTGCTCGCCTACGGCACATCCCATTTCAGAGAACTTTGCCTTGATCCATTCGGCACAAAGATTGGCCTCGTTAGTTCCCAACAGACGAGGTCCAAATGCACACTGGTCTTCGATATACTGGAAAGCACTATCGGCAACGAAAATAGGACACTCCTTGTTGGCAGAAGTCTGGGTGGTCTGCGACTTGTTACCCGACGAACCCGAACAGGCAACCATCGCCAACAAGGTGGCAAGTATCATTAAAATATAGAATGTATGTTTCATCATAATGGTTTGTATTGTGTGAGACGACCGGACTGGTCGTTTGTGGCATATTCCTGTGCCTGACGCATGACACGAAGGAAGTTCTCTCCCCATAGCATACGCAAATCGTTCTCGGAGTAACCCTCGCGCAAGAGAGCACGAGTGAGGTTGATGAGTTCGCCGGCATGTGCCAACCCTGGCACTCCACCATCGCCGTCAAAATCGGTTCCTATACCCACATGCTCTATACCCATGACACGCACGGCATGGTTGATATGTCTGACAGCATGAACAATAGAGGCATCGGCATCCTCGCTGAGGAAACCCTCGTAGAAGGTAACCTGCATCACTCCCCCACTCTTGGCAAGACGACGCATCTGTTCGTCGCTGAGATTACGGGGATGGTTGCACAATGTCTTGCAACTGGAATGGCTGCACACTATAGGCACCTTGGACATCACTATGGCATCGAAGAAACTCTTCTCGGAGGCATGACTCAGGTCCACCATCATTCCCACCCTATTCATCTCGCCAATCACCTCGGCACCGAACTTGCTGACACCACCATGCTCTTCATTGCTTTTACGAGCCGAGTCGCAAATGTCGTTATCGCCATTGTGGCAAAGTGTCATATACACCACACCACGCTCGCGAAGTTTCTGAATAAGGGAAATATCATGTCCGATGGCATAACCATTCTCCACGCCCAGAATGATGGCTTTCTTGCCTTCTCGTTTAAGGTTGTAAAGTTGATCGACATTAGCAGCAATCTCTACTTCCGAATGATGAACAGAAACCATGTCCTCTATTTGGGAAAGAATATTCTCTGCTGTATCTGTTGCCATCTTATGAGCCTCGTCGGTTCGCTCTCCCTGAGGGAGATATGCCACCATGATGGTAGCATCAAGATGTCCATCGTGCATACGAGGAAGAGTAACCAGACGCTCCTCGCCTGTTGCAAACTTCATAGGTGTGTCGCAATGCGAGTCGAGAGTAAGGATGCGAGAATGTATGCGCTTGGCCTGAGCAAAGTTCTGCGACTCGTCCACAAGCCAACGGAATATAGGCATATGACTCTTGTCGCCAGCCATAATAAAACATTCAGGATGCCATTGCACACCAATGATACTCTTGTACTCGGTGCTCTCTATAGCTTCGATGACACCATCTGAAGAATGAGCAGAAACACGGAACCTGCTACCGCACTCGCGCACTGCCTGATGGTGGAAAGAGTTAACGGGCAACAACCACTCACCCTTTCTGTTTTCATTCAATCCAGCATCATCGAAAATATGCCCAAGCATACTGTTCTTACTGATGAAAGCCGTATGTGATGCATATTCGCGTGCCAAGTCCTGACTATGCTTGATGAGGGGAGAATCGGTATACTGCACTCCAAGGTCTTGGTACACACTACCTCCCAGTGCCGATGCCAACATCTGCACACCACGACATATACCAAGCATGGGAATCTGTAACTGGTATGCCCTACGGATAAGCATGAGTTCGGGCATATCGCGCTCGGGATTGATGCCACGCAACTGTGGGATAGGTTCTTCGCCAACGAGAAGTGGATTCATATCTCCACCTCCGCTGAGCAATATGCCATCCAGTTGTGAAAGAAGAGCCTCGAGGGCCTGTTCGTCTATATACGGAGGAATGACAACAGGACTGCCCCCTGCCTCAAGGATACTTTGATAATATCCTTTTGCCAGTTCGCAGCCCTTGTCTCCGAAGTTGCCGGTTATACCAATAAGGGGCTTCATTAGCGGTGAGTGATTAACGATGAGCTTTTAATGATGAGCGGTAAAAAAAAGAAGAGGGGATGGGCCATTAGTCGAGAATCTTCTTCCAGTCCTCCTCCATCATTGGCTTCTCCTCGGCGTGCAAACCACCGATAGGCAACTCCTTCTTAATGCTCTGGGTGAGAGAAATCAATGTCTCTGTGCTCACAACACCGTTAATCTGTTGCAACTTGCCATTGAGCAACTCCATCAAATGCGAATTGTCCTTGGCATAAAGCTTAATCAACATTGTGTAGGGACCTGTGGTATAGTGACACTCCACTATCTCTGGAATTTTCTCGAACTCCTTCACCACATTATTATACATACTACCCTTTTCCAAGGTGATACCAATATAAGTACTGGTATTGTATCCCAGACTGGCTGGATTCACATGATAACCGCTACCAACGATAACGTTCATGTCAATCAATCTTTGTACGCGCTGATGTATAGCAGCACGACTCACACCACACTTTGATGCAACATCTTTAAATGGTATACGTGCGTTATTGGATATAATTTCCAATATCTTTTTGTCGAGAGAATCAATTTTTTCCATGGTTTCATTAACATTTTGACACACAAAGTTACGAATAAGCTGGCATTTTTCCAAGGTTTTACTGACTTTTTTTATAAAATATTAAGTATTCAATGCTATCATAAAGACATTTAACACACCTGTTTCAAGCATTCTACTTTACAAAATGTCAAAATGTTAGCTAACTTCAAACGGGTTTGAGTCCGCTCAATTGGCTTAACGAAAAGGTTCAAAAATAAGGATATTATCATCATAACGCTAATCACCGATTTGGGTTTAATAAAGGGGCAGGGAGAGAGGTTTTCATCAAAGCATGCCACATACTTTGCCTTGCCTCTGGATGAAGATTACAAAGGTTACTCAACGTGTCTTCCATTACAGAACGACGTGTTGTGTCTTCGTAGGGACAAGGTTGTATCTGACGTACCAATTCTGCCTCCTGAGCAAAAGTGGCTATCTCATGCTCGGAAACAAGGCATAAAGGGCGTATCATGGTGAGCGGATAGTGCTCCATTGGCATCGAAGGCCTCATCGAATGAAAAGAACCCTCGTAGAGCATATTCATGAGCATAGTGGCAAGGAAGTCGTCTTGATGATGTCCAAGGGCAACCTTGTTGAAACTATTATCACGCGCAAAATCAAACAAGGCCTTGCGACGGTAGCGTGCACAGAGGAAGCAACGTGTCTTGCGTTTGTCTGTGCTTTCGTCAAATGAAGTACGAAGGATGTGCAACCGCACCCCTATGCTCTTACAAAATTCCTGCAGATAGGCAACATCTGTTACATAGGGAATATTCTCCATCACTACATGAACAGCCTCGACCTGTATTGATGGTTTGAAAATACGTGCACGCTCTGCCATCAGTTGTGCCATGACAAGCGAATCCTTACCACCAGAAATGGCAAGCAATATTCTGTCGCCATCGCATAGCAACTCATATTCGGTACAAGCCTTATTGAACTGACGTCTGATTTTGCGTATCATTATATATATAATAGCACTATTGTGAAAGCATGCGCAGATAATGGTGACCGAAGATAAAGAGGTCGCCTTCGTGTTTGAAACCAAGAGACTCATAGAGAGTCTTGGCACTGAGATTGTTGGGATCGCAAGCAAGTATGACAGGCAAGTGCATTTCTCGAGCGACTTCTATGCCATATTGTAGTAATCGTCTGGCAATTCCCTTACCACGAACATGTGGCATCACTGCTATGCTGTCTATGTACAGTTCTCCTGGCTGTGCCTCGGCATCCATGCTTTCTACATCAAAGGTAATGAGTTCGTCAAGCATGGCAAACGTACGCTTACGCATCTGCATATAATCATCTCCCTTGTATGCAACCAGTGCAGCAAGTGGTTTTCCATCCTCGTCTTGTGCAATGATGGTATGTCGCCAAGAGTATAGTGTGTCGTCCTGAGAAATAGATTCGGCGAGCAGTTCAAGCTTACGCCTGTCCTGCTCGCCAATATGTTCGGGATATCTTTCCATGATGTCATCGCCTAAAGCCTCCACAACCACAAGGGCAATGAAAGGGACATCGGATATGGTAGCTTTGCGAATTATCATAGCTTACTTCGTTAGCTAAACGGAAAGGTTAACGGTGAGCAAGTGAAACGTATTAGTTTTCCGTTTTCATCTTTCACCTTTTCAAATCCTCCTCAATGAAACGAAGCAGTCGTTCTACGGCTTCTTCCTCGGGGATGTTCTTTTCAATACACTCCTTAGCCTTGTAAAGAGACACCTTACCACGAGCAGCACCAACATAACCATAGTCGGCATCGGCCATTTCACCAGGACCATTGACAATACATCCCATGATGGCTATCTTGAGTCCTTTCAAATGAGCTGTAGCCGCCTTGATGCGATGTATGGTGCCTTCGAGGTCGTAGAGGGTACGGCCACAACCAGGGCAAGAAATATATTCTGTCTTGACAAACTTTATGCGTGCAGCCTGAAGGATAGAATCGGCAAGGTCGCGCAAGACATCTTCAGCAAAACCATCTGCTTCGATGTTCAGTTCGTGTGCCTTCTTGTCGATAAACAAACCACCCACTGCCATGGAGGCCTTCAGCTGAAGTTCTTCCAGAGATGAGGCTTGCAGACGCAAGGTTACTGTATCGTCCTTGATACTCTCCTCCGCCTCCTGACGCAGACGATGACACTCGGGAATCATATCCACCAGTTGGAGTGCCACAGGAATCTCCTTCTCGGGTGCCTCGGAAAGACTCACACGAATAGTATCTCCGATACCCTCTGTGAGCAAAGCTCCGATGCCCACGGCACTCTTGATACGACCATCCTCGCCTTCGCCAGCCTCGGTAACACCAAGGTGCAGGGGGAAGGTCATGCCTTCCTTTTCCATCTCCTGTACCAAAAGGCGCATGCTCTGCACCATCACCACAGTGTTGCTGGCTTTGATGGAGATAACGACATTCATGAACTGTTGACGCACACAGATGCGTAAAAACTCCATACAACTTTCCACTATGCCTGCTGGTGTATCGCCATAGCGCGACATGATGCGATCGGAGAGAGAACCATGGTTCACACCTATTCTCACCGCAGTACCATGCTCGCGACATATATTGAGGAAGGGAATCAAGCGATCTTCTATCTTCTGAAGTTCTTGAGCATACTGCTCGTCGGTATACTCCAATTGTTTGAACTGACGTGCGGCATCGACATAGTTACCTGGGTTGATACGCACCTTCTCGCAATAAAGGGCTGCCACATCTGCCACATTGGGATTGAAATGTACATCAGCAACCAAGGGTACAGCACAACCAGACTCACGAACAGCCTTACTGATGGCATCCATATTCTCAGCCTCGCGTGTGCCCTGAGTGGTGAGACGTACCAACTCGCCTCCTGCCTCAGCAATGCGCAATATCTGTGCCACACTGGCATCGGTGTCCATAGTGCTGGTATTGGTCATCGACTGAACACGGATGGGGCTATTGCCACCGATAGTGATGTTTCCCACTCTTATCTCGTGGGACTTACGACGTGTGTATGTCATAAGTTTGGATTGGGGGGATTAGTTTACCTTGAACTTATACTTCACCTGCGATAGTTCGGCATTGGCCTTCACAATCTTCTCCTTCAAGCCCTGCTTGTAGGCTTTCAGTTTTGCGGCAAGCTCGTTGTCGGAGAGTGCCATCATCTCTGCTGCCAGAATAGCGGCATTCAAGGCACCATTAACACCAACGGTTGCCACGGGAATACCAGGAGGCATCTGTATGATGGAGAGCATAGCATCCAGACCGTCAAGCATACCCTTGATGGGCACACCGATAACGGGAAGTGTGGTGCTTGCAGCAATGACACCAGGCAAAGCTGCCGCCATACCAGCACCTGCAATGATTACCTTCACTCCTCTACCCTCTGCTTCGCGTGCAAACTGTTCTACCTCGTCGGGAGTACGATGTGCAGAAAGGGCGTTCATCTCAAAAGGAATCTCCATCTCGTCAAGGAACTTGGCAGCCTTCTCCATTACAGGGAGGTCACTGGTGCTGCCCATAATAATGCTAATCATAGTCTTCTTTGTTGTATTATATTTTTGTTTCTATTATATCAGTTTCTGTTATAAGATTAAAGGCCTGGGGAAGATGCTCTATCAGGTCGGAGGCAATGAGGCTGTGCCTACCTAGACGTTGTGCGGCAATATCGCCACTCAAAGCATGCAACGACACTCCCAACAACGATGCATCTTTCACATTATAACCCTGAGCCAGGAGTCCAAGGATGATACCTGTGAGCACATCACCGCTACCAGCCGTGGCCATACCATTGTTGCCCCAAGGACAAAGATATGAGTCTTCATCTGTATCGACAAAAGATAGTGTCGTGGGATGCCCTTTGAGTACCAAAGTCACATTTTTAGTACAAATTCCTGCTTCCATGAGTCTGTGGTACTCCAATGGATGCGGAGTGATAACTGTACCCTTGGGAAGTAAACCAAACCACTCTGGATGTTTTGCCAGGATGTTCAAAGCATCGGCATCCACCACCATTGGTTTCCCTATATTGTTAAGCATACAAAGCAACAGATACAAAGCCTGTGCCGTTTCCTCCCCTGTTCCTATGCCAGGTCCTATACCGATGGCATTGAATTGGGAAAGGGTTTCTTCTGTGAACAATGTTTCGCTCCAATGAGTGCCCGAGTGGTCGTGATGAAGAATAGCCTCTGGCAAAGCAATCTGCATAATGTCATTGTTGCGCCAAGGTATGTGGACCGTCAGTTTTCCCACCCCCGAACGCATACATCCTCTGCCTGCCAACACTCCGGCACCTGCCATACCATAGCTCCCAGCCATCAACAAGGCATGACCGAAAGTTCCCTTATGCCCATCCTCGGGTCTTGACTTAACAAGACTCTTCAGCATATCTATGGTAATGGTCGTTGGCATTTAGTGTTATTGATAGTTGAAAGATGAATGTTGAAAGTTGAGGGTTGAAATGGTTGGAGGCGTTTTCCTTTTAATCCCGCCTTTGCTGTCGTTCACCCGCTCACCGCTAATCCGCTTACCGTTAATCAATACTTAAACGAGCTTCCACCAGCAAACTCTCTCAGCAAAGATGTTGGAGGTACCTGATCGGCAGGAACGCTACGGAAGTATTTCAAGAACTTGCGAAGACGACTTGCTTCGGCATATTCTGGTTCGCACTCGCCTATTTCTTCAAGGATGGGTGTCACCTGATCCTTTATCACCGCCAGTTCGTAGAGCAAAGCACTATTGAATACGGCATCGGCCAATTCCTGGAAGGGGAATATCCACTTCTTCTCGCCTGCCGTCACACTGGGCATACGGCGTATGGTTTCCAATGCCGAATAACCACGATACTGATAATCGCGTATCAAACGACGTAAAAGACGAATGTCAGTGGTGGGGATGCTATTGTGATCGTCGAGAGCAATGGTTGTCATGGGACTTATAAAGATGCGGAACTTCGCCTCCTCTGGTACCTGTTCTGACAAAATGGGATTAAGAGCATGATTGCCCTCCAATATAATGATATCTCCCTTACCTATACGTATGCGTCGATTTTCGTATACACGTTCGCCCAACTTGAAATCGTAGCGTGGCAAATCAACCTCCTCTCCTGCCAGCAAATCGTTCATATTCTTGTTGAAAAGTGCTGTGTCCACGGCTCCTATACATTCGAAGTCGTAATTACCATTGGCATCCTTGGGAGTGTCCACACGATTCACAAAATAATCGTCGGTACTGATGGTATGAGGTCTCAATCCAGATGCCATCAGCAATATGGCCAGGCGCTTGCTGGTTGTTGTCTTGCCACTCGACGATGGACCTGCCAAGAGCACCAGACGTGCTCCTCTATCCACAATGTCGTCCACAATGTCGTTGAGTTTCTTTTCCTGCAATGCCTCACTCACATTTATAAGGTCAGCGGCATGTCCCTTCTGCACCGCCACGTTGAACTCTCCAGCCGTGCGAACTCCCAGAATATCTTGCCAACGGCGATACTCCTGTATCACGTTGTGCATCTTCTCCTGAGGCACCAACTCCTCCAAATGATCAGCATCGGTACGCGAGGGTATGCGCAAAAGTAGACCTTCGTAGAACTTCATGATCTCGAACAGATGCAACTGACTTGTTCTCGTAAGCAGACATGAGTAGAAATAATCCACGGTGTCGCCCAAGCGATAATAGTAGGTATACAAATTCCTCTGACTTTCAAGCAGTTTTGCCTTGCTTTCCATACCCTTGGAGCGGAATAGTGCTATGGCATCTTCTATAGGACTCTGCACCCGTTGTATCTTCATATCAGCCTCTACTATCTCCTCCATGCGACTTTGTATGGCCTTGGCATCTTCTTCGGTAACATCCCTACCTATGCGCAATTCGCAGAAATAACCACGACTCACAGGAGCACCAATGATAAGTTGCCCTCCTGGATAAAGATCTTCCACCGCTTTTGCCAATACCATGAAAAGAGTCAACGTATACGTCCTCATTCCGTGGGTTGTGGTGATGTCTTGAAAATCCACATCCTTGGCATTGTAGAACCTGTAGTTCATTCCCTGCACCTTGTTGTTCACCAAGGCACACATAGGACCATGTTTCATCTCCAGTCCACACAAATCGTAAAGTTCTCTCAAACTCGTACCAAAAGGCACGCTTATCTCCTGCCCATTATTACGGCATCGTATTTTCAAGTCCTGTGGCATAGGTCTACTTTGTTTTGCATACAAAAATACAAAAAAAACTTAATCTATTAGCCTTTCCTTGCCCAATGTTCATTTAATTTCGTACCTTTGCACGCGATTTTGCATAAATTAATACACCTTATATATTAAATGGATAAAATTAGTTACGCTCTGGGTCTGGGAATTGGCCAGCAGTTGAAGAGCATGAACATTGAGAATTTCAACATCAAGGAGTTCAGCCGTAGCATCGAGGATGTGATGGCAGGTCGCGATACCGACATGACCGCACGCGAGGCACAGGTTATGCTGAGCGAGTATTTCCAGAAGAAGGAAAAGGAGCAGGCTAAGGCAAACATCGCTGAGGGTAAGGCTTTCCTTGAAGAGAACGGCAAGCGCGAGGGTGTTGTTACCACCAAGAGTGGTTTGCAATACGAGGTGCTCACAGAGGGTACAGGCAATAGTCCCAAGGCTACAGACAAGGTACGTTGCCACTATGAGGGTCGTCTTATCGATGGTACCGTATTCGATAGCTCTTACCAGCGCAACGAACCCGCAGACTTCGGTCTTAACCAGGTTATCGCTGGTTGGACAGAGGGTGTACAGTTGATGAAGGAAGGTGCAAAGTATCGTTTCTACATTCCCTACCTTTTGGGCTATGGCGAGCGTGGTGCAGGTGCTTCTATTCCTCCCTATGCAACATTGGTGTTCGATGTAGAGCTCATCAAGGTTCTCTAAAATACACATTCAAGAACAAACAAATAAAAACAATATACACAAGATGAAAAAGATTTCTTACTTTGCAGCCGTAGCATTGGCTGCCGTTATGGCTAGCTGTAACACCAACAGCACTCCCACAGCCAACATCAAGAGCGACGTAGACTCTCTTTGCTACTCTATCGGTATCTCACAGTCCGAGGGTCTCAAGGACTATTTGGCTATGCGCATGGGTGTAGACACTACTTACATGAATGAGTTCATCCAGGGTTTGAACGATGGTGCCAACGCTGGTGACGACAAGAAGAAGCAGGCATACTATGCTGGTTTGCAGATTGGTCAGCAGGTTGCTACACAGATGATCCCCGGCTTGAACCACCAGCTCTTTGGCGAGGATAGCACCAAGTACATCGGTCAGAACAACTTCATGGCTGGTTTCGTAGCTGGTATCAACAACGACACCACTATTATGACTTCTGAGTTTGCCATTGAGTTCACCGAGAAGAAGTTCGAGGAGATCAAGAAGGCACAGATAGATGAGCAGTACGGCAGCAACAAGAAGGCTGGCGAGGAATTCATGGCAGAGATTGCTAAGAAGGAAGGCGTAAAGCAGATTGAGAATAGTGGTGTATACTATGAGGTAATCACCGAAGGTAAGGGTAAGATTGCTACCGACACTAGCCTTGTTGAGGTTAAGTACGAGGGTACACTTATCGACGGTACTGTATTCGATGGCAACATGACCTCTAAGGATCCAATCACCTTCCGTGCTAATCAGGTTATCCCTGGTTGGACAATGGCATTGACACACATGCCTGCAGGTTCTAAGTGGAAGGTATACATCCCTCAGGATATGGCTTATGGTGAGCGCGAGGCTGGTGACAAGATCAAGCCCTACAGCACCCTCATCTTCGTTATCGACCTTATCTCTGTTGACAAGAAGTAAAGAAACACAAACCTAACCTTATGTGATGTAAAATATTTAACGTCACAAAATACAAAAGAACAATTTGCCGTCTGCAAAACAGTTTTCTGAACGACTGGCAAATTGTTCTTTCCTTTTTTATTCACACCAGGTATGTTTTGAAAATTAGCCAAACAAGTCATATTTCATGAAAAGAGTAACTAATTTATAAAAACCTGCCACTATATTACTAAGATATATTATGAAAAAGATATTGCTACTGGTCCTGCTTGCCCCACTATGCCTCGGCATCCAGGCTGCTACCAAGAAAAAGAACAAGAAGAACAAGAAGGCACAGAGCGAGGTTGTGGTAGACACTGTTGATGTCAAGACCTTCTCTTACCTCATCGGACGACTCAACACACAGGGACTTGCCGAATATCTAGTACAACAAAAGGGTATCGATGCTAAGTATATGGAAGACTTCATCCAGGGTTTTTCACAAACACAGCTCACCGAAGCCGACCTCCGCGCCAAAGCACGCATAGCTGGTACTGAGATACGAGAAGACATTAGCAAGCGCGTGATGCCCAATATCTCCAAGCAGATGAACGATAGCACCGACATACTCAATCACGAAGAGTTTGTACGTGGCTTCCTCGCAGGTCTCACCGGTGCAAAAGACAGCATCAGCAACGACTCTGCTATGATCATCGTAGAGAAACAGATGAAATACTACCAGGAGCAGATGATGGAGCGCAAATATGGTGCCAACAAAAGAGCTGGTGAAGAATTCCTCAAGGCTAACCTCAAGAACAAGGACGTGAAACAGACCGCCAGTGGTCTTCAGTACAAAGTCATCACCAAGGGTGAAGGTCCTGTTCCCACCAAGGCAGACAAGGTCAAGGTGCACTACGAAGGTCGCCTCATCGATGGTACTGTATTTGATAGCTCATACAAGCGCAATAGTCCTGCCACCTTCGGTGTAACTCAGGTAATAAAAGGTTGGATCGAGGCTCTCACTCTTATGCCTGTGGGTTCCAAGTGGGAACTCTACATCCCCCAGGAACTTGCCTATGGTGCTCGCGAGCAGCAACAGATTCCTGCATTCTCTTGCCTCATCTTCACCGTTGAGGTAATTGAAATCGTAAAATAAGACGACACATTGTCGCAGCCTCGGCAACACACCGACACAACCTAGACAATACATCGTCGCACCACATACAATAGAAGGCCCTAAATGGGGCCTTCTTTGTGTTAATATAACCAAACCACACACTAAACATCACCCTACGCACACCTGTATATCCAAATATTTTCACTATATTTGCAAGGAGAAAAACCACCTTGACCCAAACATGGAAAAAGTCATCAACTTCGCCATCGACGGCTGGACCCTCGGTTCCACCCACGGCATCAGTCATTGGCAACGTGTCGAACGCAACGGCATACTCCTGGCCCGTTACTCCAACAACCCCGACATCAACCTCCGCGTAGTACGCTGCTTTGCCTATCTACACGACAAATGGCGCAAAGACGATGGCTGGGACCTGCTCCACGGTCCACGAGCGGCCCAGATGATCCCTAGCATCCGCCACACTATCCTCTCCCACCTCACCGACCACGAAGTGCACCTGCTCCAGCAAGCTTGCGAGCTACACACCTCCACCCACCGCACCGGCAATGCCACCATCGACACATGTTTTGATGCAGACCGCCTTGATCTCGACCGCGTAGGCATCACGCCTGACCCCCAACGCATGGCCAGCCCCGCCGGTTCCTACCTCGCCAACAATCTCCACCTGCTCAACGAACAGTGAGTTGCACGCAGATGTCCTAGGTATTTCGCTAAACGTTAATCGTCAACCTTGCCAGATAGTCGTAGTGGTCGCCGTCGAGGCATTTTTCGGCCTTGAAGCCATACTGCTCGGCATACATGGAGAGGGTGTCGAAGTCGATGTATAGCCAATCGAAGGGTTCTCCCTTGATGCCACGGTATTGCATGCGGTAGTCTATCTCGCCATAATAGGCTCCGGCAAGGTTGATGGAGAAGGAACCGTCTTCCTCTTCAAAAACATAGCGTATGTCGGACGAATCGAGCAGTACCTGTCCACCAGGTGCAAGTATCTGCTTCAGGCGCATGAAGAACTGTGGCAATCGCTCTATCTTGCCCACTATGCCTATACCGTTCATGGCCATGAGGATGGTGTCGAACTTCTCATCGAAGGTCTTGTCGAAAAAATTCACCACCCTGGCATCTATGCCACGCTGCTTCATCACGTCCACCGAGAGTTGGGAGATGTCTATTGCCACCACCTCCATGCCTCTGTTCATGAGCTGCAAGGAATGGCATCCCGAACCGGCACCCACATCCAGCACACGACCACGGCACAGGCGCAGGGCCTCCTGCTCTTGTGGCGGCATCTCATCAAAGTCACGGAAAAGCGTATCCACGGGTATCTCGTCCTCGTAGAACTGGCTGGAAAACACTCTCAGCTTGGCTGCCTTACCCTTGGCATAATACTCGGCAATAGCCGCTCCCATAGGGTCTTTTTGGGTATCTAAGGTAATGTTCATTTGTAATTATCTTTTTGCGGAATGTGAAGAAGATCTCGGAGTAATCGGAGTAATCGTAATATTCTGAAACTTCGAATATTACGAATTAAGTAGAGAGGAAAATAACAGCCAGCAGTAGGGACGCTGCGTCAGCGTCCGAAAGACCTGCAACGTCCCTACCCCAGCTCACCGCTCACAAACTGTCCCCCTAAGTTAGGTGGGACGAGCGAAGCGGAGGGGGTATGTAAACTCCACTCACCACTCACCGCTCACCGTTCATTTTACTTCATCATCTCCTTTACGGCTGTCTCTATCTGGGTGTCCACACCTCGGAGCATGTTCTCGGGGGTGATGTAGCACTCGATGTCGGGATCGAGCTGCTGGTTCTCGAGATAGTTGCCGCGGTTGTCCTTGGCGCCTACCTGTGGGATGCCGAAGGTGTACTGACCAATGTTCTCCCACCATACGGCGGTCATGGTGCCAGGTACGGGTGCACCGATGAGCTTGCCTATACCCATCTCCTTGTAGAGCCATGGAGTGCCATGGGCATTGGAGTAGTTGTCCTCGCAAACAAGCATGCACGAGGGCTTGACCCAACGGTCGTAGGGGTCGTTGCCTATGAACTTGCCACGTGGTGTGAAGCGAGAGTATGCCTTGCCCGAGAGAGCTATGCACACATCGTTGTGCAACCATCCGCCTCCGTTGTGACGTGTGTCCACGATAACGGCATCGCGCATGCGATTCTTCTCGGAGAGCAGGTTCTTGTAGAACTCGTGGAAGGAAGCTGCATCCATGGCCTCGATGTGAACATAGGCTATGCGACCACCCGAAAGACTGTCCACCATGTGTTCGTTTCTGCGCACCCAACGCTTGTAGAGCAGTTCCTCCTGCTTGCCCCAAGAGATGGGACGCACCACTATCTCCTTCTTCTCACCCTTTATGCCAAGGCGTGTGGCCTTGCCAGCCTTACCAGCAAGCATGGGATAGTAATCGATGCCAGCCTCTATCTTCTGTCCGTCTATGGTCATGATGATGTCGCCAGCCTTGATGTCCTTGCACACATCCAGAGGACCACCGGAGAGCACCTCTGCCACCTTGATACCAGGACCCTCGTATGCCTCGTCGGGAAGGATACCCAACTGGGCAACAGGCAGACGGCTTGAAGAGGCATGATAGCGACAACCCGTGTGGCTCACATTGAGCTCGCCAAGCAGTTCGCTTGCCATCTCGGCAAAGTCATATCCGTTGTTGATATGAGGCAGATAGCGCTTGTATGTGGTGTAGAGACGGTCCCAGTCGGCCCCGTTCATGCCGGGGTCGTAGAGCTTCTCCTTTGTCTGACGCCAGATGTGCTCAAAGTTGTACTCCTGAGTCTTGGCAGGACGAGTCACGGTGAATGCCTCGAAGGGTATGGTCTTTACCGAAGCCGAGTTGAGATTGAGCTGGCACAAGGTACCGCCCTGACCAATGAAATAACATGTGTTGCCACTCTTGTCCAGTTGGAACGAGCGAGCCTCTATGCGCTGCATCTTCAGCTCTGTACGCTCCTCCACGAAGTCACGCACCCAGAGGGCCATATTGCCATTGTGAGGAGCAAGATAGTAGAGACGAGTACCCTCGTTGTTCATCACCGCATCCGACAGGTGCGAGGACTGGAAAGTTATCCTCATGGTACGGTCGTCGAGGTTGTCGAGCTGGAGTTTCAGAGGCTCCACCTTCTTCTCCTTGTCGGTGCTGTCCTTCTTCTCGGACTTCTTATTGCCCTTCTCCGCCTCCTCGAGCAGGGCACGGTCTTCCTTGTTCATGCGGAACTTGTTGTAAGCCTCGGCATCAAAGAAGGTGATATACACATCGCGATGTGCACCCCAACTGCCATGACTACGGTATCCGGCACGGTCGCTGGCAAATATCATTGCCTTACCACCCATCACCCAACGCGCATGCGAATCGGTATATCCGCTCTGTGTCAGGTTCACGGGTTCGTCCTTACCATCTGCATCTATCAGAGCCACATCCACGTTGTTCCAACCGCCATTACCCATATAGTCTGCCAAGAGCCACTTGCTGTCGGGGCTCCAGGTGAAGTACTGGTCGCCATCGGAATAGGAGTAGTTGTACTTGGCATCCATCGCCACACGGGTCTTGCCCGACTTGAGGTCGATGATGCAGATAGCCTCTCGGTTCTGCAGGTATGCCACCTTCTTGCCATCGGGGCTATACAGAGGCTGGAAACTGGTGGTCACGCCATCGGTCAGTCGCTTCTCCCTTATCTCGGTGCAATATGTCATCACCTCCTCCTTGTCGTTCACAATCTCCGCCTCGTAGATGCTCCATATGCCACCACGCTCGCTATCGTAGACCACGGCCCTACCATCGGCACGGAAGTCCACACGGCGCTCACGCTCTGGAGTCTCCGTTATCTGCTTGGTGGTACTGAAATCAATGGTGGTAACATACACATCTCCGTTCAGCACGAAGGCCACATCCTTGCCCTTGGGAGAAACGGCAACATGTGTGGCACCACGGCTCACGAGGGTACGGATAACCTTGTCGGTATCCACATCGGTGCTTATCTTCACCTCCACGCGCTTAGGTTCTCCACCGGGACGCATAGTGTACAGTTGGCCATCATATCCGAAGGACAGCACACCAGTATTGGAGACGCTGAGATAGCGCACAGGATTGCCCTTGAAACTGGTCAACTGCCTGCTGTTGCCGTTCAGTGCAGAGTGATACACATTGAACGTGCCGTCCTTCTCGCTCAGGTAATAGTATCCATTGCCATCGGGTGCCCAAACGGGGTTGCGGTCCTCACCGGCAAAGGTGGTCATCTGCTTATAGCCCTTGGCATCCTTCATGTATATGTCGCGAGCAATACTACTGGTATGGTGCTTTCGCCAGGGGTCCTCATATCCCTTCACGTTGTTGTACAATATACGGCCATCACCGTCCATGCTGATATGGTCCATGGAAATGGCAGAGAACAAGGTCTGACGACCACCGTTCTTGCTCACCTTATATATTCTGGTGAAGGTACCACCCGGGAAGGTCAGTTCGCTCACCGTGGGATTGCCGGCACGGCGTATGAGCAGAGAATCCTTGCCAAGCCATGCAGCAGGATATTCGTTGAAGGAGTGCGTAGTTACTCGTCTTGCCTGTCCGCCCTGTGCCGACATCACGAAGACATCCATGGAACCCTCTCTGTTGCTGGCAAAGGCCAACTCCGTACCGTCGGGGCTCCACAGAGGGGTGCCGTCGTAACTCTCGTTCGTGGTAAGTTGCTTTGCCTCACCACCCACCGAAGGCACCGTGTAGATATTTCCCATGTAGGAAAAAGCAATGCTCGCTCCATCAGGAGAGATAGCACCGCCACGCATCCACAACGGTTCTTCCGTCTGTGCAAAACCCGCCAAGCCTATACCAAGGCATGCGATAAGGGATAAGATTTTCTTGTGCATTGTATGTATGATTTGTTTAGAGTTTAGAGTTTAGAGTTTAGAGTTTTTCTCCTTCCGCCAAGCGTCGGATAGTTTCTACCTCATTTACGAGTTGCTCCTGCGAAGGTAGATACAGTTGGTACTGACTGGCAAGTATTGCCGTATTATGCTCTGGCAATGTCATTCTGACCGCCGTGTCGTTCTTTGCTGTGCAGAGCAAGATGCCGATGGTGGGATTCTCATCTGGAAGTTTCTCAACGCGGTCGTAGTAGTTGACATACATCTGCAATTGTCCTAAGTCCTGATGTGTGAGTTTACCTGTCTTTAGTTCTACTACCACAAAGCAACGCAATAACCTATTGTAGAACACAAGGTCGGCAAAGAATTCATCATCTTCAATGAGTATTCTCTTTTGACGAGCTACGAAAGTAAAACCATTGCCAAGTTCCAGCAAGAACTTCTGCAAGTGAGTAATCAATGCCTGTTCCAAGTCTTTTTCATAATATTCAGCCTTGCGCTCCAACCCAAGAAACTCCAATACCATCGGGTCTTTGATTATCTCTTGCGGTGCCTGTGGTATGCGTTCCTTTCGGGCTACAGCCAACACACTTTCCTTGTCGTTGCTCAATAGAAGACGCTCATAGAGTTGACTGTTTATCTGTCGTTCCAGTTCGCGTGCCGTCCAACAATTGTTCATTGCCTCCAGCTCGTAATACTCGCGTTTATAATCATCAGGGATAGAGATAAGTAGTTTATACTGTGACCAATTGAATTGCGACCGCAGTGTGGACGCAATTGGGAACATCTTATAAAATTGACGGCTACGCTCCAATTGTCGAACTGAAAAGCCACTACCATATTCTGGCTCCAGCTTCTTTGCAAGATTCTTCAAAAAGTATGCTCCATAGTCAGCACGTTCCTTGCCTTTCTGTTCCTCCTCCTGTATGCGACGACCAATATTCCAGTACATCTGTACACGACAGAAGTCAACGCTACGAACAGCATTTTGTCTTGCCGATGTGATTATCTCGCACACCTCATTATATAGGCCATTAATATCTTGCATCTCTTTCATATACGTCATATTTCACTATTCCCGTACGCAAATATACAAATTTTATTACCAAATCCCAAAAATTTAGCAATAAGAACAAGGAGACAATACGGTTACTGAGAACAAACAGTACGACGAATGAAGGACCTGCAAACCGAGGTGAGGCTATTGATTCCTGTCACGCCTGAGCCAAAGTTTGAATAGGGAGTCGTTTAATGACACGGATGTACCATCTGTGTCGATGATGTCTTTCTTTATCAGTGCCTTTTTTACGGCCTGGATATTGGCAGATGACTCCAGACGATATTTCCTTATTACATCCTTGCTGCTGAAACCAGAAGAGACCCCATTGGCAACGGCTTTGAGGAAGTTGAACTGATGTTCGGTCAGTTGTTCAACTTCTCTTTGGAAAAAGATGGTGTTTTGCTCCAGTATGTCGTTTATGGCCGAATTGATGTCTTTGTCTGTAACTACTTTTGCCGACTTGTACCACACCACCCATGAAAGATGCTGGACATAGGATGAGAGGTTTTCTGTAGCCTCGCATATCTTGCTTGCCTGAGCAGGAGTGATAGTCTTACCTGTTTCACGGAATTTGTCGCAAATGAAGCGTGTCCACTCCTCTGTTGGTATTTTCTTCAGAAACATCATATCACCAAACTTGTAGAATGGCATACCTTTGTCATTGAAGATGTTCTCCATCAGATGCTTCTTGCTTCCGAACAGGCAATAGGTGACATTCTGCTGATGTTGCCAAATGGTTCTCAGTTTCTTCTGAAAGGTCAGCGAGTCATTGAAATCGGCTATCTGTTGGAATTCGTCAAGACAGACAATAATTCTTACATTCTTCTTTTGTGCTATCTTTTCGGGTAGTTGAAGAATGTCTGTTTCCGAGTTATTGTCGGGGTTCCACTCAAAGGACAAAGAGAAATCGTTCATCGGGTCGGAACCAAATGAAAACTTAGGCGTGATGTTGGAAAGAAATGTCTTCGCTATCTCTATCCATTCGTCAAACCTGTTGGATGTCTGCCTGATTACGGCATTGGCAAATGATTGGTAAAAATCATAATCCGACTTGCACTGGAATACATCCAGAAACACAGGAATAGCCACTTCCCTATCTATGTCACCGATAACCCTCTTTACCAACGATGTCTTACCCCATCTGCGTGGAGATATCAGTATTGTATTGATACCATGGGTAAGATTTGCCTTAAGGCGCTTGCTGTCTTCTATTCTATCGGTGAAATAATTTCCTTCTGCTGCTTTACCGAAAACAAAGGGATTTTCTGTTGTCATGGCTCTGGTATATATAGGTTATGATGATGCAAAGATATAAAAATATTATCAAGTAACAAGTTTCTTAGTAATAAAGTTCTTACTAAGAAGGTTCTTACTTGGTGTATTGGCTATATATACACAGAAAAGGGACAGAACCATTGGTGTTGATTCTGCCCCATGAGATTTATATGAATATGCTGTCTGTTCTTTCCGTGTTAAAGAACTGGTATTATACTTATTCCCCAAAGCGGAGGTCCGGAAATGCTTTGCCTTCATATTTCTCCTTAATCATTTTCACACTTGCTTTTGTCATTATCTTTATCCATTCAATACCAAGTTCTTCTAATTCCGGGAATTTAATGTCTCTTATTCTTCTGTCTGC
>JAFYMW010000033.1 GCA_017548165.1 Bacteroidaceae bacterium
CAGCAGTATGGCAATCTCTCTTCCAGCATGAAGGAGGCCATGGATGATTATCTGGAGCTTGGCATGGATTTCGATTTGGATAATTTCTATGAGGCTTACCAAGGCAAATGGGATAGCGAAGAGGAATTTGCTCATAATCTCTTTGATGAGCTTTACGATATCGAAAGCATGATGGGAAGCTTGGCTAAATATTTTGATTACGCATCCTTTGCAGATGATCTGTTCGATACAGATTACAGCATGGGTGAAAATGGACATGTCTTCCGCGCATAGCGGGGGACATTTGTCCGTGACCTTTCTTCCTGTCTTTCCATGCTTCATCTGTCTATGCTACATTTGCATCGTAATTCTTATGCAAATGTTATGAAACTGCTTACTTCGGAGTCTATTCTAAAAAAGTTCATTCCTAATGTCATCTCGTCTGTCAAAGGGGAGGTACCTTTGTATGACAAACTGTTGCCGTTCCTTGAACTGGCTGAGGTTTGGGTTGAAGGTACCTTTCTGTCTAAAGGTGTCCTTGACTTCATTGCCGGGTGTGGTGACGAGGAGGTGGTTAAGGTGTATGCGACAAAGGTTGTCGTCTGTGAGGCTTATAAAAATGCTATTCCGTCTCTCGACCTTATCCTTACTCCTAACGGATTCGGGGTCGTGAGTAATAGCAATGTTGCTCCTGCAAGCAAGGAGAGGGTTTACAGGCTGCTTGAGTCGCTGGAGACGGAACGCGACGGGGCGATCCGGCTCCTGCTTTCTGCATTGCCTGACGTGCCTGGCTGGTGTTCTACCGCTCAGGCTGAGTTCTTCTGCTCTACTCTCTTCCCCAACCTTGACATCTGTGATTTCATAGGTCAGGGGAAGCGTCTTTGGCAGAAGTATTGTGAGTTTCGCCAGATTCTGCTCGATATCGAAATGCATATCGTGGCTCAATTCATTGGGCAGGAGCAGATGGATGACTTTCGGAAGGAGGCATTGTCACCTTCCTCTTCTTCACACTTTGTGAAGAGCGTCATCCGTTCCTTACGGGCATACGAAGCGCAGATTCTTAAGCAGAGACTTAGCGAAACAGCGCCTTCAGTATTCTCCCCACCCACCGCCCTGGTGCATATCGTCAATGTCATCAGGAACAATCCTTCGGAGTTTCCTTCATGGCATACATCCGATATTACTAAGCTTTTTGAGCCTCCGGTCTTTGAAAATAAGATGGAGGATACTGGGTATTGGTTCTAGTTTATTATTATTTGTTTTAGTTTTCCTTGTATGAAACACATTCTAAACATTTCTCTTCCTAAATCGTGGAGCGAGCTTTCTGATACACAACTGCGTTATGTATTCAGGCTCTTCTCCAAGGATTATTCTTTAAGTCAGATTAAAGGTCTTTGCCTTCTTAAATTGGGTGGCTTACAGGTGGTGTCGCGCCATGGTGGCGTTTACCTCGTTCGTTGTAATGGCAAGGTGTTCCCTTTGACTTCCTTACAGATTACTGAGGCTTCCGTTGCCTTGGCTTGGCTTGCTGATGTTCCTTCATATCCTGTGCGTCTGTCACGCATAGGGTTTCACCGTGCCGTGCGTGCTGACCTTCAGGATGTTTCTTTTGAGGATTATCTGTGTCTTGATAATCTTTACCAGGGATATCTGCAGACTGAGCGCAAGGCTCTGCTGTGGGATATGGCAAAGATTCTTTATCGGTATAAGTACATTCGTCTTAATCCCATCGAGGAGATTTCTATTTTCTATTGGTTTACGTCTGTAAAGAAGATGTTTGCTAATATGTTCCGTCATTTCTATAAGTCCGTTGAGGGCTCAGAGGCTTATTTACCTTCCATGCAACAGTTGCAGGATAGCATGAATACCCAAATACGTGCTCTCACTGGTGGGGATATCACAAAGGAAAGGGAGGTTCTTGCCATGGATTGCTGGAGAGCACTCGTAGAGTTGGAGGCTAAAGCAAAGGATTATGATGAACTGAAGAAGATTTCTAAATCCTGAGGTGTTTCTTGTCTTTTCATTGATAGTTGGTTATATCTAACTTTGTGTTGTCAATAACATATAATTCTATTTCTATGGATAATAATTTTACTGAGGAAGTCAAAGCTTGGCTTGATATGCCGGCTTCTGAACGTGACTATGACAAAGGTGCTTTGTACCTCTTGCAGTTGTCTAACAATCAGATTATGTATCGTAATCTGTCAAGGAACGCTAAGAAACATGGTGATTTCATTGAACATCATATCCGTAAGTATATGAAGTTCCGTCTAGAAAGGCTTACGCATGAGCAGGTGCAGGAGATGCAGAAGAAGGTGGACAAGATTGCGATCCTTCGTAACTTGGATGCATCTTCTGAGGGTTCTTATGCTTCATCTGGTGGTGAGAATGGAGAGGGTAATGATTCTGCTTCTGGTTCCACAGAAACTGCCGACTCTACTGATTCTGCCGTTTCTGCTTCACCGAAGTTTAAGGCTGGCATACGTGCTGACCATGACCTTCTGCCAGCTGAGATTCAGGCTTTGTACGTGGAGAATGCTTCCATTCTACAGAAGATGCGTGAACTGCACCTTACTCTGCGTAATCTCTCTCTTGACAATGTGGCTTGTCCGGATAGCGAGAGGTATCCTTTCTTGAAGGAGCTAATTGAGCTTGATAAGAAGTATCACAGCAACTGGAAGGCGTATGATTCGTTCTCTATGGTGGAGGGTGCTAGCAATGTTGCCGAGCAACGTATCATTGAGGATGAGCGTTCTCTTCAGCGTAGCATCTATCGTCAGATAAATCTTACCAAGGGTCGCTACAAGAAGAGTCCGTCAGAGGCGTTGAAGGAGAAACTGGTTGATCTCTACAAGCAATTGGCATCTCCAGAGGAGTCGCTGACAGAGGAGCTGATTGCTCTTGGTGTTCTTTCTGAATGAAGCGCAATACTTCGATATCGGCAATATTTGCTCCGCTAAAGGATAATCCTGTGCAGTCTGCGCTGACAAATACAGTGCAGATTGCGGATATCCTGGAGTGGGTGCTTTCTCAGGTTGGAACATCGGAGGTGTGGCAAACTTCGTTCTCCATTTCTGAGGAGTTCCTTCGTCGTCTATACCACATCACTCGCTCTGGTTCTACTTCTGCAATTCATCTTATTCTTGACTACAAGGCCACGAACAAGACGAAGCAGCTTTGGGTGTTTATTGAGAAGGTTATAACTACTACTCACCTTACGGACAACCATTCTAAAGTCCTTCTCGTGGAGTCGGTGAATGGGGACAAGGTGAGTATCATCACTTCTCAAAATCTTACTCGTGGCAATAGAAATGAATCGTATATTATAACTACTGATTCTATGGTGTTTGACAAGCTGAAGGCGGAGGTTCAGGACTTGATGAACAATCAGTCTGTGCCACTTTCTGATATACTAACACAGGTGCTATATTAGTTTAGTTATTGTTGTTATTGCATTTATATATAATTCATTACACATATATACATATTCTATGACTTTAACAGATAAACAACTTGAAGATATAGAGAGATATGCATCCATATACCTGCCTATTTCTGATATTGCCTTGCTCATTGAGGTGCGTGCTGATGAGCTTCGGGACGAGATTCGCAATAGGTCTACACCGGCCAGTATTGCATACCATAAGGGTAAGGTAGTATCTCGTGTTAATCTGCACAACCAGGAGATGCAGCTGGCTAAAGTTGGCTCTCCTGCGGCTATAGAAAATGCTCGTCGCAACCTCATGGATATGGAGGATGACGAGTAGTTTTCCATTTTCACTATTTAGTTTTCCGTTCGCAAAATGCCTTTTCCTGCCGTTCAAGATATAGTCCAAGTGGACTTCTTTGCTTCCGAAGATGTCCTTAGGGAGAAGTACCCTGATGTTTCCGTAGAGAGGGTGCTTCGCCTTAGGGGTATGTATAATTGGTTTATCTCAAATCCTGAGTCTAAAGACAAGGAGTTTGTGGATGAGTGTCTGTCACGGTATGGGGTGAGCAAGACACTGGCTTATGACGACCTGAGAGTCATTAAGTCTGTTCTGCCTCATATCACACAGGCTTCTCGTGATTACCATAGGTGGAAGTATAACGAGATGATTCTTGAGACATACCAGATGGCGAAGAAGCGTAAGGATACAAAGACTATGGAGCGTGCGGCTACTTCGTATGCCAAGTTCAATAACGTGAATGTGGAGGATGAGCAGTCGGTGCCTTACGACCTTATCGTGGTGCAGCCTTTTACCGCTACTCAGGATCCTTCGGTTCTTGGCATTAAGCCTATTCCTAATATCGAGCAGAAGATTTCTGCTCTTATAGAGAAGTACCGGAAGGAGTCTATGGATATTGATGACATAGAATATGAGGAGCCTGATATTATAGACTGGCAGAATTTCTCTGAGATAAATGAATTGGAGGTTGACAATGGAGATAATTAAGAATATCAATTGGGATGCTACGTCGTTCTTCGAGCGACTGGCTTCCAAGAACAAACTTGCTATAGCTGAAGGGTTCTGCTTTTGCCGTGTTTCGGGTCTGGAAGGATTTGAGGATGCTTTGCATAACATGCAGACGACTTCTGCATTTATAGCGGTGTCGGATATATCACAGGGATATACAGAATTGAATACTACTCCGCATACTCGTAGGGTGAAGACGGTGTTCCTGGCCATGCGTCATGCCATTGACGATATGGTGGCACGACAGGAGTGTATGGACACTATGCGTGAACTGTTCCGTCAGTTTATGTCGGTGATGATACAGGAGAAGACAAGGGTCGAGGAAGAACATATCTACCTCGACCCTCGGATATCGTTTCATGAAATTGACAGATATTTTCTTTCAGGGTGTGCTTGTGCGTATTTTCAGGTGGCTACGGATGTTTATACGGATTTAAGGTATAATTCACAGGAGTGGGAATAGGATTTGTTCAATACAACTTATGTATGTTATAGGTTACTACTCCCCATACTCGGAAGGTTTCCTCTGCAGTGATTTTGATTATTGGATATGCATCATTTGCGGGTACAAGTTCTATGTATCCGTCTTTTTCGTGTGTGAGGTCTAAGGTCTTGATAGTGAATTCTCCATCAATATATGCGACTACAACATCACCGTGCCTTGCTTCCTTGCTCTTATCTATGATAAGCAGGTCGTTGTGATTGATGCCTCTGTCCTTCATGCTGTCGCCTTCCACACGGCCAAGGAAAGTGGATTCTTTGCTATCAATGAGAGTTTTGTTCAGGTCTATGCTTTCTTCAACATAGTCCTGGGCAGGTGATGGAAAACCACATTTGATACCTCCGTCTGCAAATGGCAGGGAGATTTCTGTTGTGGTGTCTACTCTGAATATTCTTATAGTTGGTTTACTTGTTTTCATACGAGAGCAAAGATACTAATAAGGTTTGAAATATTACATGTTTGTTTGCTGAAAATCGCTCACTAAATCGTATCTTTGCATCGTATGTACGCTTTGGTAGACTGCGATAATTGTTATGTGAGCGTTGAACGTGTATTCAATCCCTCACTGGAAGGTAACCCTGTTGTTGTGCTGAGCAACAACGACGGGTGTGCCGTGGCACGTAGTCAGGAGGCAAAGGCGTTGGGCATCCCTGAGGGTATGCCGTTGTTCAAGATAGAGGAGCAGTTTGGGATAAAGGTGTGGTGTGCCTCAGCAGCAACTATGCCCTCATTGCCGACATGAGTGCCAGGGTGATGTCCGTCCTTCGCAAGTCGGCACCTGCCATAGAGGTGTATTCCATCGACGAAGCCTTCCTCGACCTTCACGGTATGCAATGCGACCTGAAGCTGTGGGGCGAGGACCTTGCCAAGAAGGTGAAGCAATACACCGGCATGCCCGTGAGCATAGGCATTGGCACCACTCGCACTATGGCAAAGATGGCGAGCAGGTTTGCCAAGAAGTTTCCTGGGTACAACAAGTGTTGTGTCATTGACACCGACGAGAAAGCAGAGAAGGCAATGCGCCTGTTTGCCGTGGAGGACATCTGGGGAATAGGGCGCCGTAGCACCGAGAAACTCAACTATCACGGAGTGCGCACGGCTTGGGACTTGCACGAGAAGAAGGCTTCTTGGGTGCGCTCTCTGCTCACCGTTACTGGCGAGCGCACATGGAAGGAGTTGCACGGAGTCAGCTGTATTGACCCCGACCTTCTGGAGAACAAGAAGAGCATCTGCACCTCCCGTAGTTTTGCCACGATGATAACCCAGTTGGACGATCTCCGCACCCAGGTGTCAAACTTTGCTGCTCGTTGCGCACAGAAGTTGCGCACCCAGCATTCGGCGGCAAGTATGATAACGGTGTTCGTTGGCTCCAATCCCTTCCGTGAGGACCTTCCTCAATATTTCAATCAGGCTACGGCAACATTGCTTTCAGCTACGAACACCACCCAGCAGATACTCAATGCTGCCATGAAGGCTTTGGAGAGTATCTACATTGAGGGTATTCACTACAAACGTGCCGGTGTCATCCTCAGTGGCATGTGCCCCGACAATGCCATACAGATGAATCTCTTTGACATCCCTGAGGAGTATAGACAGAAATACGAGGCTCTTTCCCGACTGATGGACGATATTAACTACCGCAATGGTGATGGAACTCTCATCATCGCTTCGCAGATGTATGCCGTGGACGAGGGTACAGGAAAGGCAACTACCTTCAAGAATAGCATCAAGCATGCAAAGCGCACACCGTGCTATACTACGAATATCAATGATATTATTAAGGTGAAGTGAGGATTACCTGTGTAATCTTGAACTCATAGAGCGAGTCCAGCGCT
Source organism: Bacteroidaceae bacterium (assembly GCA_017548165.1). Lineage (GTDB taxonomy): Bacteria > Bacteroidota > Bacteroidia > Bacteroidales > Bacteroidaceae > Physcousia. The sequence goes on from JAFYMW010000033.1 coordinate 6,774, forward strand.
GTTCGCGCTTTCTCTTTTTGTAGGCTCTATTCGCCAATAGAAATAGTACAAATATGGCTATCGCACAGAATGTCAGTGCAATATAGATAGCGCTATTTGATAGTATTGCTATGGTCATAAAATGTTTCTTTTGCTTTTGATGCAAAGGTAACACATCGCTTGGAATATTCCAAACTAATATGCCTAAATTAAGTCGCGCTTGTGTCTTTCTTTAAATTCCGTCATCTCTTTACCTTTGTCTCATGAATCAGCAATTCACCGAACAAGAGGCTATCGATGAACGTCAGAAATATGTTTCTGCATTCAATGATACGATGATCAAGATTTGGAAGGAGCAAATTACTTTGCTTGGTGTAATAGATACAGGAAGATTGTTGCAGTCTCCAATATCTTTTGGTATGTCTGCCAATGGCAAGTTCTCGGAAGTGCAGCTCTCACAGGCTTTCCTCGAATATGGCCTTTGGCAGGATTATGGTACGGGTGGTGAGGTTCCCCGTGGCAATTCC
>JAFYMW010000034.1 GCA_017548165.1 Bacteroidaceae bacterium
CTGGATGACATTCATCAGAGCCAGGTTCTTGACATACTGGCTGAAGGGAGTAACGAGACAGGGATAACCCACCTTGGGCCATACGTAAGCCACCTCGTCGAAGAGTTTCACGAGCAGCTGGTCGGTGGTCAGTTCGGGCTGACCGTTCTTCTGCTTCCACTTGTTCAGGCTCTTGAGGTTGTCCTCCAGGTCGGTCATCAGCGAACCCATCATACCGCCAGGCAGACCGGGCTTGACCAAAAGGGCATTGTTGATGTGGTTCTGCGCAGGGATATAGTATCCGAGGAAGTCGTCGTACATTTCCTGAATGAGGGTGCGGGCCTCCATATAAGCCTCCATGTTGATGTCCTTGACCTTGAAGCCGGCATCCTTCAGCATCTCCTGCACGGTGATGATGTCGGCATGGCCGGTACCCCAGGAGAGGGGCGACATACCAGCGTCCACATAGTCGCAACCTGCCTTTGCCACCTCCAGGATGGAAGCCATGCAGAAGCCGGGACCTGCGTGTGAGTGGTACTGGATGACGATGTCCTTCTTGTATGCCTTGATACCCTCCACAATCTTGCCAAGACTAACAGGACGACCGATACCTGCCATGTCCTTCAGGCAGATTTCGTCTGCACCGGCATCAATGAACTTCTTTGCAAGATTAACGTAATACTCCACGGTGTGGATGGGGCTATGGGTGATACTCAAAGAAGCCTGTGCTATCATGCCAGCCTCCTTGGCATACTTGATGGAAGGGATTACGTTGCGTACGTCGTTCAAACCACAGAAAATACGTGTGATGTCCGTACCCTGAGCCTTCTTCACCTTGTAGAAGAGCTTGCGAAGGTCCTTGGGACATGGACTCATGCGAAGGCCGTTCAATGCACGGTCGAGCATGTGTGTCTGAATGCCTGCCTCGTGGAAAGGCTTTGTCCACTCGCGCACGCTCTTATTGGGATTCTCGCCATAGAGCAGGTTCACCTGTTCGAAACCACCACCGTTTGTCTCCACACGGTCAAAGCAACCCATGCGGATGATGGCAGGGGCTACCTTCAAAAGCTGGTCAACACGGGGCTGATACTTACCGGCACTCTGCCACATATCGCGGAAGACCAAACTAAACTTTACTTCTTTCATATTGTTGTTTTCTTTTTATCTAATTATTAATTTAGGGAGGATAAGGACTGTAAGGACTTTAGGGACCTTAAGGACTTATTATCGTTAAACGCTAATCGTTCAACATTACACTTTCTTTGCGCTCTCTACTCTACCCTTACCACCAGTAATCTGTTTAACGACCTCCTGAAGGATAGCCATAGTAGAGGGATCCACAACACCGTTAGAAGTTGTAGCTGCTACCTTTTTTTTTGCAGAAGCCACCTCCTCGGGTGCAAACATGTTAACAACATTAATGAGTAATTTGCCACCAAAGATAACTATCAATAGAATGGCAAAAACCGTTAGCATGCCCACAATAAGCAATTGCAGGCCAAGAGTCATATGTTCCATTATATTATCCGTATATTTTTATATCTTGACATGAACAAAATTCTACCTAAATCGTACAACTTATACACATTATATATTAGTGTATCACTAATTTAGGCGTGCAAATATACAAATAAGTGAGCGAAATGCCAAATTTATTTGAGTATTTCCGAACGTGAGTATATTCGAATGAATATTCAAATTAACAAATAAGTGAGCGAAATGCCAAATTTGCGAGTAAGTGAGCGCAAAAAAAGTAATTTTTTATGCAATTTAGCACGACAGAATAAATATGAGAGCCTTTTGGAGGGCGAGTATAAGTTTTCAAGACTGCATACAAAAAAACTCCACTCCCATGGTTTGTAGCATATTGGGAATGGAGCATCGTTTGGCAGATAATCTTGAGTTATCACAACTCTTTTATTTGGTTATCACAATCTTCTTGCCGTTTTGGATAAAGATACCCTTTTGTGTATTCTGTACACGACGGCCACTAAGGTCGAAGATGACTGGCATCTGCTGTCCGTTGGCTAGTGAATGTATTTCTTTAATTCCTGTATCGGTGTTCTTATCAAAACGAACGGCAACATTATCGTAAGCAAAGTAACCAGGTGCACCAAGACCATAACCACTGGCATAGAGTTCCTCGCTACCAATCATATTGAACTCCACGCGAGCCACCTTACCCAAAGAGCTGAGTTCCCATTTTGTCCAATCCTTTATGCCTGTGCCGTTCTCCCAAAGAGCAAACTCAGCAACACCGGTGAGCTCATCGTTGAGGTTGTATCCATAGGCCACAATCTTGAACCAGCACTCGTCGCTTACACCACCTGTAGGCACCATCCAACCATCACCATTTTCAAGTATGTTGTAGGCATATGTGGTGTTTGTAACATACATGTGGTCTATCACACACTCCTTGCCATCACCGAATTCAAAATATACTAGTTCGTTCATCATACCCATACCAGAATCGTCGAGATAGCCAAAGTGCACGCAGAAATTCTTTGAACCATTAGTACCACCTGTTACATTGTAGGCCTGGATGTCATACATATAGTTGCCACATTGCTCAAGGTCGTTGCCCACGTAGCACGAAATGGCATGTCCGCCATAGCCAGGGAACAAGGCTGTTGTGGAGGGGAAGAAAGAGAGTTCTGTGTTGTTCTCATCGTACCACGAATCACGTCCATTGCCATTACCATATTCGGAAGTTGGGATAAGATCCGACCAATAGGTCTGTGCATTGTCCTCCGTACCCTTGTAGTCCTTGTCCTCAAAGGTGAGAGTGCGTAGGACATAGTCCTTAGAACCATCAGTGCCACGAGTTTGGGCCTGAATACTTGACACCATTAAGGGTGCCACTATCAAAAGAGTAAAAATCCTTTTCATAAGTGTTTGTTGTTAAAAGTTAATAATTGGATGTATTACACGTATTTTGTTATCTGACGATAAGTTTTCTCATGGCATTGGCTGAGTGTTCAATATAAATACCTGGTACCGATGGAGAGTTAACCCTCATTCCATTAAGCAAGGTGTATCGTATTTTGTTGCCTTTGAAAAAGCCTTGTGATACAGTGGGAGATTGTACGGGAGTGGTATCATCAATCTGTCTATTGAGCAAGTGCAAGTCGTTGGCTCCCATCACCTCGGTACTCGTTTCGCCCAACCACCCACATGTCTGATTAAGTGCCGTATAAACCTTCACAAAATGTATGGCTGGCAGATTCACAGATTTACCCTCACCATCTACCGCCCACTCTATGTTGAACGAACTTCGAGCATCGGTATTGGGATGATTGTCGGCATACCCCCAATCAAAGGCATAAAGTACATAATAGGTTCCCAAACCATTCTCGTCCACCGCATTCTTGGGCAGAAGAGTACCCTGAAAGCAAAGCGAATCGGCATCCACCCATTCGGGCCAATAACTTTGGCTATTGTACGCATTGCGTTGTACATAGCCATGCTGACCTTGATTGTCTAACCATGCAATATAGGAAGTGTCGCTGATGGCAGGATTTGATGGGTCGGGAGTGGCTTGCTTATCATTGGCTGGGCGATAGTAGGTGATGCTATATCCCTTTGTTGTATGAGGATTGTGGAACTCGCTTCCTGCCAATTCATACCACTCGTCATCGGGCACACCATTGCCATTCTCATCGCAGCTAACCATCACTATACCAGCTTCGCACGAACCGCCTTTCTTTGCATTCGAGGCATTGGCATTAGCATTACTATAGAAGGCATTGCCCAGGATTTCAAAGTCCATCTGTCCTGGTTTGTTCTCCACGGCATGGTCAAAGCCAAAAACAATATAGCCACCATATCCACCCAGAGAAACTATCACACGAGCATTATCAGCCAGGCACTCCTCGGTCTTCCGTGCCATATCCTGATGTGTATCACCCTTGTCGTAATATGGCATCTCGTTGACAAACTGACCTGGTGCTGGCATAAATTCGAACACACGGCTTATATAAGGCGATTGTGCCAACATGCTTATTGCAATGCTAAACACAAATAGTGTACATAAAAATCTTGTTTTCATTCTTCTATATTTTCTTCTTTATTTGGTTTATGCCAAGGTGTGCTAACGAAAGCAAAGTGTGCTGGTATGTCGCCAGTACGAACGCTCCATTTGAATACACCGTCTAACGAGAAACAATACAGTGTCCCAGGCGAGACATAATTGCCTGTATCCGTGATGTAAAACTCCCTAGCCTCGCTATTCACCGCCACGCCATATGGCATGCGTATCCTGCTATCCGTACCATCCGAGATGAAATTCTCACTCACTATCTGGCGTTTCTCTGTATCTATGATTTTATAGGTCACACGCCACGAATTGTTGACATAACTCCATTCCGAGCCTACTATGTAGAGCGAATCTCCCGATAAGGTCATCTCAGAGTTGGCCACCTCAAACGAGTCACACACCTCGTTGCTCTTGGTATCGATGACAAAAGTCTTTGAACCTCGTCCATAGTAATCACCACGAGAACTCACCCACACATCTCCCCTCTTGTCCACCTCAACTCGATGCAGGTTGATGGCAACATCAATGGTTTCCACCACCTTAAACGAAGCAATATCTATGACGGAAACCGTGCGATCATAGTTTGGCACACGATAGCCACCCGAGTTCGCTACATATATCCGTCCGTCCGACACGACCAGTTCATCGGGTTGATACCCAACGGTGCATGTATCCACCACCTGTAGGGTACTGATGTCTATCTTTGCCACATATCCCAGTCGGGCATTGGGTTCTATCTGCACTGGACCTGCATAACTGCTCACATAGGCATACTCTCCATCAAAACATATATAACGACAATTAGGTATGGAAATCTGTGTGATATGCTCTGCCGTCTCGGCATCCATCACCTCCACAAATTGCGAGCAGTTTATCACCGCCCACAACTTTCCGTCGTACACCTGCAAGTCGTTGCCCACATCACCAAGTTCCTTCACCACGTTGGGATTCACCTCGGCATAAATGTTTCGTGTGTATGTACCAGTTGTGGCATCGTAGAAGTCCAACGTGCACTTGTTGCTTCCCATATTGCCTTCGTTAAGCAGGTAGAAACCCTTAATGCTCTCTGTTGTCTGCGCACTATTGCCAGTGCCCACTTCCTCGTCTTGCGAGGGGATGATATCCTCGGCATCAGTACGGCATCCGGTCAATACCATACACAAGCCAATCACTAAGATGTGTACTCTCTTCATTATCTGTAAGTTTTTTTATAATCCTCTATATCTCTACATTCAGTTTCGCCTTGAAGTTAGTGCCAGGCATGGGATAGCACTGCACCACCTCGTATTGTTGGTTGAAGATGTTGCACACTTCGGCACTGATGCGCAAACCCACATTCTTTATCCTGAAGTGTTTAGATAGCCCCAAGTCACTGGTGTACCATGGCTGGGAATAGTTCTCTGGTATGTTGGCACTGGACTCGTACCTCTCGCCCGTGTAGATAAAGCTGTAATTCAATCCCCATCCTCTGTACTCTGCCGACACTATGGCAGAAAAGGCATGCCATGGTATGTAGGGCAACTGCCCACCGTAGAACTCGCTCTGCTCGTCCGTCTTGTCCATAGCACGATTGAAAGTATATGTCAACGAGGTACCAACTCCTACCCTCTTTATCTGCCAGGAGGCTTTCAGTGAAGTTTCCAGTCCCCAAATGTGGCACAAGCCAAAGTTCATCATAGTCCACCGAAATTGGTTGCTCGTTGGCATTGCCACAATCTTGTCCTCCACTAGATTGAAATATGCATCCATCTGAAACTCCAACCTTCTCAGCCAGCCTTGTCCCATAGTGCGGTTGTAGTTTAATCCAACGTTGTACTGTGTGGTGTATTCTGGTTTCAGTGACTTGTTGCCTATGAAAGTATAGTACAGATCGTTGAACGTAGGCATACGGAAGATGCGCTTGTAGAATGCCCTGATGTTCAGCATACCCCTCTTGTCATCCATAGCTTTGTATGCTACCACCACGGATGGAGTGAGTACGCTCTTGGGCAATTCCGTACTTCCCACCTTCGAGGCCTCATCCTTGACCCACGTATGAAGTAGGGAGGCCTGAGCAGAGATTCCTTTCCAATCCAGGTTCATAGCCAAGGCACTGAGCACCGTCCAGCGCCATGGATATACAAAATTGGTAAGGTTGGCATCCAGGTAATTATACTGTATATCATTGGCTAACGAAGCTTTCAGCCAAGGAGTTATACCCAACTGGTGCGATGCAGATAAGTAAACCTCCGTTTGCCGATACTCGTTATCGGTATACATGGTGGTAATGTCAAGATTCGGATCGCTTAGGTAGTGCAGATAGTCCCATGCCACCTTGCCGTTGAACATCAGTTGATAGCGTTTACTAAACCTTTTCTGCCATGAACCTTGAACAAAGACCGATGTATCCCACTGTCTATCCTGATGACGAAACTTCCCTGGTTCTTCACGCACCGAAGCACCTGGGAAACCACGTTCGCTATCGTAGAAATAAAGTTGTCCGCTCCATTCTCCTCCCTGCATCTCACCTGCCAGCATAGTCTCTATGCGCAGAGACATGACATCACCGTTCTTGCGAACCTCGGTGGTATCATAACCATTTTTCTTGGCATAGGAAAAGGGATACTTGCCAGATGTAGTCATGTATTCGGCCGACAACATTGCCGAGACTTTGTCAGAAAGTCTTTGTTCCCAGAGTAGCGTGGGATTGTAGGTATCAAACGAACCCACCTTCATACCCACATTGCACCTATATCCCTTCTCCGCACCTATAAAATTAGGTTTGCGCGTGCGCATGTATATAGCCGAAGCCGACGCAAAATCTTTTGCCGTCTGTAGGGCCGATGATTTCTGACCGTTGTACATCTGCAAAGCCTCCATATTGTCCAGAGAGAAGCGACCAAGATCTATCTGTCCGTTCTGTGCATTACCCAATTGTATGCCGTTGAGGAACACACCCGTGTGGTTGGTACCTAGCGAACGTATGTTCACCGTCTTCAATCCTCCCACGCCACCATAGTCCTTAACCTGCACACCAGAGAAATAACGCAAGGCATCTGCCACCGAGTACACACTAAGTTCTTTTAGTTCCTTGCCATTAAGTTCCTGCACCGGTCCAACCCCACGGTTCTCTATCCTCTTGGCCACTATCATGACCTCATTCATATGCCTTGCCGAGTCAGCAACCTCCTGTGCCCAGACACAACAGACAACCATAAAGATAAACAAAGTAAACCAGACACGCAATGTGCTGGCCCTCCCATATGACGATGTGTGTAGAAAAAATAAAAGCATCTCTGCTATTAATTAGTTGTCTAACATATAAGAATCAACCAATTACCGCAGAAATGCGTCAATCAACAATACTATAACCTTGCCTCTCGCCAATCCGTTACCCGCAGACTGAATAATCGATTGATGCAGGTGGCAGGTCTTCTGACTTATTCCGTCTTCTTCCTTGTCTTCCCAGTCTTATAAACCAGTGACGTTGTCTTTCGGATATCCTTAAGTCTTACCGAAGGAGAAGAAAACTTTTCTTGCAGAGGCAAGTATGGAAATTACAGCAGCGGGAACTGTTGGGGACTCACACCCCATTCCCTTTTAATCGTTAGCGAACCAACGAACCAAATGCGTTGCAAAGTTATTGCTAATATTTAAAATAAACAAATTTTGTCCAAGTATTTTAGCTGAGCAAAATACTTTATCCATCATCATCGATGCAGATTCATTGAAACACCGATAGCAGCGACATTAGCTCCACAAGGAGGATTTTCCTTATCGATGCGTATGCTCAATGATTTGATAGATGAAAAATCAGAAAGCAATCTCTTCCCTACTCTATAAGCGAGATGTTCGAGTAATGCGGACGGAATGGACATTTCTTGTTGAACAGATGCTATGATGTCGGCATACGAGACTGTTCCGACAAGATTATCACCAATCAATGCCTCGTCAGACACTTCTGTATCTATGCATAGACTGACATAAAACATGGCACCCACAACCCTTTCTTGCGGCATGACACCATGATGGCCAGCCAGAGCAAGGCGATCTATGTGAATAGTATTAATCATCGATTTCGTCTGTATGGTGCATATTTTCCTGATCAGCACCAGTAGCATTGACATAGCGCTTAAGAGCCTTGGCAACACCAGAAACCCAAGTATTCATATTGTCGGAATCCAACTGGAGAGAAGATATCAGCGCTATCACATTCTCCAAAGGCATTCCATAGCGCAATATACCGGAGATGAGTTTGGCATAATTCCAATACTCAGGATTGAAACGTTCCGACAATCCCTCGATGGTAATCTTGTAACCACGCTTGTTTGTAAACTGAAAGTCGTAACGGCGCATACCATCCTTCAATTCCCTACGAAGTATGCAACCATTGCTAACACTCTTGGGAATCATGATACCCTCATCGTCATCAAGAATACCGGTAAAGATTTCGTATGGTCGTCCGTTCAAGAGTCCGACGAAAGCCACCCAACGGTCTTTCTTGTTTTGGAAACGCACTATATCGCACTCAAGAGATTCGGGGCGGGGAGTCTTCTTGACATCAGGGCAAGCAATAAAACCTTGTCTGCGCAAAGCCTCCTCTAAAGTAACAGACATTGCCTCGTTGGCCTCAGCAGTATAACGGATATCGGTAAACACCTGAGCCAAAGTATCCTTTCCGTTTATCTCTACGAAATTTCTGTTCTCGGGTAAGGACTCCTTGTAGGCATAAAATTTATCAATGCTATCGGGAGTGTACCCAGCATAGATTTCATGATGCACGATAGCCTCGAGAGGCAAACGATCTGAAACCTTTGGCGACTCTGCTGGCCATCCAAGAGTGATTGTTGCCACAGGAAAAGTGAGCTGTGGCAAACGGAGCGTATCAATGATAAGTTGCGGATTGTATACCGTGGTTCCTAAGAAACACAAGCCCAAGCCTTCTGCTTCGGCGAGGTCACAGAATCTCTGACAAAAGAGAAGAGCATCGGTAGCAGCATTTTGATATGATAGCAAATTATCATACCCTGGATTTGCCTGACGATTCAGTGCCCAGTCTGTAGTACGACGAAAATCAGCGCAGAAGGTTAGCAGCACTGGAGCTTGAGTAACCATTGGCTGACAGAAATGTGCTGGTGCCAATTTTTCCTTCATCTCCTCGTCACGTGTAACAATAACACTATATAGTTGCAAGTTACCCATTGTCTGGGTGTGACTAGCCTGCTCAAACAAAGTATTAAGCAATTCCTCGCTGACAGGAGCCGATGTATATTTTCTTACCGTTGCTCTCATATTATATAAATTACAGAGTACAGATAACAGAGTACAAATAGCAGATTACGGAGTACAGATGAGCCGCTCACTACAATTACCATTAATTGCAAAACATTCAACGCTCACCGTTTAGGACTACATTTTCTTCTCCAGCTCCCTGATTTCCTTCTTGAAAGCAGAGTTTTCCTTCATCTTCTTCTCGATATTGTGGATACCATGAATCACTGTTGCATGGGTTCGACGACCAATAACATAACCAATGTGCTTGGCGGTATCACCAGTATGTTTCTGCGAGAGATACATTGCAACTTGTCGTGCCAAAACGAACTCTGCCTTACGACATTCACCATAAAGTTCTTCGTGAGTCACCTTATAATGTCGACACACACTCTCAACAATATCTTCTATAGTGAGGGTACGACGACGATAACGTGTGTTTGCCTTGAGTATCTTACGAGCAAAATCGAGATTAATGTTAGAGCCATGTACCACACTGTATGCCAACATAGAGTGCACAATACCCTCCAGTTCGCGAACATTGTCCTGTAGGTTATCGGCTACATACTCTATAACATCCTCTGGTATATCTAGTCCATCTTTACGAACCAGACGTTTGAGAATATCATGGCGCAACTGTACGTCAGGAGCTTCCAATTCAGCGAGCATACCCCACTTGAAACGAGTGAGCATACGCTCTTCCATATCCTTAAGTTCCACAGGTGGACGGTCGCTGGTCATTATTATCTGGCGACCATTAAGATGCAGATGATTGAAAATATGGAAGAAAGCCTCTAAGGTCTTCTCCTTGCCCGAAAATTCCTGCACATCGTCAACAATAAGACAATCTATACTCTGATAAAAGTGTATGAAATCGTTAGTCTTGTTATTGATACGTGCATCAACATATTGTACCTGGAAAAGATGAGCCGATACGTATAGTACACGCTTCTCGGGATGTTGCTGACGCAGACGCACACCAATGGCATTGACAAGATGAGTCTTGCCACAACCGCTAGGTCCGTAGATAAACAAAGGATTGAAAGTCTTGCGAGCAGGATGGTCGGCAACACTCTGTCCCACACTGCGCGGAAGTCTGTTAGCCAGTCCCTCTACAAAATTATCAAAAGTCTGCTCAAAGTTAAGGTACGACTCAAAATCCGTAACAGGCACAGCGGTATGCATTGCTCCAGGGGCGCGATTGAGCATACGACTAGGACTTGGCTCCTTAAGCATAGGAGTACCATTACCTTCCTCGCGCACTACGGCATCCTCGACCACTCTTACCTGATAAACTAGACGTGTATCCGAACCAAAGACGTGATACAACGCCATATATATAAGTGGTCGGAAGTTTTCCTCAAGATACTCAAAAAAGAACTGGCTGGGCACATAAAGAGCCACCTCTTTGGTTTCGAAATCATAGGACTTGAATCCTATGGGTTCAAACCAAGTGGTAAACTGCTGTTGGTTCAGTCTGGAGCGTATCAGCGCCAGACATCTCTGCCATTGTTCTTGCGGAGTAGTCATTAAAAATGTTTTATAGACTTTATGTATTATGGTATTAGATTCTCAATATTGGAGACCTGGGTCTCGGCACGTTATTTATTCTTTCCTCCAAAAACTGAGAAGTGAACATAACGTTTGGGGCGTGCCTTGATATCGGTCATAAGCGAATCCACGCTTCCTACGGTCTTATTAAGTCCATCATAAAGACTTCTGTCGTATAGGAATGCACCTAAGCTACCTTCGGGATTACGCATCTGACTGACAACAGCATTCACATTGTTTATTGTGGTATTCACACCTTCAAGGGTGGCATGAAAATCAAGGGTTTTGAAGTTCTCTGTAATATACAACACATTCTCTCCAACCTTGCCATATGTCTGTGCCAATGCAGGGATGTCCTTACCCACAATGGTATTGAGATGCTGCGCTGTCTGGGTCAGTTCGCTTGTTACCTGTTCTACATTACTTAGTATTACTGGCAGATTGGGGTCGTTGACCAAACGATTAACAGAGGTCACCAATGTATCCAGTTTACCAACAATGCTCACAATCTGAGGCATCATTTCATCTACCTTACCCATGAGTCCATTGCTATCATCGCCTGGAATAGTATCGCCTGGCATATAACGCTCGGCAGAAATGGTTACTGGTGCTATATTCATCGTCACACCGCCCATAAGTCCTGCATCTAGATTAATCTTTGTGCCACGACATAAGACCAAACGTGGGTCAACACTAATCTCAACAAGCACGTTACCAGGATTCTTGTAGTCATATATGACATCGGAAACAATACCCACCTCGTAACCATCGGCAAAAACCATACTGCTCTTTGCCAGTCCCTTAGCATTGGCAAAGCGGATATAGTACTCACTGTTAGTATTGAAGAGTGACTTGCCCTTAAGGAAGTTTATTCCCATAAACATTGTCACCAAGGCAACAATACCTACTACTCCAATTTTGTATTCTTTTTTCATAGTCTTTTACATTCTTTTATTCCCGTCCCTTATCCAACCATACTTGAGCAGGCGCAGATATTATTTCTTTTTATAGTATGCGACAAAGGCATTGTATATGCTCTTGGCCAATTGTTTCTGTCCTGCAGCAGAGGCAAGGTATTTTTCTTCCTTACGATTGTTAATAAAACCTAGTTCTATAAGTACACTGGGCATACTAACCTCTCGCAACACCAAGAAACCAGCCTGATGCACACCTTTGTTGATACGCTTGGCCGTTGTAGCGAACTGCTTTTGTATCATACTCGCAAAATCTACACTGGATGCCATATATTGATCCTGCATAAACTCGAAAATGATATACGACTCGCTACTATTGGGATCAAAGTCCTCATATTTCTGCTTATAGTCGGTTTCAAGTGTAATAACTGAGTTCTCGCGTTTTGCAACAGCCAGATTATCGGCAGCACGATGCATACCTAAAGTATACGTTTCTGTACCTTGAGCTGTGGTTCCTTTTTTTCCTGCAGCAGTACTATTTGTGTGTATGGATATAAACAAGTCGGCCTTTACCTTATTGGCAATAGCAGCCCTACGACGAAGTTCCACAAAAGTATCATTACTTCGAGTATAAACCACCTTAATACCAGGATAATTGCTCTTAATCATATTACCTAATGCCAGAGCAACCTTCAAATTTATATCCTTTTCTCGGGAAATCCACCCCACTGCTCCAACATCACGTCCGCCATGCCCTGGATCAATAACCACAGTGTAAGCCATGGTGTGGACACAGAACATCATAATCGAGAATATTATCGTCAGTATTCGTTTCATTTTCCTTTATGCACAATTAGCGATGCAAAGGTATATAAATAAATAATGATTAAGAAGGAGCACACTCCATTTTGAACAAAAAAACAAAATTTTGTACACTCTAATAATGGTATATTCACTTTTTTTATATATTTGCATGCGATAAGACATACAAACCTAAAAACATACAAGCTTATGAAACACCTATTTACACTAGCGCTAATGGCTATGCTTCCCGCTATGACCATCTCGGCACAGGGAACACGCGGAGTCCAGAACTCCATCCGTTACATCACCCTTAACGACGGACAGGTGATAGCCATTCCTGAGAAGTACATCCTTGGTGAGAGCCAAAGCGACGGTCTCCACACCATAACACTCGAGGGCGACACCACCTTTGTCTATGGCATCGACAATGTTGCCAACATCAGCAACACATACAACGGCACACATGCCTCACTGAAATCCTTCGGCTTCACAAATGCCGACAACGACCAGGTCTACAAGGATGTAGAGGCCAAGATCACAGAAATGAAAGATACCATCTTGGTGAGCGCTGATGTACCCGTTATCGGCAAGCGTCTGCGCCCCAGTTTTACCACAAGCGAAGGAGCGACAATGTGGGTGGATGGCATCCAGCAGGTCAGCGGTCAGTCAAGTCAGCGCTTCACTGCCCCAGTGGTCTACACCCTGGCCCAGCCTAAACACTGGATTTATCAGGTAAAGGAAGTGGTAAAAGAGAGCACCGGCACTGGTGAATGGTCACTGAACAAGCTTGATATTGCCGGCAAGGCTTCGACCAATGCTCCCAGCAATTATGAAACCACCGAGGGATTGGCAAGTTTGTGGGATGACAACCTCAACACTTTCTATCACTCCACATGGGGAAGTGGTTCATACCTGCCACTAACCTGGATGAACAACGGTTATTGGGGCGACGGCATCACCGAATGGCCATATATCGACATTCAGCTCACCGAAAGCGTAGACAATTTCTGCTTTGCTTACACAACATCCACCCAAAACAACCGTTTCCCCCAGGGCTTCTGCATCAGTGCAAAGAACAAGCAGACCGGCAAATGGGAGGAGATTGGCTCTCTGAGCATGGAGGCAGACAATCTGCCCCAAAAGAACATCGAGCGCTTCACATCACCAGTCTACGCTCTTGACAACAAATACGACGCCATCCGTCTGGAACTGACCAAGGCTTCCTACAAGAACTATATGGTTCTGTCCGAACTGGCATTCTACAGTTGTACCCAAGCCAAGCAGGAGACTGCCGAAACCCAGATTATCAAGGGTTTCGTACCCTTTGGCCGCCCCTGCAAGGTCAATGTTAAATATCTCACCGACTATGCCACCGGCGAATACAAGATTCCAACCATTCATGTCACTTTTGGTGATGGTGTGAGTTGGAACAGCAGTCAGTGGATTGGTATGACCTTGCCTGACGGTACCAACACCAAGGAAGAGTGGATTGAGGATTGTACCTTCCGTCTGGACGGTGCTGGCATCTGGCCCGACATCGACACCGTAGAAGGTTGCGAGATACGTGGCCGTGGCAATAGCAGTTGGACATGGAGCTACATGAGCAAGAACCCCTTCCGCATTAAGTTCCCCAAGAAGCAGAAGCAATCTCCCTTCAATCTGACCAAGGACCGCCAGTGGGTGTTCATCGCCAACAAGCAGAACGGTTCTATGACCACCAACTCCATCGCACAGAAGATTGCCGCCATGGTCGATGCCGAGGCTCTCTGCCACATGATCCCCGTGGATGTGTATATCAACGGCCACTACCGCGGTTCGTACTGCTTTACCGAGAAGATTGGCATTGCCGACAACAGCGTTGCCATTGACGAGGCCACAGGTTGCCTCCTGGAGCTTGACGATTATTACGACGAGGACTTCCGCTTCAAGGACCCCACCTACAACCTCCCCGTCAATGTCAAGGATCCCGACTTCGGCGAGGAAGATGACGAGCGTCTCATCACCTTCACCGACGTGCAGAACTCATTCAACAGCCTCACCTCCACCCTCAACGCTGGAGGCGACATTGCCAAACATATTGACATGGAATCATGGGCTAAATTCTGGTTGGTAAACGACCTCGTACGCAATGTTGAAACACACCATCCCAAAAGTTGCTATCTGTTCAACCCCGATCCCGCTGGTGGCGAGAAGTGGGTGTTTGGACCAGTATGGGACTTTGACTGGGCTTTCGGTTACGAGGAGACACATACCTACTTCATCGCTGGAGCAGATGAGGACCTCTACAGCAAATTCGTCTACACCACCCCCAAAGCTGGTAACAAGTTCTACAGCGCCCTGCGCAACAGCAACGCCGGCAAGCGTGCCTACTATAAGGAATGGGTAAACTTTATGGCAGAAGGCCGTCTGCAGGAAGTACTCGAATATATCGACGACTACACCCAGTTCGCCTTGCCCAGCATCAAGCACAACAACGACGCCAACATCTCCGAGAAGAACAGCACCGACTACGAGGCACAGACGACCCAGAGCAAGAAGTGGATTGAGACCCGAGCCAACTATATCTTCAACAATCTGGAGAAGTTTGACATCTCGCCCGACATCGTTACCCCCGAGGATTATGGCCAGCCTACAGATGTAGAGGATGCCAAGGCCTTCAACCGCCCTGTAGATGTTTACACTATCGGAGGTATATTGGTACGCCGTCAGGTTCCATACTTGCAGAGCACCAATGGTCTTACCCCTGGTCTATACATCATTGATGGCAAAGCCACATTGGTACAATAACATTCGATTTAGTTAAATAGCGTTATAAAAACGTTCTATGGCAAAAAAGACTCGGAATTTTTCGAGTCTTTTTTTGGTAGATAGCATAGTTCTTAGTACTTTTGTAACTATCAAATAACAATAATTCATCATATTATGGCAAAAATAAAAACAATAGGTATACTCACATCTGGAGGTGACTCACCAGGTATGAATGCTGCCATTCGTGCGGTAACACGTGCAGCAATAGCAAACAACATGAGGGTAATGGCCATATATCGCGGTTACGAGGGGTTGGTGAACAACGAGATAAAAGAATTTACAACCGAGAATGTGAGCAATATCATTCAACGTGGTGGTACCATACTGAAAACTGCTCGCAGCAAGGAATTCGTCACCCCCGAAGGCAGACAGAAGGCCTACGACAATATGAAGGCTAATGGTATTGACGCATTGATCGTAATCGGTGGCAATGGCAGCTTGACCGGTGCACGAATTTTTGCAGAGGAGTTTGACGTACCATGCATTGGTTTGCCTGGCACAATAGACAATGACTTGAATGGTACGGACCTTACCATAGGTTACGACACCACACTTAACACCATTATGGAATGTGTGGACAAGATTCGCGACACCGCCAACAGTCACGAGCGCATCTTCTTCGTGGAGGTGATGGGACGTGATGCTGGTTTTCTGGCACAGAACAGTGCCATAGCAGCAGGTGCCGAGGCAGCCATCATACCAGAAGACAGCACAGGCGCCGACCAATTGGAAATGTTTATTGGTCACGGCATTCGTAAGAGCAAGAAATCGTGCATAGTACTCGTTAGCGAAAGTCCCAAATGCGGTGCTATGTACTATGCCGAAAGAGTGAAGAAAGAGTATCCCGAGTATGACGTACGCGTATCTATCCTGGGACACCTGCAACGCGGAGGACGTCCCAGTGCCCAGGACCGCATTTTAGCTAGTCGCCTTGGTGTTGGAGCCATCCAAGCTTTAAAAGAAGGTCAGCGCAACGTGATGATAGGCATACGCAACGACGAAATAGTCTACGTACCATTCACCAACGCTGTTAAGAGCGACAAACCCTTGAAAAAAGAACTTATTGATGCCCTTGCGGTATTATCGATTTAACACATCACCCTTCAAACACACAGATTTATGCAACTGATTGACCTTGAAGCCGTCATCAGCAACAAGGCGCCGAAACTAAGGAAGAAACTCCCCACATTCCTTATTCGAATGATGGAGCGCCTCATCTGCCAAAAGGAGATGAACTACGCCATCACAACCTTTGGCCACGACAGCGGAGCAGCCTTTGCCAAGGCGTTTTCGAAAGATATGAAGGTGGTCTATACTGTAAAAGGTATGGAGAACCTTGACAAGAAAGGACACTACATGCTCGTGAGCAACCATCCCTTGGGAGGATTTGACGGAATCTCCTACATTGCCGTATTCGGAGACTTCTTTCCCAAGATTAAGTTGATTGTCAACGACTTGCTCATGTATATCGAACCCCTGCAAAGCGTGTTCCTTCCTGTCAATACCATGGGCAGGCAAAAGCGTTCGGACATGGAGATGTTGCAAAAGGCCTACAACGACCCGGAAACACAGCTCATCAGTTTTCCTGCCGGTTTCTGCTCACGCTACATCGACGGCAAGATTCAGGACATAGAATGGAAGAAGAGCGTGATAAAGCAATGTGTCGACTCCAAGCGCGACATAGTACCAATGTACTTTGAAGGCCGCAATTCCTTCTTCTTCTATGCTCTGGAATGGATACGCCGCAAAATGGGTATGAAGTTCAACATCGGTCTCATCCTCCTGCCCCGCCAGATGATGAAGACTGCACGCGGCAAGCACTTCAAGATCTACATCGGCAAGCCCATCCCTTACCATACATTCGACCACTCCAAGACTGAGGCACAATGGGCACAATGGTTGAGAGGGGAATGTTACAAACTGAAAGGTGAAAACTGCGAGTAAGCGAGAGCAGAGTTAAGCTTGCTTAAACTATGCCAAGCGTGAGCAATTAAGACGAAGTCAAGACGACAAAGTCGGATTAAAACGGAAAACTGAAAACGGACTTGCTAACTAAAGGCCGACGCCCGAAGGGGCTGAAGTCAAGGGGCTAAAGTCAAACTTGATGAGCGAAGGCTAATAAAACTCAAGCGTAAGCAGCACACCTTACTATACTATCCCCAAAGAGGACTCTGCCACGGAACGAAGTCCTCTTTTTTGTCCTCTGACCTTTAATTTGGCAGAAAAATACTGAAAGTCACAAAAATACATGCTATAAAACATAGATATCTCAAATAAAATCCGTACCTTTGCACCGCTTTTCCCTATGGGAAGGCAGGAGAATTATATAAATTTATTGTTTAACTTTTTAATTTTAATGTAAATCTGTATGGCAGATTACAAAAATGTAGCTCCCGTTGAAGGCTTCGATTGGGAAGCATTTGAGAA
>JAFYMW010000012.1 GCA_017548165.1 Bacteroidaceae bacterium
CAACCCTCAGCTGACCATACTCCTTACAGGCACACCTCCCAAAGACGCCTCGTTCCGCGTCAGCATCTTTCAAAGCCAAGGCATAAAGGAGACCTTCGACCACAAGCAATACGAATACATTACATGGACTCAGAAATCCTATAACATCAAGAACCTGTTGAAGGACATTTCCTACAGGAAGGACCACCAGATACGCATCAACGTTTGCCATGGTGTCCCCCAAGAGCACATAAAGCGCCTCACCGTCATGCTCAAGGAATGTGGTCTCACTAACTATGATTTTGTGCACGAGAAGTAAGACGTTAACTATGCCAACATAAAACCCTCGTGCATGCCCAGTAGCGATTGCTTTTTGTTGTCGTATCAACAAAGCCCTGTTGTCGTATCAACAATGTTCTGTTGATACGACAACAAAAGTTTACCGTTACTATGGCCATCTTATATTAACCTCAGCAGAAACCTCTATGCCTCATTATCTGAAAGGCTATGATGACAAAGATGATTATAAAGAATTCAATTGTCTTATTCCTAATTCGAGAATTGGCAATAGTTAGCCCCCAAATGTTTAATTACAGTACCAACTCAATATCAATATACTGACACTGGAGTTTCAGTGCATTGGTACTGGAGTTTCAATATACTAAAACTACGACGAAACTGAGGTGTTCTGAAATTAGAGGTTCTTCTTCAACTAAATTAAGTAATAACTTTGATTAGTCTTCCAAAGCTTTCCTTATCTCATTCTTATAATCTTGGGCAACATGTTCACCAAACCCCATGCTACGATAAACACAAATTCCATTCCTGTCATATATAAAACTCTGCGGTATACCACTATGCTCCTCTATACAAGGCAATCTGTCCCAATACTCCTTGTCCATTCGCAGATGATATCCCTTCATGCCTGATATTTTCTTTTTCCACAACTCTTCAGGGCTGGTTGTGTTAGTAAGATATACAAATACCACGTCTTCATCCTTAAGTTCCTCCTTGACAGCCCCCATCGCATTGATTAGCTGAACACATGGGCCACACCATGTTGCCCATAGGTCAATAAAAACAACCTTGCCAGGGAACCTCTCTACAATACTTTCAAAGAGCTTGTCCGGTGTCACATCTGGCATAGGAATAACACTTGCCTTGTTTTCCACAACCGCAGATTTGATAAGGCTTATGCCCTGAATGTCATTGGAGAAATCAAACGATGTTGCCGTTTCAGGCAACGGTTCAAAGCAGAGTACCAAAGAATCCACCTGACTGGTACGCATATATATCTTTCCGTCTACAAAAGGCTCCTCCATTGGAACTAACCATTCTTCCGTACCATTTTGTGTCTGAACAGGCAGTTTCCTGTCTTCCGTGTAAATGATTCCATCACCATCAGTACTTATACGCCTACCGCACCTAAACGCATATTGTTTACCCTCAGACCTAAGCCACACCTTGGCTAGTCCCCAAGGTTGATAAGAGCTAATGATACGCAAATGTACCACTGTTGCCGTATCAGTCAAATCCACTCTGGTCACTTCAAACTGAGAATATTCATCCTTTTGGGGGTAATCAGGATTCAAGATTGTACGATTCTCTTTGGGAGCACATGCCACGAGGATAAGCAAGGGCAAGAAACAAAAAATAATTAGAATACGTTTCATGTTTTTCCTTATAAGTTTTTATTAATAACGAAAGCCTATTAAAGGACGCTTGGTTTCATGGCGCAAAAATACAGAGTTTTAACATGGCCGACTAAAAAGTATCCTTGCAATGTTCTTGCTATCAACTCATAGCATGCTTGCAACAACCTTGCAATAGCTCTAAATCGTTATTATACATGAAATAAGGATTACCTCCACCCATGAAAGCAATCCTTACTACATATTACTAATTTTAAAGAGACAGAACGAACTCATCCCATTCCTTGGCTCCACCATCCGGCCCCAGGACCTTCTTATGCAAACGGCTACGTATGGAAGATACACTATCCGGAGCACGGTTTACCACCATTGCAATGTCTCGATTAGAGACACGCAGCTTTATGAGCATACAGACTTGAAACTCCACTTCCGAAAAACGATGAAGTGAACGTAATTTACGAGAGAAACCTGTGTAGACGGCATTCAATTGGCTTTCCATTTCACTCCAATCCTCAGCACTCAGGTTATCCCCTGCCTCTAAACGCGGACGTATGGCATTATAATAGTCAGACATGAAAAAGTTATCCGACACATGTTTCATCGCGTCGGTCACAGGTGCAGGACGAGATTCCAATTCTTCCAAGATAGCAGAGAGGCTCTGCTCAACCAGACGCTTGCGGTATGCTATATTCAAGGCTATAGCAATAATGAACAGAACTACAAGGACCAATATTATAAAAACGTAGTGGTATGTGCTTATAATATCCTTCAGCTTACGCTCTCCCGTAGATAGTACAAAATGCTTTACCGGAGTATCGCCGTCATTCGGATATTTTCTGACAAGTTCGCGTATCTCTTCCTTGCGCTCCTCCGTCATTGTATTGGAACGCACCATGGTTTCTTTGTACCCCTGAAATTCGAGAATATAGGTGGAGTCGTTAATCACTTGAAACGGCATCACACGTCCGTTCTCTATGTATACCGAATCATCCAGATGATACCGTCCCATCTCATGCGCAATAATCATCATATCTTCACCAACTGCATGAAGCTGCACCGAGTAATATGTACTATCGGCATCATACATTTTGCATCTGGTATATTGGGTATATATGGACTCACGCCCTTCAGGGTCAAGTTCGCTTTTCAGCATCCATACACCCACAATAGAGAAATCCTCGCTTTCATTTGAGGCATAAGAAGAAAAATGGTTCAAACCAAGAAGGAGTATTGCTATAAGTCTGCCTAACATCATCATATTATCTCACATGAGGTATCAAAGTTCATACGCAAATCTGCTTCCATCCTTACCCTTCCAACAACTCCTTCATAAATTGTGCCACTCCCTTGGATGCTCCCATCTGGAGGTGACGGAATGAAGAAGAGGAGTTCCATTGCACTGGTTTGGGGTCGATAAGCCAAATAGGCGTACCGTGGGGCACACAACGGGTAAGTCCTGCGGCAGGATAGACATTGAGACTTGTACCAATGACCACCAGCACATCGGCTTGCATGCAAAGTTCTGCCGCCACTTCTATGTTGGGAACTTCTTCGCCAAACCATACGATGTAGGGGCGCAGAGGACTACCGTCGGGAGCCTCATCTCCATACTGCACCTCGGCATTCTCGGAAGTGAGAGTTATTATCTGCGAAGGGGAATTGGGCGAGATGCTACTCGTTACCTTCGTTAGTTCGCCGTGCAGATGTATTACCAGGGTACTTCCGGCACGCTCGTGCAGGTCATCTACATTCTGAGTGATAATCTGCACATCGTGAAAACGCTCCAATTCTGCAAGAAGTTTATGTCCCAAGCATGGCTGAACATCAAACATCTGCTGACGACGCTTGTTATAAAACTCTGTAACGAGTTCTGGATCACGCTCCCACCCCTCTGGAGTGGCAACATCCTCAACCCTATATTGCTCCCACAATCCTCCGCTATCGCGGAAGGTGCTGATACCGCTCTCGGCGCTCATGCCGGCACCGGTAAGGACTACGATTTTCTTTCTTTGCATATCACCAAAAAGTAAAGCTCCCTCACCTCCTGTCTATATACGAAAGTGAGGTGAAGGAGTATTAATATTAACTATTGATTACTTCTTTGCCAGAGTCTCCTCAATTGGATCCTTGTACATCTTCTGCATCTGCTGGAGTTTCTTGTGCATCTGCTTGCGAACCTTGGCATAGGCAGGATCGTCGTAGAGGTTCTTCATCTCTGTGGGGTCTTCCTGAAGGTCGTAGAGCTCCCATGTGTCGATGTCGTTGTAGAAGTGTATCAACTTATAACGCTCGGTGCGCACACCATAATGACGCTTAACTGCATGCTCGGCGGGATACTCGTGGAAGTGGTAGTAGATGGCATCGCGCCACTTGCCTATGGTCTTCTCTCCCTTGAGCAGGGGAACGAGGCTCTTGCCCTGAATGTCGGAAGGTACCTTCACGCCTGCCATTTCCAGGAAGGTGGGTGCATAGTCGATGTTCTGCACCATGTCGGTAATCTCGCCACGACGCTTATAACCATCGGGAAGGCGCATCAACAAGGGGGTGGAAAGACTCTCCTCGTACATGAAACGCTTGTCGAACCATCCGTGCTCGCCCATATAGAAACCCTGGTCGGAGGTATAGACAACGAGTGTGTTCTCCAACATACCATTCTCACGAAGATATGCCATGAGACGACCTACGTTGTCGTCCAGAGTGCGTGTCACCTTGGCATAGTCGCGCATATAGCGCTGATACTTCCACTCCACCAAGTCCTTGCCCTGAAGGTTCTGACGCTTGAAATCGCAAGAAAGACTATCGTAGAAAGTCCAGTACTGCTTCTCCAGCTCGGGTTCGAGGCGCTCGACATAGTTGACATAGGCTCCGGAGAGGCGTGTCTGGTCGCCTGGGAGATATGCCTTGGTGTCGTAGGCCAGGTCCATGTCGTGATTGGAGGCAATTGCCATTTCCTGCTGTTGGGCGGCAACACGACCCTCGTAGGTGTCCCAGAAGTTGTCGGGCTTCTCGAAGGTCTGGTCCTCATACTCGCGGAGATACTTCAGTTCGGGCAACCAGTTGCGGTGGCATGCCTTGTGGTGCACGAAGAGGATGAAGGGGCGTTCCTTGTCGCGATTCTCCATCCAGCTGATGG
>JAFYMW010000013.1 GCA_017548165.1 Bacteroidaceae bacterium
ATCTTTTTTCATACCTTTGCGATGTTAAATGTTAAACAAGTTAACCAGGAGTTGAACTAACTGCATCCTTTATTAGATCTTTGAATCTACAAATATAGTTGGCTCTTCCGTTCAACGGAAAGGAGAAGAGGACTGTTTCTGTGTTTAGCTCATTAGCTAGATTCCACAATAGTTCACCTCTCTCCTTTGGTTAACTTTTTGCAAAGATAGCACTTTTTGCTTACCTTTCTTTTTCTTCGCAAATCTAAAGGATTCCACAGAAGCCACAGATTTTCACTGATTTATCTGTTCAATCTGTTGAATCAGTTGATAACAATCAAAGCTCGTATCAGGGGTGGTACATTTCGTCCCCCCCCTCATGGCCACGTACTGCTTTGCCTGGACTTGATACGGCCCTCTACCGAGAGAATGGATGAAGGTATGTTTCGTCCCATCATCCTCTTCCACATGTCCAGAGATGGCCTGCGCAAAAGTCAACGAAATAGGCTTCAGACGATATATTGTCTGAGATGAGACAATACATTCCTTGAAGTGAGACAATGTATTGTTTCATGGCATAGATAATACATTTATATTCAAATGTATAATAGAATATAACATCAACGATGCGCAAAAAGAATGTTAGCGTTTTCTAAAAAATATCTCACATTTTGCTTGCATAAATCAAAAAAAGAATTTACCTTTGCAGCGTTTTTAAGACATATGTCAAGAAAACAATCGGGGTGTAGCGCAGTTGGTAGCGCACCTGGTTTGGGACCAGGTGGTCGCCCGTTCGAGTCGGGTCACCCCGACTTTTTTTATTTATATACATTTGTACCTGAAATAATACTAAATAAGATTATGAAGAAGTATAATTTCAACGCAGGTCCCTCCAAGTTGCCTAAAGAGGTAATGGAGGCAGTTTCAAAAGCATGTATCGAATTTGACGGTTGTGGTCTTTCACTGATGGAAATGAGCCACCGCGCGAAGAACTTCCAGCCCGTATTGGACGAAGCTATTGCCCTGTTCAAGGAGTTGCTGAACATACCAGAAGGTTATAGTGTACTCTTCCTTGGTGGTGGTGCAAGTTTGGAGTTCTGTATGATTCCATATAATTTCCTTGAGAACAAAGCAGCATACATCAATACTGGCGTTTGGGCCAAGAAGGCTATGGCAGAAGCCAAGCTCTTTGGTGAGTGCGTAGAAGTGGCATCAAGTGCCGATTTCAACTACACATACATCCCCAAGCACTACACGGTACCTGCAGATGCCGATTATTTCCACATCACAACCAACAACACCATATATGGTACAGAGATCCGTCGTGATTTGGACAGTCCCGTGCCTCTGATTGCCGACATGAGTTCGGACATCTTCTCTCGTCCCATCAATGTCAGCAAGTATGCCATGATTTATGGTGGTGCACAGAAGAATCTTGCTATGGCAGGTGTCACCTTCATTATCGTCAAGGACGAGGCTCTTGGTAAGGTTAGTCGTGCCATTCCCACAATGCTGGACTACCGCACACATATCAAGGGTGGTTCTATGTTCAACACACCTCCCACAGTTCCCATCTATTGCGCACTTCAGACACTGCGCTGGATTAAGAAGAATGGTGGTGTTGCCGAGATGGAGCGCCGCGCCATTGAAAAGGCAGACTTGCTCTATGGCGAGATAGACCGCAACAAGATGTTCCGCACCACAGTGCAGGACACCGAAGACAGAAGCCGCATGAATGTTTGCTTCGTGATGAACGAGGGTTACGAAGACCTTGAAGCAGAATTCATGACCTTTGCCACAGAACGCGGTATGGTGGGAATCAAGGGACACCGCAGCGTAGGTGGTTTCAGAGCAAGCCTCTACAATGCAGTAGAACTGGAAGATGTTCAAGCACTCGTAGCGTGCATGCAGGAGTTTGAAGCTCAACACTAATAAAAAAAATATATAGGGCTCTTCGAAACTTTACAACAAAGTTCCGAGGGGCCCTAAATGATAATAAATTAAACACTGGAAAATACTATGTCAAAGATACTGATTGCAACGGAAAAGCCTTTCAGCAAGGTTGCCGTTGACGGAATAAAGCAGGTTATAGACGAAGCCGGCATGGAACTGGCACTTTTGGAAAAATATACCGAGAAGGCACAATTGCTCGAGGCTGTTGCCGATGCAGATGCTCTCATCGTACGTTCTGACAAGGTGGATGCAGAAGTTATCGAGGCTGCCAAGAACCTGAAGATTGTTGTTCGTGCTGGTGCAGGTTTTGACAACCTCGACCTTGAGGCATGCACAAAGGCAGGTGTGGTGGCAATGAACACCCCTGGACAGAATGCCAACAGCGTGGCAGAGTTGGTCTTTGGTATGCTAGTGATGGCAGTACGCAACTTCTACGACGGCACCAGCGGCACAGAGCTTATGGGTAAGAAACTGGGCATCCTGGCCTTTGGTAATGTTGGTCGCAACGTAGCACGCATAGCCAAGGGTTTCGGTATGGAGGTTATGGCATACGATGCATTCTGCCCTGCAGAAGTTATTGAGAGCGCAGGTGTGAAGGCTGCCACAAGTCAGGTAGAACTCTTTGAACAGTGCGACATCGTTTCTCTACATATCCCTGCAACTGCAGAGACACGCAATAGCATCAATGCAGAATTGGTTGGCAAGATGAAGAAGGGTGCTATCGTGGCAAATACTGCTCGCAAAGAGATTATCGACGAAGCATCGCTCCTTGAACTCATGAAGGAACGTACCGACCTGAAGTATGTCACCGACATCAAGCCCGACATGCACGCCGAATACACCGAAGCATTGGCAGGCCGCTACTTCTCCACCCCCAAGAAGATGGGTGCACAGACTGCCGAAGCAAATGTAAATGCCGGCATAGCAGCAGCAAAGCAGATTGTTGGCTATATCAAGGAAGGCATCACCAAGTTCCAGCTGAACAAGTAATGAAGTAGCCATTCGAAAATACAACAAGCAAAAACTACCTATATATGACATACGGAAAAATGTTTGGAGCCTTGATAACAGGTATGTTATTCGCTCTATTTATGTGGATTGGAGATGAGTTTGTTCTTGACAACAAGAACCCATTCTACGTATATATAGTTTATGCTGTGGTATTTGCCGTGGCAATGTACATATATGATAAATTCTTCGGAAAGAAGAAATAAGAAACTTTAGAAAAATCTAATACTATGGCAATAATCAGACCATTCAAGGGCTTGCGCCCACCAAAAGACCTTGTAGAACAGGTACAGTCTCGCCCCTACGATGTGCTCGACTCGGAAGAAGCACGCGCCGAAGCCGAAGGTAACGAGAAGAGTCTCTACCATATCATCAAACCTGAAATTGACTTCCCTGTTGGCACTAGCGAATATGCTCCTGAGGTATACGAAAAGGCCGCAGAAAATTTCCAGAAATTCCAGGAGAACGGTTGGCTCGTACAAGATCAGGAGGCTGGATACTATATCTATGCACAAACCATGAACGGCAAGACACAGTACGGATTGGTTGTATGTGCGTATGTCGACGACTACATGAACGGTGTCATCAAGAAGCACGAACTCACTCGCCGCGACAAGGAGGAGGACCGCATGAAGCATGTTCGCATAAATGATGCCAACATGGAACCTGTCTTCTTTGCATATCCCGACAATGAAACGCTCTCTGCCATCATTGCACGCTACATCTGCACATCTCCCGAATACGACTTCGTGGCACAGGGCGATGGTTTCCGCCACCAATTGTGGCTCATCAAGGAACAGGCCGATTTGGATGCTATAACTGCAGCCTTTGCCGACATACCATATCTGTACATTGCCGATGGACACCATCGCAGTGCTGCGGCAGCATTGGTAGGTGCAGAAAAGGCCAAGCAAAATCCAAACCATAAGGGAGACGAGGAGTACAATTTCTTCATGGCCGTTTGCTTCCCAGCAAGCCAGCTGACTATCTTGGACTATAATCGCGTGGTGAAGGACCTTAACGGACTAAGCAGTTTAAAGTTCCTGTCCTTACTGGCAGAAAACTTTACCGTCACCCCTATGGGTGCAGCTTGCTATCGCCCAGAGAAGCTACACGAGTTCAGTCTCTACCTTGATGGCGAATGGTATAAATTAGAACTTCTTCCCGGCAAGGCCGACGAAACAGACCTCATCAAGTCACTCGATGTAAGCATCAGTAGCGAACTGATCCTCGACCAGATACTTGGCATCAAGGATCTCCGTAGCGACAAGCGCATAGATTTTGTAGGCGGATTGCGTGGTTTGGAAGAACTGAAGCGCCGTGTTGACAATGGAGAAATGCGTATGGCATTGGCTCTATACCCTGTTAGCATGCAACAAATCATCAACATCGCCGACACTGGCAACATCATGCCACCAAAGGCCACATGGTTTGAGCCTAAGTTGCGTTCCGGTCTTGTGGTGCACAAATTATCATGAGAGATTCATACAAAGTATTGATAAAACCAAGCGAAGGAACTTATTCTGAACTAAGGAGTAAGTTCCTCTCTTTCGCTATACCTGTACGCACCGCCGAGGAGGCTATGGAGCAAGTTGCCAAGTATCAAAAAGAATACTTCGATGCACGCCATGTATGCTGGGCATACCGACTGGGTCCTGAAGGCGAGGAGTACCGTTCAAACGACAACGGCGAACCTTCGGGCACGGCAGGCAAGCCCATTCTTGGACAGATGGTAAGCGCCGATGTCTCAGACCTCATCATCCTGGTGATACGTTATTTCGGAGGTGTGAAGCTGGGAACAAGCGGACTTATCGTTGCCTATCGCACAGCTGCGGCAGAGGCACTGGTTGCTGGAGAGTTTGAGGAGCGTCTGGTGGAGAAAGAGCTGAAACTGACCTTCGGCTATGAGCATATGAACATGGTAATGCGCATGGTCAAGGAACTTGAACCACGCATAGTGGCACAAGACTATAAAGACAATGGCGACATAGTCATGACCATAGCCATCCGTCTATCCTTGGTAGACCGCGTAAAGAATGCTTTTATAGTAAACGGACAAAGTCTAGTGAAAGTGGAAGAGATATAAAAGTCCAAGAAAAATAAGGGGAGAATGCCATAAGAAAACACAAAAGGCATCTCCCCATTTTTGTCTGCTATAATCCCAAATCTGTCATTGCCAATAAGCCCTTCTGTACTAAAAAGGGGTCGCAGGTAATTATAGATTGTAAGTCAGCAGGAAACTCAGTACAATCTCCCCCGGTAAAGAATACATGCAAATCTGGATGTTCTGCCAGGATATGACGGATATAGCCCTCTATTTCCCATCTCATTCCATTTATAGCACCACTTCGCATGGCAGAGGGTGTATCGAACCCCAACACAGGGTGCTCGCCCTGAATATCCAGCAAAGGCAGTGCTGCTGTATGTTCATGCATGGCCTTCAATCTCAAACTCACTCCTGGAGATATGGCTCCTCCAAGAATGGTGCCATCGCTTGCAATAACATCAAAAGTCAAACATGTGCCAGCATCAATAATCAACAGAGTCCTGTCTGGACAGAGGCTTCTTGCCCCCATATCGGCAGCCACACGGTCGGAGCCAAGTCCAGCAGGTATTCCTTTTAAGCATAAAGCTGCTTCGGGAGATTGCCAAGTAAGGACTCTGCACTTAGGATGACCAGCAACTTCTACCGGTAAGGCATCCTTACCAGCAACATTACTTATCAGTACCTCCTCTGCCTCATGGAGATACTGTTGCCAGCACTCTATAGGTCGTATAGCATTATTCTCTGCCAGGCAAACCTTCATGCGAGTGTTGCCTATATCAAATATCAGTTGCATAAATTACATTACTTTTCATCCACTTTTACCATTGCACTGACAACAACAGTGACCAGACAGCATGCCATTACCCACCAGAAAAAACTGGCATAGCCCAACATATCTGCCAAATATCCTGCAATCATACCGGGAATAATCATACCCAAAGCTTGCAAGCCTGTACAGATACTAAACACACTTGTACTTCTCTCTCCCTTGGCAAAATGTACTAGAAAAAGTGTGTAAGCGGTAAAACCTAATCCATAGCCAAACTGCTCTATAGCAACACACGAATTAATTACAACAAGAGACGATGGCTGGAGCATAGCCATATATATATATACGGCATCTGGAATAGATATGGCAGCAATCATTGACCACCAACATTTCTTAATACCATAGTTACTTATAAGCCAACTGGCAACAACACCACCAAATAAAAGGGCAAAAAGTCCAATACCAGAAGTCACACCTATACTGGTTTCTGTAAGTGCCAAGCCACCATTCTCCGTAGCGTCAAGCATAAAGGGTTTGCTGATGATACCAAGTTGCGCTTCGGGAAAACGAAAGAAAAGCATAAACAACAATGCCGTCCATACACCCTTTTTGGAAAAGAATATGCGAAATGTATCAGCAAATGAATTCAGAACACTCTTTAACTGAGCGGAAAGAGATTGTGATGCGCTTTGCTTGTTGTCATTGACTATTGTAATATGGCTCTTTTCTTTGGGCAAAACAAAATTGTGCCAAGCACAAAGAATAATCATCAAGACACCGAGCAGACCCAAAACTATTGCCCATACAATAGTGGTTGGATAATAATAACCTAAGATACCAACTAATGATATCAGAACACTTTGGCAAAAAATATTACCTATTTTATAGAAACAAGAACGCCATCCTACAAAAAAGTCCTGATCCTTCTCGTTAAGTCCTAAAATATAGAAACCATCAGCAGCAATATCGTGTGTTGCACTACTAAAAGCCATTAACCAAAATAAGGCCATAGTAAGCTTAAGCCACATATCTGTCTGGAGCGTCAAAGCAACACAAGCTAAGGACACACCCAAAAGACATTGCATAATTAAAATCCACCAACGTTTTGTTTTAAGACCATCCACCAATGGACTCCATAGAGGTTTGATAGCCCATGGAAGAGAAAGCCAAGATATATAGAAAGCCAATTCGGTCTTGGACAAACCCATATTCTCATACAATATAGGAAGCATTCCCATGACAACAGCATTTGGCAACGCCTCGGCAAAATAAAGCGATGGCACCCAATGCCATGGAGCACCTTTTAATGATTTACTCATTCTTTTATTCTTATTATCCAGATAAGTCCCCATGCCAATATAGCGCATAGGGCATCAAACATAAAGAAATCCCTATAACTCATCACATCGAGCATAAAGCCACTTGCCACCATTGGAAGGACAATGCTCAGACTAATAACTGGAATATACAAGGGGTTTATTGCTTTTTGATAGCGCTCACCAGAGATATCCTCTATATACCTGCTACATGCATTCAAACCAAGTCCAAAGAGGAGCTGAGCCATAAATGTATACATAGAAAGTATGAATACATTGTCTGGTCTGTGATATGTCATAATCAGATATACTACTGGTGATAGTCCAAGGCACAATTTCAATACTTTGCTGACACCAGCATGCGACAATCTTTGTTGCAGATATCTACCCAATGCCACACCAAGCAAATATGCAATCACACCTATGGTTCCGTGTGCAAAACCAACATCTTGCAGAGTGCATCCCAATCCGCCATCCTGAGGGCGTGCCAAGAGAAAAGCCGTGCGACTATAAAACATAAGTCCCTGCGGCAATAGCATCAGCGACAGGACAAAAAGTTGTTTCAACCAGCGTGGGCGCTTCCAGGGAGTGATATATGGTGTAGGTTGATATTTGTTGGAAGTTCCCTTTAGCAACAACAAGTTAACCAAAAAGAGCAGCATATATCCGCCTGCCAAAACATATGTTGCCAATGACCATGAATATAGCACAGACCTTTGGCGAAAATATATCTGCAAGACACCCACAACCATTATCATCAGACCATAGGTAAACACCGTTGCCGTCTGTGAGGAGAGGGTTCTTATAGTAGAGTGTATATTGTCATTGCTACACATCACTCTGCACTTATAATACCTCCGTGCCAGCAAGTCGTGCCAAGTGCTGAGCAGACTTATTACCATGAGCATCCCCAAGG
>JAFYMW010000035.1 GCA_017548165.1 Bacteroidaceae bacterium
CACCTCGCGCATTTCGCCATGCTTGTCGTAGACCTTGTAGCTTACGTTAGGCACGGTGGTGATAACATCCATGTTGAATTCACGGTCAAGGCGTTCCTGTACGATTTCCATATGCAGAAGACCCAGGAAACCGCAACGGAATCCAAAGCCCAAAGCCACAGAACTCTCAGGTGTGAAGGTTAGAGAAGCATCGTTGAGCTGGAGTTTTTCGAGCGAAGCACGAAGATTCTCGAAGTCCTCTGTTTCAATAGGGTAAAGACCAGCAAACACCATTGGCTTTACTTCCTCAAAACCGGCGATGGCTTCCTTGGCAGGGTTGAGTGTGGTGGTGATGGTATCGCCCACCTTAACCTCGGTGGCTGTCTTAATGCCGGACACGATATAACCTACGTCGCCGCAATGCAATTCCTTGCGAGGTGACATGTCCATCTTGAGCACGCCAATCTCGTCGGCCTTGTACTCTCGGTCGGTGTTCATGAACTTGACCAGATCTCCGCTCTTAATGTTTCCGTTGACAATCTTGAAGTATGCTATGATGCCACGGAAGGAGTTGAATACGCTATCGAAGATCAGTGCCTGAAGGGGAGCATCCTCATTGCCCTCGGGGTGGGGGACACGCTCTACTACGGCACGTAGAATTTCAGGCACACCCTCACCGGTCTTGCCGCTGGCACGAAGAATCTCCTCGCGCTTGCAACCGAGCAACTCGATGATCTCATCCTCCACCTCCTCGGGCATGGCATTGGGCATGTCGCACTTGTTGATTACGGGAATAATCTCAAGGTCGTTGTCAATGGCCATGTAAAGGTTGCTGATTGTCTGTGCCTGCACGCCCTGAGTGGCATCCACTACAAGCAGGGCGCCCTCGCATGCGGCAATGGAGCGAGACACCTCGTAACTGAAGTCCACGTGTCCCGGAGTATCGATAAGGTTGAGTATGTATCGTCCGTCTTCTATCTCGTCGCTTACAGGCAGAGGACTCTCGCCAGCGCTTCTCACATAGTCGTATTCCATCTGTATGGCATGGCTCTTGATTGTGATGCCACGTTCCTGTTCCAGGTCCATGTCGTCAAGCATTTGGCCATGGGTTGCCTTGATAGTTTCGGTGATTTCCAATAGTCTGTCGGCCAGGGTGCTCTTACCATGGTCGATGTGGGCTATAATGCAGAAATTGCGTATATGTTTCATTCGTTGTATGTAAGTAATATTCTGTTTTTCAGTCTTTTTGTGATGTGAGCACAGCATTGCTTTGGCATGCTCCTATTTTACCCACCATACCCTGTTGGCGAAACGAGTCACCAACAGGGCATGATTTTCTTAGTTCCTATGACTAAGAATACAGGAATCTTTTGATGGAACGCTTAGGCGTCTTTTCAAATTCTTCCTCTTGAAGTATGATACCAACTACCTGTTCGTATGCCGGTATCTGAGTGTTGAGGATTTTTCTGTTCTCCTCCATAATCTTTTTCAACTCCTGAGGGGAGGTGTTGTTCTTTTTTATCAGGTCGGGGTCGGGATATACAAGACCATATAGTTTTGCATCCCTTTGCACCACGATACATTCCTGGACATACGGCAAGTTGTTGAGTTTGTCCTCAATCTCCTCTGGGTATATGTTCTGTCCATTGGCAGAGAGCAACATATTCTTGATGCGTCCCTTGATGAAGAGATTGCCATAGCGGTCAATGACACCGAGGTCGCCAGTGTGATACCATCCGTTGCGAAGCGTCTCTGCCGTGGCTTCCGGATTCTTGTAGTATCCCAGCATCACATTCTGGCCGCGAACCAATATCTCGCCAGGTATGTCGTACGGGTTGCGGCTGTCTATCTTCACTTCCATGCGGTTTACCACCTTGCCACAACTGCCAGGAACGAAACTCTTCCAGTCCTCGACAGAGATGAGCGGTGCACATTCCGTTGCGCCATAGCCTACGGTGAAGTTGAAACCGATGTCGTGCAGCAGGCTCTCCACCTCCTGGTTCAATGCCGCTCCACCAACAACCACCTCGTAGAAATTTCCTCCGAAGGCATTGCGTATGCCTTGGCAAATCTTTTGCTTTATCTTTTTTCCAATGATTGGAGTCTTCAGCAGGATCTTTATCTTCGGGTCGCTGATTTTCTGCATCACTGCCTTGCGAACCACCTTTTCCAGAATCATGGGCACGCACACGAGGGCAATGGGGCGTATGTCGGCCAATGCCTTCAGCAGAATGCTTGGTGTGGGCATTTTGGGTAGGAAGTACACATGTATGCCAAAGACAAACTCAAAGAGAAACTCGAACGACATTCCCAATGTGTGCGCCAAGGGGAGCATGGATAGCAATGTGTCGCCAGGCTTGGCATTGTTGCCGATGAGTTCGTTGGCACATGCTATGTTGCCTATAATGGCACGATAGGGAATCATCACGCCCTTGGAGTTGGAAGTGGTACCAGAGGTGTAGTTTATGATAGCAAGTTCCTCAGCCTGATCTTCGTGATAGCAAAGGTCTTTCTTTCCAAAACTTGAAGGATACTTCTCGCCAAAGCACTTGTTGAGATTCTCTATCGCATGCTTCAACTTCTGGTTCTTTGCATCGAGCAGTGCCCAGTCGTTTATCTGGATTATGCCCTCAAGATTTGGCATCTCCTCGGCAGAGAGTTTCTTCCATACAAGGTCGCCTACGAAGAGAATCCTTGATTCGCTATGATTGACAATGTGGTGCACCTGTTCGGGGTGGAACTCGTGCAATATGGGAACTGCCACGGCACCATATGTTATGGCGGCCAAAAAGGCTATACCCCAACGACTCATATTACGACTACAGATAGCCACCTTGTCGCCCTTTTCTATGCCACTTTCGGCAAAGACGATATGTAGCTTTGCTATCTCTTCCGCCACATCGCTGTATTGGAAGGTATGTTGTCCGTAATCTGACATAGAGGACAGACTCCAATGCTTGCGGAGACTGTCTTCTATGAGTTTATTTAATGAGTTTGTCATTGCCTTTTAAAACGGAAATGTGAAATGTGAAAACGGAAAACTGTCGCTAATCATTCATCGCTCACCGCTCATCGCTCACCGTTAATCGTTCATTAGATCTCTTCGTCCTTATAGAGGAAGCGCTTGATAGAACGCTTTGGAGTCTTCTCAAACTCCTGTTCCATGATCTTCACGCCACAGATCTGCTCGTAGGCAGGAATCTGAGTGTTGAGATCCTTGCGGTTCTGCTCCATGAGGGCCTTCAGGTCTTCTGCACTGAGGTTCTGATTCTTTGCCTGATCCATGTCTGGGTATATGAGAGCATACAACTTGTCACCCTTCTGGATAACAACGCACTCCTGTACCATGGGAAGACTATTCAACTTGTCCTCAATCTCCTCGGGATAGATATTCTGTCCGTTGGCACCAAGGAGCATGTTCTTGCTACGACCCTTGATGAAGACATTGCCCTCGGCATCGATGATACCCAGGTCGCCAGTATGATACCAACCGTCGATGAGGGTCTCTTCTGTAGCTTCCTCGTTCTTATAGTAACCAAGCATCACATTATCACCCTTGGCAAGAATCTCACCGGGGATGTTCTGTGGGTCGGGACTATCAATCTTCAGAGTCATACGAGGTGCTGCCTTACCACAAGAGCCCAACTTAAACTTGGTCCAATCCTCATATGCAAGGATGGGAGCACATTCTGTGGCACCATAACCTACGCAATAGTTGAAACCGATATCCTTCAGCAGAGCCTCAATCTCAGCATTGATAGCTGCACCACCAACGATAGCCTGATAGAAGTTGCCACCGAGTGCATCCTGCAAGCCCTTACAGATCTTCTGCTTAATCTTATTGCCCACGATAGGCATCTTCAGCAGAACGCTGATCTTGGGATCCTTAACCTTAGGAAGGATGGCCTTGCGTACAATCTTCTCCAGGATGAGGGGCACGCAAACGATAATCTTGGGCTTAACATCGGCAAATGCCTTGAGCAATACTGCTGGAGTTGGCATTCTGGTCAGGAAGTGTACATGTACACCACTTACAAATTCATAAAGGAATTCAAATGCCAGACCATACATGTGTGCCATGGGAAGCATTGATAGCATGTTCTCGCCTGCTTTGAGCTCATGGCCCAACTTCTCGATACCGAACTGTACATTGCTATGTATAGCACGATAAGGAAGCATTACACCCTTTGAGTTGCTGGTAGTACCAGAGGTGTAGTTAATCATACACAACTCCTCGCGCTCGTCTTTGTGATATGAAATATGCTCGGGACGGAAACTATCGGGGTATTTCTCACCGTACAACTTATTGAGATTGTCGCGACATTCCTGCAATGCTGCCTCTCTTGCAAAGAGCACCTGATAATCCTCTGTGCCAAGGATACCAATCAGATTGGGCATTTCCTCGGGATTGATTTTCTTCCAAATCTTATCGGCAGCAAAAAGCAATCGAGCCTCAGAGTGGTTTGTAATCTGGTGAATCTGCTCTGGGTGGAAGTCGGGCAGAATGGGCACTGCAACAGCACCATAGGTGATAGTTGCAACGAAAGCAATACCCCAACGTGATGAGTTGCTACCACAAAGAGCAATTTTGTCACCCTTCTTAATACCTGTTTCTTCAAACAAGATATGAAGTTTTGCAATTATACGAGCAGTATCTTTATACTGGAAAGTTACCTCTCCATAGTCTGATAATGCATTGTGGTTCCAATACTTCTTGACGGCCTGTTCGATAGCCTCATTGAAACTTACAGGTAAGGTCTTCATAGTTTCTCTTGGGTTTAAATTACTTGAATTTTAATTTTTCGTCTGCAAAGTTATATATTATCTGCACATCTCGCAAATCTTTGTGCAAGAAAAATGACTTTCAGAACAAAATTTTGCACATTTTAGTAAATTCTGTGCCCAAAGATGCTGCTTCCTATGCGTACAATGTTGCTACCTTGTTGTATTGCCAGATGAAAATCGTCACTCATTCCCCATGAGCGGATTTGCATGGTTGATGCCAAGTCGGGAAACTCCTGACGGCATTGTTGGAAGAAATCGTTTGCCGTTTTGAAGTCCTGACATATGCGTTGCTCGTCATCCGTGTTTGTGGCCATGCACATGATGCCAGCAATCTCCACGCCCTTCATTTCCTTGTAGGCACCGCTACGCAGGAAGTTGAGGCATTCCTCGGTGGTGAAGCCAAACTTTGTCTCCTCCTGTGCCACATGCAATTGCAGGAGGCAACGTATCTGTCGATTGTTGCGCAAGGCCTGTTTGTTGATTTCGCTCAGAAGTCGCTCGCTATCCACAGAATGTATGAGACTGATGTATGGAGCTATGTACTTGACCTTGTTGGTTTGCAAGTGCCCTATGAAATGCCATTCGATGTCGTTGGGCAGGATGGGGCATTTTTGTTGGAGTTCCTGTACGTGGCTTTCTCCGAATATGCGCTGTCCGGCATCGTAGGCCTCTTGTATCATCTCGGCAGGATGGTACTTGCTCACGGCGCAAAGCTGCACCCCTTGTGGCAAGGTGTCAAGTATTGCTTTAATCCTTTCAGAAACCATTATCTATTTATATGATGATTTTATGAGATTCTTCTGGTTGGATGTTTCGGACTCTTCATGGGGGGGAAGGTCCCCAGTTTAACGCTGGCACGAAGCGCGGGGCGATAAACTGAAAACGAAAACTACCGCTCATCTCTCACCGTTCACCGCTCATCTCTCACCGTTCACCGTTCATCTCTCACCGTTCAACTCACTCTTCAACCTTATGACGGAACACATCCATCAATGGAGTTTCCACCACGCTGATTATCTTATAATCGCCCAGTGTGCCCTGCATGCCTTTCTCCAATGTTTCGATGGCATTCTTCAGGTCGGTGGCCTGTACCAGGTCTGTCTGTGTGATTATCTTCTCCTTCTCTGTCTTTTCGTCGAAAGAGATGAATCCCACCTTCACGCGATACCAGCGGTCGGCATTGAGGTCCTCGTTCTCGAAGAGTTCTGCTATGCGTGCGCGCTTGATGTCGCTTACCACGAACTCGCCACTCATGAAAGGCTCCATCTCCTTGGTGATAGTTTCCTCTGCCTCGGTGAAGCTGAGAGCATCCACGAGATATGCCTCCTTGGTTGACTTGATGAGTCCGTTTTCCTGTGTCTTGTCGTATTGTACTTTACATTCAAACCATTCCATAGTTTTAGTCTTTTTGTTTTTCTAATCTTAATATAAATAATGTGTGTGTCTTATTTTCTTCTCCTATACCCCTGCTCTTTATTTGCTTTGGGGTTATAAGCATTTTTCTTCTCGTAGGTTGGTCTTTGTGGCACCTTGTCGAAGAAGAAGGACTTCTGTCGTTTCTTCTCTTCTGGATCGTGCTCGCAAAAGACTTGCTCCATGGTGTATGGATGATAACCAGTGGCATATATTGTTGTTGCCACGGTGAGAGGTGTTGGTGTGAAGTCCTGCACCTGGTCGGTTTCCAATCCCATGCTTCTTGTTTCGTGCGAGAGATTCTCCATATCCTGCATGGTGCATCCTGGGTGCGAGGAGATGAAGTAGGGGATTATCTGCTGACGCAAACCAGCTTCGCGATTCACCTTGTCAAAGATACTCTTGAACTTGTGAAAGAGCGTAAACGATGGCTTGCGCATGATGTATAGCACATGGTCCTCGGTATGTTCGGGTGCAACTTTTAGTCGTCCCGACACATGTCGTGTGATCAATTCCTTTGTGTATTCTCTGGCGGCCAGGTTCAGTGCCTCGTCGTTCCAATTGTGCAATAGCATGTCATATCGCACACCACTTCCTATGTAGCTATGCTTGATGCCAGGCATACTATCTACAGCCCTGTATATGTCCAGCAACGGACGATGGTCGCCATTCAGGTTGGGGCATATCTGCGGATGTATGCACGAAGGTCGGCAACATGCCATACAAGCCCTCTCGTTGCGTCCGCGCATCATATACATATTGGCGCTGGGACCGCCCAGATCGCTCAGGTTTCCACGGAAGTCGGGCATCTTCGTTATCTGCTCCACCTCGCGCAAGATGCTTTCCTTCGACCTGCTCATGATGAACTTGCCCTGGTGAGCCGAGATAGTGCAGAAGGCACATCCGCCAAAGCAACCACGATGCATATTCACCGAGAACCTTATCATGTCAAATGCCGGGATGCGCTTGCCGTTATATTTGGGGTGAGGCAGGCGAGTGTATGGCAGGTCGAAACTATGGTCCAGTTCCTCCGTGGTGAGAGGAGGGTAGGGAGGGTTTACCACCACATATTCCTTGCCCGTCTTCTGTATCAGGCGCGAAGCATGCACCTTGTTGCTCTCTTCCTCCACATGGCGGAAGTTCTCTGCATGCAGACGTGGTGTGCGAAGGCAGTCCTCGTAGGAATGAAGCATGATGTCTCCTTCCTGTGCCTCCACATCATCGGCAAGCACCACGGTTTGCGGCAATGCCATCTGCTCCACCACAGCCTTGCGGAAGGCCCTGCGTGTCATCAGTGTCTCGCCGGTTACAGGGTCATACTCCAGGCTCTCGTCGTAGGTGTCGGCAAACGACTCCAGTATGCGCACCAGTTCCAGGTTCACCTTGTCGCCCATGCCATAGGTTATCATATCGGCACCCGAGTCCACCAGTATCGACGGACGTATGCGTTCCTGCCAATAGTCGTAGTGTGCCACACGGCGCAAAGAAGCCTCTATGCCGCCCAGCACCACGGGCACATCGGGAAAGAGTTGTCTGAGGCATTGTGTGTAGACGATGGTGGGATATTCCGGACGCATATTGTGCCTTCCGTCGGGCGAATATGCATCCTCGCTTCTCAGTCGGCGAGCAGCGGTGTATTTGTTCACCATCGAGTCCATGCAACCAGGACTGATACCAAAGAACAGGCGCGGACGTCCCAGGCGCTTGAAGTCGCGCAGGTCGCCATGCCAGTCGGGTTGTGGCACTATGCACACTCGCAATCCTGCCGCCTCCAGCAATCTGCCAACAACCGCCGCACCAAACGATGGGTGGTCCACATAGGCATCGCCCGAAAACAATATCACATCAGCTCTGTCCCATCCGCGAAGGTCCATTTCCTTGCGCGTCGTGGGCAACCAATCACTCAGTTGGTACATTTGCTGCTATTTTATCTTTTTGCCAATCCAGAAACAGCAATATCAATTGATGCAAGCCCAGGGCCTTCATATTTTCGTGGAAAATGACATCCTGAGCCAAGGTGATGAGCTCGTTGGCACCGTTGGTGCGCTCGAGCAAGGCACGCACATTGAGCTGGAGTTTCTCCAGAATCATCTCGTCCACGATGCCATTGCTGTCAAGCAGGTTGGCAAAGAGAGAGTATTTCTCTATTGTCTCTAAGTGTTCGTCGGAGATAGTCATTGAGCGACTACCTTTCATGTTGCATATTATTCTGTACATAGGAATTGGTATGATGCGTTTATGATAGCTCTTCTTATTTCTTTGTCATCAATCATTTCCAGAGGGAAACCAAAGGTCAGTGCTCTGTATATGTCGCCCTGATATGCCACGGCGCCAGGTGTTTGCCTGATGGTGGTGTGAGGTATCTTCACCTCTATCATGGTGCTATCCTCTGCCATGGTACTATCTGTGGTATATGTGGTGTGGCTCTCGTTGAACAACAGAGTGGCAAAGGCACCTTCCGAGGGCTGTATGGCATTGACACGAGCCGTGCTGAAGATATAAGGATTGGGTTGCGATGCCAGAGTGAACTCTGTGCCCATGCCCTTGACCTTCATACTATCCGTTGGCACACGGTCGCAATGCAGATATTTCAATGTCTTGTAGGCAAAATCTCTCTGTTCTGCCGTTTGCAGGTCTTCGCCCACATATGCACCACTAACGAGCACATTACCTCCAGCCGAGGTGTATCCTGTTAGTGCCATTTGCAAGTATTCCGGGAAGGCCTGATACTGGCGGTGCGAATATCCATCGTTGCGCTGAGCTCCCAGTATGAGGTCTATCATCCTGTATCGTTTCAGGTCAATCTTGGGAATGGCAGTAACCATGCATGATGATACGGCCAGGTCGCGTCGTGCGTTGAAATCCTCGTCGGTCAGCAGCAAGTCCATGGCATGCATGGCAGGGTAGTCGAAGGTGTTGCCAGCCACGGGCATACCATTGAGCTCGTACAAACTGGTATTCTGCATGTATGCCACACCAGGGTCTTGCTTTATGTCGAAACCTCTCAGGGTGTCTATGTCCACGGCCTGAGGTGCTGCCAATCGTTCAAAACCATTGACGATAATCACCTCCTGAGCATTCTTGTTGAAAGGCACTCGTGCGCAAACCTCTTCGCTCTTCAAACTGCTTCCTCCATCGTTCAGCGCCGCCACACGGAAACGATACAGCACACCGGGCTTGGCGGTGATGTTTGCCACGGTTCCGTTCACTACAGTACCATTGTCCCATCCGCGGTCGTCCTGCTTGATATAGATGATGTACGACTTTGGTGTTGCCGTAGGCTCCAGAGGGTCGTTCTGTGGTGTCCACGACAGGGTAATGTTCTTCTCCTCCTTGTTTACTATAGCGGTGATATCGCGCACTGGCAAGGGTTGCACCACGGGCTGAGGTCTTTGGTGTATGGAGGCATTGTACGACAGGATAGACTTGTATATTGCTCTGGCCATGACGAACTTGAGGTTGGGGTCGTGCGCCACCAGCATGTCGGCATAGTTCTGGTGCGAGAGCAATTCCAATATCATCGAGGGCACCTGTGGTTCGCGGCTCTCCGAATAGTTGCGGTCGTAGAGCGAGCGTCTGTTCCATCTGCCCAGGTGGAATACCATGTCCTGATACAATTTCGCCAGCATACCATCGGCAAAGTCGCGACTAACGAGACGTGACATGCCAGTGGCCAGAATCTTGTCGTAGTACTGAGTGGTATATACTCCCAGCGTGCCAATGATGTCCATATTGTCGCGCAAACCGGCATCGGTGTGCACACCCAGGGCCAATTCTATTGGCACCTTCAAGCCAGGCATGGTGT
This sequence comes from Bacteroidaceae bacterium, assembly GCA_017548165.1. GTDB lineage: Bacteria > Bacteroidota > Bacteroidia > Bacteroidales > Bacteroidaceae > Physcousia. The sequence goes on from JAFYMW010000035.1 coordinate 9,983, forward strand.
CGTTGGGCATGAAGGCCGAGCCACGAGCCAGCAGGTTCAATCCATGGCTTCGAGCATTGATATCATCGGCATAGTCGTTGGTCCCCTGCTTGGTGCTATACACCTCATAGGGGGCACCAGCCCATTGCATGTAGTATCTCGAACCCTCCAGATATCTGGGCAGACCGCTTATCTTCTGGAACTCCTCTCCATCCTCGCCACGCTCAATATTGCCCATACCGCCACCGAATCGCACAGCATCTGCCGTGACATGTCCGCGATGCTTGCTCTGGTTGTTCAGGCTGACGCTACAATCCAGGCTCTGACCCTTGTCGAAGGCATAAGTGCCCAGATACACCCATGTGCCTCCACCCATGCGCTGATTCACGCGCACCGACGAAACCACACCCTGATGTCTGATGTTGTACACCGCATCGGGCACACTCGTTGGCAGGGTCTTATAGGAGACATAGACGGCATATTCGCCATCTTCCGGTATGTTGGGAATCCATGTTATTGTCGATGCCATCGAAGCCTCTGTCTGTGCATCGGCAACACGCGCCGTGCCTTCCTCGAAGGGATTCTGTTTGTCGCGATAAAACTCTCTCCAGTGTGCAAATCCTGTGCCACAATCTATCCATGCTCTTGGGCCATTGTCCTCTCTGTATTCGCCATGGATGGTGGGGCGGTCGTTGTCCACAATCACCTCGTTCACCTGTGTGTCGCGTTCGCGAGGCGAGAACACCACGGCACCAGCATTCTCGAGCATAGGCATCAGGTAGGGCACCACGATGGTTTGTGTCAGTATGTCCTCGCAGGTGGCAAAGAGCCCTGGGCGTTGCCATCTCCACTCGTCGGTGCGGAAGTCGAAATATCTGCCATGGCTGGCCCATAAAGCCAGATGTCGTCCCTCCAAACCATTCGACACGGTGTAGGGGCGGCTCAAGTGTGTTGTCCAGGGATTGTCCTCGTGCTTCACTCCACTCCAATAGCGTAGCGTATCGGGTTGTGGCAAACTATCTGCCGGCACCATCTGCTCTATGGGATAACCATTTACGCTGATCACTATCTTCCACTCCTTGTAGGGCTGTGGCAGATATTCCTTGATGTCCTGATATATTTGTGCCACCAGGTCGTTGGTAAAGGGTTGTCCCAGAAAAACTTCTGTTACGGCTATCTCCACCTCCTTCTTTTCCGAGCGGAGGTATAGCTTGTCCACCTTGGCCTTGTCCTTGCAACTATAGGCCAGGTTTTCGTATGTCTTGAAATATGTGCCCAACTCCTTCTTTATGTTCTTGGCAGATTGGGCATATGTTGTACCAGCCACCAGTGTGGCCAGGAGTATCGTCAGCAGTCTATGCATTCAATTATATTCTGAATCTCTCGGGATGTCGACCTTCAAATTGTTTGAAATAGTTCTTGATTTCCGACATATCCTTTTCTACATCTCCCGTGGGGAGGAAGGTTTTTGTACATTTTATCAGTTTGCGCTTGTAGTCTATGCCATAGAGCAATATGGGTAACTCTGCTTTCAGGGCTATGAAGTAGAACCCCTTTTTCCACTCCGTTGTGGCTTTGCGTGTGCCTTCTGGGGTGATGCACAGATGAAAGGTGTCCATCTTCCTGGCTTGCTCTGCCACGATGTCTGTCATGCCCCTTTGCTTGTTGCGATATACTGGTATGCCACCCAGTTTGCGCATCACTATTCCCAATGGCCAAAAGAACCACTCCTTCTTCATCAGGAAATCGCATCTCAGTCCCTTGGCCCACGAGTATAGCATTCCCAAGATGAAGTCCCAATTGCTCGTATGCGGTGCCAAGGCAATAATATATTTGGGTGGAAATGGTTCTGTAACTTCCTCTTTGAACTTCATCCACCCGAATAGTATTTTATGACAAATGTTCATTTATCAAAGTAAAAAAGGCGAAAGAAACTGAAAAACCGAAAAGATGAATCAATAGATTTCCAGTTTCCCGTTTCTCTTACGCCAGTGCTACTATGTCGTCGATAATTTCGTTTGTGCGGCACTCCAGGTCTTCCTGCAACTTCTTGAAGAATACCTTGCCAGCACCGGGCTGTACATGCGATATGCGGCAGATAATGTCCGATTGCATCATCAGGATGCTCTGCATCACATTGCTCAGAGCGTCTTGGTCGACCTTCTCAAATTGTGACAAAGCTATACACTCGGCAAACAGTTCTGCACATAGATTGTTAACACATTTCTTTAATTCACGTCTTTTCATAAGTTTTCAAGTGGTGTTATGGTTATACTTGATTTTTCTCTTGTTGATAGCAGCGCCTTATATATCGCTTTTGTGTTGCTAAGGTACATATTTATTTAAATATTGGCAAGCATTACCTCCGAATTTCGGAGAATTTTACTTCTTTTTATTTTATTTGGAGGCATGTGAGTGTGGTATTTGTAGAAATCTTTGTATCTTTGACCACTGTCTTAGGTACTCTCGCTCGGAAAAATGCAAATATATTTGCTATTTCGCTCGCTTATTCGTACCTTTGCTAAGCAAATATTGTGTAACTTTTAAAATAAACAGAAAAGACAATGGAAAAAAGTGCATTGCAGATTGCAAGAGCAGCTTACCAGCCTAAGCTGCCCAAGGCCCTTCAGGGTGCTGTAAAGGCTCAGGAAGGTGCCGCTACTCAGAGTGTTGGCAACCAGGAGGAAATCAAGGCCCTCTTCCC
>JAFYMW010000036.1 GCA_017548165.1 Bacteroidaceae bacterium
ACTACCAGCATGAAGCAGAGTTTGCGCATCATTTCAATCAAGCGGATCTCCTTGAACCATGTTTCGTAGAGGTCATCCACTTTCAATGGATTCATATCGCCAGGTTTCGCTTCGCGATAGATATCGGTAAGGGCTTCCATCACCTCGTTATACTTGCCTTCTTTCGGGAATATAAGGTAATAGTTCCTGGGAACATAGGTATTGACATTGGGTATTGGGACAGTCCATACTGTTTTTTCGCGATATACGTCGGGTTCTACAACCCAATAGGATGGAACACCATCATACTCTGTTCTGCACCCCATCAACGATATCGCATAACCAATGAGCGTGTAATCATTACCACGGTAGAGGTTGCGAGTCTGCACATCACTGCTTATGGGCAAATTCCATTTCTCACGCAAACGTTCCACTTCTTCGCTTCGCACATAGAGGGCACATGTGACGGCCTGAAGCTTCTCGTCAGCAGGTTTTTCTGCAGTAATTTTAACGTTCAGCAAATCCAGAGTCACCTCGTCGGTTGTAAGTACGCTGACTCCATAAATCGTATCACCATTCACGTCGCGCCTTAATCTGGTGCGTACGAAAAGTTCCTTGTCGTAATCTGGTCCTATAGTTTCTCCCGTAGAGTAAAAATACTTACCGATATGCTCCACAAGTCCTGTTTGCATCACTTTATCCTTAAAGCCGGGAATATTGTCGTCCATAGAAAAAAGGCCAGCCATAATCACATTGCGGTAAGGTGCCTTGTCCTCCTCCACGCCTCCATACTTGGCATCAGCCAATTCGTTGAGTATGTAAAATGCTCCCAGCACGGCAAAGGTGAGCTGCATGCTGATGATAAACTGAATACATATCATGATGCTCTGTCCTGCGGTTCGCGGACTTCCGCTACGACCCACACGCATTCCCACAGGGCTGTGCACCTGGCGATAAACGGAACAGATAACAACGACAATCGATCCAGCCAAAGTGACGAGGCAAATCCACAAGCCTGTCTCTACCAATTGGTTGGTGTCAATCATGAATTTTTCATGTACGCTTTGTACAATGGGCAGTGCATTGTGAACAAGTTGAATGGTAATGAACGAAGTCACTAAGGCTGTGATGGCAAATACAAGGACTATTTCAGCCATCAACAACCCATACAGATGTCGAGGCTTGGCACCCATCGTACGGCGCAATGCCATTTCGCGCGAACGAAGCCCAAAGAGTTGCAACTGCATTTTCAGGAATCCTGTTACACCAATGAGCAACACACTGCCTCCAAGCAGGAGAACGATGCCAAGGATTGAAAATGTTTGCCAGTCAAAGTCGGGCTGTTGCAATTTCACATAGTATTCAGGAAAGGCGCTGGCAAGCTGTTCATGCATATCCTCAGCCGTATAACCTTCGTTCAGTTCTATTTGTGCGTATACTTTAAAGAAAGCAATACGATTCTCAACGATAAAGTTTTTATGGCACAGGATGATGTCTTTATCCAGTAGTTTTTCGTTGACAATACGTTCTGTAGTGTTAACCACATCGGATATGACCCCATTGACCCCTTTCCAGTATTGATTTTCACTTACTTGAAATCCACGTGGGTCCACATCTTTGCCATAAACCTGATCACGTAATTGGTCGGTGATGAGAATTTCGCCTTCCTTCAGTTCGGGAATAATCTTGCCGGTAATTGCTGAGCGATACTTCTGATAATGAAAGTAACGTGGCGAACAAGTCATTATGCTCGTATAACAGGTTTTGCCAATGTCTGTACCATCTTTAAATTTTGCCTCTATTCGCCAAGTATCATAACCATGCAATTCGCGCATAGCCGGCAATTCCAAGTTGTAGAGCTTTTCAACGAAGGATTCCGTGATAAACATCTTTGGTGGCTCTGGCTTGAAATTGTTATCGGCGGAGGGAGTATAATTTTTGTATTCCTCCTCGGTCATTTCATATAAGTGGAAAATAGGACGTCCGGTGTCGTATTTTGTGTAATACAGATTCCTCAGGTAACTTGTTCCCACCTGGAACACCACGGCAAAGCACACCACACCCACGGCAAGGCAGGCAATGGAGATGATGTTCTGCGTCTTGTACTTGAGCAGATTGCGCCAAGCGGTAGCGAATGAGTTGGCAAGGAGTCCTCCCCAACGGACCCACCCCCAACCTGTCCCTGTATGGAGGGGAGTATGATGTACTGGGGATTGATTTTGATTATGATTTTTCATATTTGTGATAAATTGTGTTTTATGGTAATAACGGGATTGGAGGTTATTTTGTTACATTGTCGTGCTTCTTTTCCTTGCCCTCCAGTTTTGATGGAGGGCAAGGGCGTCTTCTAACCTAATTTATAACCTTTTTCAACATCTCTGAATTATTGTTTTTTTTTTGGGGGGGTAATTTTGTAGAGTTTATACTTTGCAACATACCCCCTCCGCTTCGCTCGTCCCCCTAACTTAGAGGGACAGTTGGCTAGCGCGGTCTTGATAGGGTGATACTCTGTTGTAACTGACTGTCCCTCTGAGTCAGGGGGACGAGCGCGGAGCGCGGAGGGGGTATGTAAATTATTGTTTATACATTGACTGGTGTCATCTATCAGTTAGTTGTAACCACTCCCCTCCATAAAGGGAGGGGTTGGGGGAGGGTCTGCCGGGGTTGGGGGTGGGTCTTTTTAGTCCACCACCACCTCCTCTACATCTCCCAATCTGTCATAGCCGCTCACTATTACTTGGTCACCGGGGGTGAGACCATCGATAACCTCGTATTGCTCTGGGTTCTGACGACCTATCTTTATGTCCACACGGCGTGCCACATTGCTGCCTTCCTCCATGCGGTAAATCCAACGGCCACCGGTCTTCTGGTAGAAGTCGCCACGAGGTATTATGATGGCCTGTTCGGGTTGGCCAAGTTCTATCTTCACACGGTAACTCTTGCCCAGGCGTATGTTCTCGGGGATGGAGTCGATGAAGAGCAGGTCGGTGTCGAACTTGCGGTCCTTGACCTCGGGGATGACACGGCTGATGCGCAAGGGGAAGGTGTCCAGCTTCTGAATGACGGTGGCAGGCAGACCGGCATGTATGCGCTCGACATAGTATTCGCTCAGTTGGGTGTGTACCTTGTACTGGTTCATTATCTTCAGTTGTCCTATCATGGCACCGCCACCTACGGACTGACCGATGGTAAGGTTGATGTGTCCCAACTGTCCGTCCTGGGGTGCACGGACAATGAGGCCGTCTATGCGCCTTTGTGCATTCTCCAGCTTGCGTGTTGCCGCCTGACGGTCGGAAACAATCATCTCGCGACGCAGGATGGCGGTGACGGAGTCGTGGCGAAGACTCTCCATCTGCAAGAGCAGTTTCTGGTGCTCGTGCTTATAGTCTTCCTCGGCTATGGTGAGTTCGGCACGGCTCTTGATGCCCATGGAGAACTCCTCGCGGCTCTGGGTGAGTTTTCTTTCGAGGCTTGCCAACTGATGGCGTTGCTCCAAGGCTTGCATGTTGAGCGAGATGCTCTTCTGCTCCATCTGTATC
>JAFYMW010000001.1 GCA_017548165.1 Bacteroidaceae bacterium
GTGCGTCCCTCTGCACTGAAGGCATTGTTCTTGTCACCAGGCCATCCGCCAGGGAAGTTCTGGCGCAGGGCACCATCGTTAACACTCTTGTTGGCATACATGCCTATCTCATCACCATAATACAACTGGGGTATGCCTCTCAGGGTAAGCAACAGGGCAAGCGCCTGCTTATAGCGTGTGATATCCTTGGCCTTCTCCTCTGTGGGCTGGAAACGGTTGGTGTCATGATTGGCAAGGAAGGTGAACACGCTGTTGGGGTTGGCATAGACCCTGTCCTGACCAAGAAGGTCGCACAGGCGTGCAAAGCCGTGGTCCCAGGTATCGGTCTCCTCGTCCACGCATGAGTTCAGCATATACATCATGGGGAAATCCATCACGGTCTTCAGTTCACTGTTCTTGGGCGCTGCCAGGGGGCTGTCCTTCTGCCAGTATGACACCGCTACGGGATTGTTGATCCATGTCTCTCCCACGATATTGAAACCGGGATACTCCCTCTCCACATCCATGCACCAGCGGCGCATAAAATCAAAGTCGTTATAAGGATAGGTATCCTGACGTATGCCATCTATGCCTGCATACTCTATCCACCAGATGCTTGTCTGTATCAGATAGTCGGCAACGAGAGGGTTTCTGCCGTTGAAATCGGGCATTGCCATAGTGAACCATCCGTCAACGGTAAGGTCGAAGTCCTGTTTTGAACTATTGGGGTCACCTGGCATGCCAGTCTTATAGGTGGTGGGGGTATATATACTATTGTATGTGAACCAGTCACCGGCAGGGCGATCGCGGAACAGGAAGTTCTCGCTGCCACAATGGTTGAACACGATATCCTTGATTACCTTTATGCCCCGCTTGTGACATTCGTCCACCCACTTGCGATAGTCCTCATTACTGCCTATACGCGGGTCCGTGCGATAATAATTGGTAATGGCATAGCCATGGTAACTCTGCTCGGGCATGTCGTTCTCCAGAGTTGGGGTATGCCAAACGGCCGTCACGCCAAGGTCCTGCAGGTAGTCAAGGTGCTGTGTCATGCCTGCCAGGTCGCCACCATGACGTGCCATATCGGCACTGCTCCATGTGTCTTGCTTCATGCCCTTGTACATCTGCTTCTTCTGCTCGTCGGTAGTACCGGTGGCAAAACGATCAGGCATGAGCAGGTACACCACATCACCGGCATCAAACGAATTGACAGGGCGTGAAGTACGTTGCTTCAATTCGTATGGAATCTCCTTGTAGAGTTTCTTGCCCTTATACAGTTTTATGCTGAATTTCTGGGGTTGTGCACCATTGGTGTTCAGGTAAAGAATCAGGTAATTCTGGTTCTTCAGTCTCACGGCATGGTCAATAACCACTCCTTCAGCACCAGAAAGCACTGCCTCGCAATCCTTCACTAAGTCGCTGTATATCAGCACCTGTAGAGTGTTTTTTTTCATATCTGCCCACCAAAAGGCCGGATGAACCTCAGTCCTGTCCAACTTGGTTGGAGCAGCACCGCATATTGCTGTTACACAAATGGTTAGAAGAAATAAAAGATAAAAACGTCTGAACATGGTATGGTTTGTTGTTTAAGGTTTTCCGAACGCTAATTTATTCTTTTAACTAATGCCATTAACATCAATATAAAAAGAATGTAGAATATACAAAGAACATTTGTATTGATATTCAGGTATTTATCCAAGGTCATCTGTAAAAGAATGTAGATTTTAAAACTTGCATATTCTGTATTTTAGAGATGCAAAACTTCATTATATGATTATATTTTCGTAAATTTGTTTCGCGTTAACCCTATTAAAATATCCATGAAACAAGCAATTCTCATCTTTTTCCTGTTTATATTTACACCTAATCTGTGCATAGCTGGTGACGAGACACAGGAAATATTGACAAAACTGGACCTGACCATACGCAAAAAGTCCCGATACCATGCAGAAAGGCGCCAATCCATCGACAGCCTCCAACAAATAAAGCAGGTTGTATGTGGCAAGGCTTTGATGAATGTTTACCACGAGCTGTACAAAGCTTATGCTCATTTCCAGAGCGATTCTGCCCTGCTCTACACAAAACTGCTCTATGCCCAGGCCGTGAAGTGCGAAGACCAGAAGATGCAGGAGGTGGCACTGATAAAGCAATCCCTCACGATGGGCATCATGGGCACATACCACCATTCAAATGCCCAACTGGACAGCCTGAAGAAGATCGTCACTCCGGAAGGCCAGTTGCAATACATGCATGTACGGCGCACCATATACGGATGGCTGGCAGAATATACCAAGGCTCTGAGCGACGTGCAGGAGAGTTACACCACACTGACCGAACTGTACCGCGATTCCATACTCACACTGGAAACGGACCCCATCAGCCACGCGGTGTGTATGGCCGACAAGGAAATAAGCCAGGGAAATATCAGGGCAGCCGAAAGTCTGCTGACCGGAATCAAGGAGCAGGCAAAGGGAGAGCAGTTGGCATATACCTTATATAATATGGGCACGGTGAAAAGACACCTTGGACAAACGGACAGCCTTGTACAATATATGGCACGCACCGCCATACATGACATACGCCGTGGCGTGACAGAATACATTGCCTTGCAGGAACTTGCCGTGGCACTGTACGAACGCGGCGACATTGAGCGGGCCTACAACTACATGGTTTGCGCCATGGAGGATGCTACGTTCTGCAACGCGCGTCTGCGCTCCATTGCCATTGCCGAAATATACCCTATTATCGACCATGCCCACCAGGAGGTGCTCAACAAGGAAAGCAACGCAAGATATATGGCCGTCATTGCCTTTGCCACGCTGACATTGATGATAATATGCTTTGCCGTGTACTTTTACTTCGAATCCAAGCGCCTTAGGTATGCACGCTCACAACTATACATAAGCAACTCCAGATTGGAGAATGCCAACCGGTTGCTGGGAGAGGCAAATGCCGATCTCAAGAAACTGGATAACACAAAGGAGAAGTATATCACATTCTACTTGAACCGATGCCGTTCATACATAGAGAACATGGACGAGTACCGCAAAGACCTCCTTCGACTGGCAAAGGCAGGAAAACAGAACGACATTGTCAAGCAACTTAAGTCCGGACAATACTTCGACGAGGAGAAACAGCGGTTCTTCAACGACTTCGACACGGCCTTCCTTGACACTCATCCCAACTTTGTACAGCACTTCAACGAACTTCTGCAGCCAGAGCACAGGATAACCCCTCCAAATGGCGGACACCTTACACCAGAACTACGCATCTTCGCCCTCATCCGCCTTGGAGTGAAGGACATCGCAGAGATAGCACATTTCCTTAACTACTCCCTACCAACCATCTACAACTACAGAAGCCGCATCCATGCCATAGCCCTGTATCCCAAGAAGGAGTTCGAGCAAAGGCTAATGGAGATATAGGATAATACCAGCAACAAAATGCCCTCTTTTGTTATGATATTTTGTCAAAAAAATGATGAGCATTCTGTGGCATTCTAGAACATATACATACCGTCTCTAATGCAGATTTCGGGTGTTTTAGATGCTTTGGCACCTCATTTTTATGCTATTTTCTTACTGAAACTGGTAAATTTCAAGGCTATTTTCATAAAAAAACACGAAAATTGCCCACTTTGCAGCTATCTTGTTTTTGAATAGCAGTAGTACTGACTTTGCAAAGACAGTATACTGACTTGAGGAAGTCACTGCGGTGCTATGCCAAAGTCAACGTATTGCCCCCTGCTTTCTCGCTTATAAGGCCTCCTGAGAAATGAACGTTGGTTCGCGAACAAGGATGCTGGTTGCAAATATGCAATTCTCAGGAACCACTTTGTCGTGTTTTTGTACTTGTATATTTCCATGTCTTTGTGGTGATGCGGCCGGCTCGTCTTCACTCTGCAAAATACAGCAGTCAAGGTATAGAGCAAAAAAGAAACACCCCGTTGCAGTTATGCAACAGGGTGCCATCATCTTAGGTTAGGTTATCAGTTCTGGCTTTAATCCGTATGGGTATTCCGCTAACCGTTAACAATTTTACTTTACCAGGATTCCAATATCACCGATGGTGGTCTTTTGGGCGGAGTTGATTTCGCTGACGGGCTCCAACTTGAAGTAGCGTGCCTGGTAGGTCTTGCCAAAGCGTACGAAGTATGGCACAGGATTGTGCATGATATTGCTGAATTCACCGTTGGTATTGCACTTTGTCCAGTTCTGACCGTCGGTGCTGACATAGAAGTTGTACTTGTAGATAGTACCGCTGAGGTCCTCGGCAACTACGGGAGCATAGCAGAAACCTGCAACACTCTCTTCCTTGCCCATGTCTACTGTCAAGGCAGAAAGTCCTTCTGTAGTCCATGCTGTTGCGGCATTGCCATCGAATGCCAGTGCTGCATCTGCGCCAACAGCCTTCCATTCTGCGGTGTTAACGTGGCTCATTCTAACACGTGCATTCTCGTCCTGCAAGGGCTCGGCATAGTAGAGACCTACGTTAGAGATATTTGCCGTAGCACGAGAACCACGGATGGTGACGCGAACCTTCTCGGGCTGACAATCGGAGAAGCGCAACAGACGCTTGTAACCGATGGTGGTACCCTCGGCAGCATATTGCCATGCACCATTGCTGTATACCTCTACGAGGAAGTCCTCAACGCGCTGACCCTTGGTGATATCCTCCTGGATGAGGAAGGTGTTTACCATAGCGCCCGACTTGACATCATACTCCTTGCTCTCGCCAACCTGTGCTGCCCATTCCTGGTTGCCTTTCTCGACATAGTTGGTGGCAAAGGTCTTGTTGATATACTCTGAAAGCTCCTTAATGCGCTGAACATCGATTTCGTGGATAAGACCGCGACGATCGGGAGGAATGTTGAGCAGAAGCACTGAATTGCAACCAACGGAACGATAGTATATGTTCACCAGATTTGCCAAAGAGCGCACCTGACCGTCCTGCTCTGCATGGTAGAACCAACCTGGACGGATGGAAACGTCAACCTCTGAGGGATACCAATACACCTCCTGAGCCTTGGCCACCAGTTCGCGGCTACCCAAATCCTTGGACATCTCCTCAAGACCGAGAGCTTCCTTGGCAGCCTTCTTGTGTGTGTAGGAACCAGGGGGGATAACCGTAGCACTCCACTCTGTCTCACGACCCAGTCCGCCTTCGTTGCCTACCCAACGCACATCATCACCCATGATGGCAGTAACTGCCTTGGGCTGGAGTTCGCGAATCTTGGCAAGGATGGCTGTCCAGTCATACTCCTGCTTCTTGCCGTTGGGGCCCTCGGCACAAGCACCGTCAAACCATACCTCGTGCACCTCGCCATAGTTGGTGAGCAACTCGGTGAGCTGTGCTATGAAGAACTTGTTATACGCAGGAGAATCGCCATAAGATGGAGCGTTGCGATCCCATGGAGAGAGGTAGACACCGAACTTCATGCCATACTTCTCGCAAGCGTCGCGCAATTCGCGCACCACATCGCCCTTGCCATCCTTCCAGGGAGAGTTCTTTACGGAGTATTCCGTTGTCTCGGTCTGCCACAGACAGAAGCCATCGTGATGCTTGGCGGTAATCAGCGCCATCTTGAAACCACCATCCTTCAGTGCCTTGACCCACTGTTCGCAATCCAGTTCTGAGGGATTGAACAAGGCTGGGCTGTCTGTGCCATGGCCCCACTCGTTGCCAGTGAAGGTGTTCATACCGAAGTGCAGGAAGGCGGTAAACTCCATCTGCTGCCATTCCAACTGCTGTGCCGTGGGCACAAGACGCGAAGCCATGTCTATCTTCTGCTCGATAGTGGCTCCGACGGGAAATTCCACATGCTTCTCATAATACTCCTGATTGGGTTGCATGGCACATCCCACCATCAGCATACTCAAGCCTAGTGTGTAAATTGTCTTCTTCATTAGTTTTAGGTATTTGTTTGTCTTTTCAAAATATATCTATATTTCGTCCAAGTGATGTTGTCTGACTAATATATGCACATCGATTATAGTTGATAACACAGGCAAAGATAATGATTTTTATCGATTATTAACAATAAAACGAGCCAAAATAACCTCATTTGCCCCCTTTAGCTCACAATCACCACACCTCCATTTGTGGGTATTTCCACTTTAAGCGTTTGTTTCTTCGAGAGGTTTACAGACTTTTTCTCGTCATTTATGTAAAGACTAACGGTGCTCTTGCCTGGCAACATGGGCAGGGTGATGGTCTTTTGCAGAGGTTGCTCCATGGCATTGACACCAGCTATGTACCAGGTGTTGCCCGAGCGGCGTGCCATGATGATGTACTTGCCGGGATAACCGTCGATGAAGCGCACCTCGTCCCATCGCGTGGGGACACTCTTCATGAAGTCTATGGCATAGGCCGGGGCATCGGTGAGATTGTTGGGAGCCAGAGCAAAGTGTTGTACTGGGCTCTGGAAAAGAACTGCCGTGGCCAGGGCATAGATGTCGGAGGTGATGCGGCGCGAACCCTGACGGTTGTTGGCATTATAGAATTTGTTCAGAGCAGAGCCTCCGAAGTCCATAGATCCCACGGCATTGCGTGTGAAGGGATACATGGCACCACAATCGCGTGCCTCCTCGTTGCAGAACCCTTGCGAGAAGTGGAGATTCTCCGATGCCGGCACCGCCTCGGAAGATACATAGTTGGGATACATGCGCTCCCATCCTCGGGGAAGGGTACATCCGTGGAAAATACACATGATACCGAAATCGTTGGCATCGGTAAGGATGTCTTCGTAGTATTGCATCATAGGTTGCTTGTCGCCACCGAAGAAGTCCACCTTGATGCCCAGTACACCTATCTCCTGCATCCATTTCATCTCCTCTCTGCGCTTGCGAGGGTCGTCCATAATGCCTCTGGGCGACTGGGGAGCATCGTTCCACGCACCATTGCTATTGTACCAGAGATAGAGTCCAACGCCCTTGGTGCGTGCATATTGCGAGAGTTGTGCTATGCGCTCGCGACCTATCTGCACATCCCATAAGGCATCTATCAGCAACGAGCGATAACCCATGGCGGCGGCAAAGTCGATATAGCGTTTCTGTTCGGCGAAATTGCAACTATAGTCCATGCCTATAATCCACGACCACATGCCCTTGCCATAGTCGGCAGAATAGTCTCTGGAGGCTGGGTATTTCTCCTCTACGAGGTCCCATGGCACGGTAGTCTTGATGGCATTGGCAGGGGTGTGACCTATGGTGATGGTGCGCCAGGGTGTCTTGCCAGGCAGAGCCATCTGTGCCGAGGTGCTACCCCACCCGTTCAACTCTCCCTCCATAGGAAAACCAATACGATACTTGCCACCCCTCTCTCCCAGCAGACGGCATCCGACATACGTGCCATCGGTACCAGTCTCGGAGATGAGTATCCATAGGTTCTTGGCCTCATCGGCATGTGGTACCTCAAAGAGGCATGGGAAGGTATAGCCATTGCCCCATCCGTTTCTGCCTACTGGTTCGCCAAGACTATATTTCGTTTCGTAACTGGGAGTGGTGCGTGCAAAGCCTCCCATAGGATAACTCTGTGGAGCAAGGAAAGCGTGGGCATCGGGAGAGATGCAGAAGGACGAAGCCTCGGATGTAACGACACAACAGCGTGTGTCTCGGCGTGGAAGGATGGTGTAACGGAATGCCACATCGCTATTGCTAACCATGAACTCTATCTCCATCACCGGGCGCTCCTTTTGGGAGAGCATCAAGGCACTACGATTGTATTGATAGGCATGCTCTGCGCCCACCTTGATACTTGGCAATGTGTAGGTGCCGGAGAACTCCTCCTTGCGAACCTCGGAGGGGTTCCAAGTGAGGTCGATGGTATAGTCGCCCATATTGGTCTGCACTCCCAAGGCAGAGGGTGCTATTGCCACCTGACCATCGTAGAGGACAGAATACATAGGGCGGCCCTCCTTCACCTCAAAGTCCACAACAATATGACCATCGGGACTGCTTGCTATCGTCTCTCCCCTCATTGCCATCACCCCCATCAGAGCGAGGCATAGTGTGATGTATATTCTTTTCATATTCCTATTTATATATATCTTTGGTTTTATCTTACAGTCCCCTCCGCTTCGCTGGATGTATAAGAGTTAGAGAACATTAACGGATAATCGCGTTTAATCCACCCCCTCCCCACTTTGTGGGACTCCCCCTGTCCCAGGAGGAGAAAGTTAACGAATAACGCTATTACCCACTCAAACTCTCCCCATGAGACGGGGCTGGACCCAAATGGAGCACGATTATAGTTTAAAAAACTATTTGGGGTTAAACTCCCCTGTTTAGGGATCTGTCCTTAAATTACTTGGTGATGTGGTCTGTCAAACGAATCTCCTTGATACGGAAGGGCGTGGCACCTGTTGACCAAAAACCAAGGATGTAGACATGCTCCGAAGCAAATGGGCGCTGCTTGTTCTTGCTCCTCTGCAATTTGGCAATGGGAATGACAAGACGATTCTTGTTGCCAAAGTCGTATGAAGCACAATCACCCCAGTAGTTGTTATCGTCGAAAAGTCGCAAGGAAACATTGGTTCCCTCGCCTCCTTCTATCTCCACCACAAGGTATTTGTGCTTGCTAATGTCCAGTCCGTTGTCGTATCGCCAACCGGCAAAACCATATCTTCCTGTCCTCACCAGACCACTCTTCTCGTCATAGGTGCCCTGGTCCCAGATGGATGGATTGAAGGCCTCCTTGCTGAGCGGAAAGGTGGAAGAGGTGATATGGATGGTGCAACTCTTCTCCTCGCCCCTGGCACCCTGATATGTGGCGGTCAACGATGTTGTGCCATCAGCAAGGGCCTTGATGCGACCATTGCTTATTTCTATGACGCTCTTGTCGTAGTCCGAATATGTGGCAAGAGAGGCTACCTTATCGGTATGTCCATCGGCATAGTGTGCTATCAGTTCCAAGTCGTGCGTACTTCCCGTGAGCAGTTCCAGTTTGCCGTCCTGGAGGGTGGTGAGTTTGCTAAGTGTGAGCGACTCCTCGGTATAGTTCATCGATGCCTCTTCATAGAAAAGTTCTTCCGTGAACTCCGGTTCGGTGGTGAACCAGTCAACGTCGACATATCCCCCAAGTGCCTTGGTGGCATAGTTGAAGATGGCAAACTTGTTGCCGGTGAAGACAGAGAGGTCGAACTTCATGTCCAGTTCCTTGCCGAAGGGGATATAGCTGGCATTGTCGGTGCTATAGTAGAAGCGTGCCTTGCTGGTGCGATAGTTGGTAATGGCGCGCAGATATATGACAGATGCCTTGATGCGCTCGCCAAGGGAATCCTCCTTGGATTTGTGGCGCAAGGATTGTGTGGAGTGTACAAGGAAGCGCTTTCTGCCCTGCTGACTTATGCCTATGAATGCCGAGGGATCCTGCATCACGGCAAGACCAGCCACATCGCCATCCTTCATGTGAGAGATGTCAATGGCTATGGTGGCATAGGTAAGTCCATCGCCCTGATGATAACCAAGGATGCGTTGTGTGAGGGTGTTGCGGGCACGGTAGAAATTGTCTGTCACGGTGGCCGTGTGCAAGCGCAAGTGTCCTGGTTTGCTGGTCAGCGACCACTTGGACTTGTCGCAGAGGTGGTTCCATCCCCATTGCTTGCCCAGGTTGTAATGATTGAAGTTGTCGTTGGTGGTCAGTCCAGACTGACTCTGCACGGCAATGGCAGGTTTGCGGTATATCTCCGACTTGTCCTTGTTGACACCAATCACGGGCCAATCCTCTTCCCAACTGATGGGCAACAGGTATGGAGTGCGGCCATAGGCTCCCTTATCGGCAAAAAGCATGGTCCACCACTCTCCCTCCTGGGTGTGGATGAGTGCTCCCTGGTGTATGTTGCGGTCATTGAGAAGGAACTTCTCCTCATAGGGGCCGAATACGTTTTTCGAACGGAATACGGTCTGATAGGCTGGCACTCCGCCATAGGTGGCATAGATGTAGTAGTAGTCTCCTATCTTGTAAAGGCGACTTCCCTCCAGTCCCGACTTGACACTATATTTTGCTACCTCACGGTCTTCTATTCTCTTGAAATTCTCGTCCACACGGGCTATGCGGATGTTGTTGATACCATAGGCGATGTATGTATTGTCTCCGTCGAAGAGCAGACCGCCATCATAGAAACCGCCCTCCAGTTTGCGCTTCTTCCATGGTCCGCAGATGTCGTTGGCGGTAAGCAGATAACCACCCTCGTCGAGCGTGGTGAAGAGCATGTAGAATGTTCCGTCCTTGTGCTGAAGTGCCGTGGCCCATTGTCCTCGGCTATAGCGCCATTGTCCGTTGAGCAGACTGAATGCATCGCTACCCTCTATGCTCTCCAGAGGATTGCAACAATATTTCCAGTTGACAAGGTCTTTAGACTCCATGATGGTGGCACCAGGGAAGGTGTGCATGGTGGTGGACACCATATAGTATGTGTCGCCTACGCGGCATACATCGGGATCGGGGAAATCGCCAAAGATAACAGGGTTGGAGAAGGTACCGTCTCCCCTGTCGGACGAGGAGATGCGTGTGAATGCCTTGCGTGGATAGTGGCTCTTGGCATACTCCTTGAACCAATGGTACACTGGCCACGGACATGCCTCGGGGTCGTTGAGGAAGGTGTACTGACCATCCTTGGCTGGTTCGTCCTTGAAGGCTGCAAGATGCTCGGGCGAGGTGAACAGCACCCAACTGACATTGCCGGCATCGTCGGTTATCTTCTTGAAGTTTGCTCCGAAGTTGTCATCTCCCGCCACACCGGTATGTGCCTTGCCCCATGAGGCATTGTACTTCTTGTCGGCCCAGTCCATTTCGGTTATCATAATAGGTGCAAAGTCGGCAACGGGTTGTACATCCTGTTGCCAGCCTCGTGAGAAGGCTTCATATCCGTGTCCGCTACCGAACCACCCTGGATAGATGTGCACGGCATAACCGATGTTCTCGCCCTTGATGGGATAGTCGGCAAAGCCGGCATACTTGGACTGAAACCCCAGACCTGGAATCCACAATATGTTGTGGCACCCTTGTGCTCGCATGGTGTCCACTATCTCCTGGAAGTAGATGCTCAGTTGTTCAAACTGTGCCTTGGAACCGCCACCATAGGTGCCATCGCTACCAAGGATATTGATGGGTTCGTTGGCCAACTCGAACATGATGTTGGGGTGGTTCTGTAACTTGGGATGGCGTGCCACATGGCGCCATACCTGCAGGAGGAACTTCTGATAGTCATCGCCCACGGCAATCTTCTCGGGACATACTCCTGGTGGGCGCATAACCACATACATGCCTTTACTGATGGCATACTCTGCCATGGGGATGAACACCTCGTCGAGATACTTGGTGAACCTATCGAAACTGAAGGCTGAAATATCGTTCTCGCCCTTGACACGCCTGCCGGGGATGTTTGACCAATAGGGGTCCATGTGCATTCGCACGAAACTCATCTTCCATCCTGCCGCCATAATGCCGTCTATGATACCTTGGTTGTAAGCAAGGCAAGCCTTCACATCGTAGTTGTTCCAGCGTGTTCCGCACTCGTTGAACCATGGACTGAATGTCTGCACATAACCATGGAGCTTCACGATGTTTCCGTTCTCGTCCTTCAGGTGCTTGCCGTCGACATGAAGTCGTGGCATGGCCATACCTTCCCATGCATGCAACTCGGTTGCCACGGCACATAGCAATGCCGCTATCAGGGTAATGGCAAGTTGTCTTATCCTTAAAATCATATACTTAAATGCTATATGTCCGGCACGAATTTACAAATAAGTAGGCGAAGTGCAAAGGATTTTACAATTTTTCCTC
Organism: Bacteroidaceae bacterium; assembly: GCA_017548165.1. Classification (GTDB taxonomy): domain Bacteria; phylum Bacteroidota; class Bacteroidia; order Bacteroidales; family Bacteroidaceae; genus Physcousia. Next base: position 11,767 of record JAFYMW010000001.1, read on the forward strand.
CCCATACTTGCAACAAGAACGAGTTCGGGGCGAACTGGGTCGAAGAGGAAGCACCAAATGTGCTTCTATACCCAAGTGAGGGAAGCACATCCCTGTGCGACGCGAGGACATTGCCAGAATGACGGAGGGGTCTGTAGATAAGACGATTTAGGGATGAATCCTAATAACCGAGGAACCGACAATCACTCCATCATTATCGGACAATTCACGAGATTTTTGTTTATCCTATATATAAGGATTCTCTCGGGATATTTGCCCAGAACGAATAGGGTTACGGGGCATAGCCAAAATTCTTCTGTGAAATAGCCATTCGCGTCATTATAGAAGGCTCCACCGGTCAGAGTGGAGGAGTTCTTTTGCAACTGGCTGCCACAATGCCATTTTGCCTCCTCGGCATCGGCAACCTTGATGGTAACCTTCAGTTGTGTCTCGCCACGAGAATAATACTCCAGAAACTTGGCTGCTCCACCAACCATAAGGGTATGCTCGAACAACTCCTCGGGGAAACCAGGCACATTGCAGTACCACTTTCTGCCCAGTTTGCGAAACTCCACCTCGTAGAAACCATTGCCTCTGATGCGCTTCACGATAGCCCCAATCAGCACAGGAACAACTCGCACATAGGCAAAACCTCTCTTGATCATAGACACACCATTCATAAAGCAATTCTTCAAATTACTCATAACACAAATGTTTTTAATAAGACAATAGGAAAACTCTGCAAAACCAAAGCTCAAAATGCAAAGGTTATCTCCGTAAAACCACCAACTTGCGTGAGTTCGTTTTGCGAGTGCAAAGGTAAATACAAAAAATGAATTACACAAATCCTTTGAGTTTCAGCAACTTATCTAGATTTGCATAATTCAAAAATATTTTTATGTAGTAATTTGACTTAGGTCTGTATCTTTTTATTCAACAGATGATTTGGGTGCTTGTTTATATCCTTTTTCTTACCTTTTCTCTATATAATTATATTGGCTTCGGCATACCTGAGAGGAGTAGCGGATACCATTGGCAACGAGGGATTGCCAGGTGTGTAGGGGAAGATTGGGAAGGTCGTTGTGGTGTATACCTTGTTGGTGAAGAGCACATAGAAAACCTGCATTGAAACTATCTCCTGCACCCACGGTGCTGACTATTTCTTCGGCAGGTATCTGGGGAACTTCAAAGTCGTGGCGACCCTGTGGAGTGAAGATGCTGATGGTTCCCGATCCTGAGGTGCAGATGAAGATGGGACAATGGGGTGAGATGTGATGGCGGTATATCTCCTCGGGATTGCGTGTGCCAAAGAGAATATCGAAATCATCGGCAGAGCCTCGCACTATGGAACTGAGACGACAATTCTCTTGTATGACAGGCAATAGTTCGGCGATACGATGCTGATAGCTACGGCGGAAATTGATGTCGTAATAGATGAGTGTGCCGGCAGAGCGTGCTGTTTGCAGGGTAGTGCGTACTTGTGTGCGAAGCCCTGGGCAGATAGCAAAGAAGGAACCATAGAGCATATAGTCCTCGTGGGTAAAGCAAGGAATGCTGTATTCTGCCGACGAGGTGGGTTCTTCTTTATAGAAGCAGTAGTTGGCATCACCATTAGCATCGAGATATGCCAAAGAGAGTGCTGCCTTTTCGCCTTGACGCATCTGGAAGTATTCGGTGGAGATACCATTGGCTTGTAGAAAGTCGGCAATCTGGTGTCCTACCATATTATCTCCGGTATAACCAATAAAAATGGATGGTACACCACTACGTCCGATGGATATCATGCTATTGAAGGAACTTCCTCCAGGTACGGCAGCAAAGGGGCTATAGTCTTTGGTGTCTTGTTGAGCGTCTGTATTTTGGCGAAAGAGAATGTCCATTACGGTTTCTCCCATTGCTATGATTCTTGAAGTCATAATTTTAAAACGGAAAGGTAAAAACGGGAAACGGAAATCTGAGAGCTAAAAACGGAATCGGAAAGTGAAATACCCCTTTCATCGCCTTGGTGGGAAATGAAAGGGGTATTTATCGTTAATCGTTCAACGCTTATTACTCAGCAATGATACTGAACTCTGCACCGCTGGCAAAGTCTGCACCATTCTGGCTTGAGAGAGCACGGAAGCGGAAGTAGCGTGCCTTGACGGGAGCCTTGAGCATAACCTTCTTCTCCTTCTGGTTGTTCTCGAAGGTGCCCTTCATGATGGGCTCGCCCCAGTTCTTGCCATCTGTGCTAACGAGAATCTCATAGTCCTTGATGTTGCCATTGGGACCATCCTGACGGGGCAGATAAACGAAGCCCTTGATGTTCTTGGTGTCACCGGCATCGAAGTCTACCCAGTGAGGATACTTGGCCACGGTAACACTGTACATAGTGTGCCAGATGCTGTTGATGTCACCATCAACAAGGTGCTTGGCATTGCCTTCGCCAGACTCCTCGCTACTGGTAAAGATAACCTCTGTGCTGATCTTCTCAATCTTAGCATATGTCATGCTAACCTTCAGCTCGGGTTTCTCCTTGTAGTAAGCAGTGATAGTACCACCATCGCGGAAGTTGATAGGACCGGTATATTCCTTGGCCTTCTTCTCGTTGTTTACCTTATACATTATAGTAGCACCCTCAATACCGCTCTCGATGATAACATCACCATTCTTCTGCTGTTGCATGAGCAGAGGCTTCTCGCTTGCGGTAGACACATCGGCACCACCCTTGGCAGCTGCGGGACGGATGATGAAGCCCATACGAGTGGGAGCACTAAATGCACAGTCGTGAGGCAGAGGACCACCCTGACCACAAGAGTTACCACCAAGACCTGTTACCATAGCATCTACGGTCAGGTAGTTGACATTGCTCTTGGGCAACTTATGGGGATGTGTAGCCATTGTCATATCCATTGCACTATGGTTCAATGCAGAAACAGCGTATGGCTTTTCGTTAACTACCAAGAGACCCTTGCCAGCCTTGTTGGTAAGAGAAACCCAACGAGTCTCCTCGTGGTTACCCATCTGCTGAGGCTTAGGGAAGTTTACGAATTCATCAGCCACGGTTGACTTGTACTGCTCGATGAACTGACCGGTCTTGCGGTCGTTGTAGTTGTCGATAGGACCACGGCCGTAGTAGCTGAGCTGATCCATCTTGGCAGGAACCTGCATTTCGTAACCAAGGCGTGCCAATACGAGGCCAGGATTGCTTGAAGTAATAGCAGCCTGGAGTTCGATTGAACCGTCGGCATAGATGGTCCATACCTGGTTGGTGGTGAACTTGAAGTCATCATCGCCGAAGGGACGATCCTTGCTCTCCTCAAGAGTGTGTAGACCGCTATCATAACGGCCATTCTTGCTCTGCAGACGTGCTGCATTGGGAGCCTGAGACACTACGGTGAAGGTGAGGATTACGTTGCCATTCTTCTCCTTGATAACCTGAGCGTCAACAGCCTTGTGCTGGAGGTTGTGCAAACCGTTGTTGAACCAGGGTTGGTAGCACCAGTTGTCGTTGCTTACGAAAGCACGGAAAGCATTCAGACGAGGACCGCCACCTGCGGGGATAACAGTCTCGTTGCCGTATGCCAACTGATGAATTGTACCCTTGGTCATATCGAACTGTACCTCGAAGCCTTCACCCTTGAAGGTCTGCATGTTCTCAGCCTGAGTGTTAGTGATAGTACCATTGCCTGCTACTGTGCTGATGGCGGGAGCTGCTACAGAAGGAGCGCTAACGAGCAACTGCTCCTCGGCCTGAACATAACCCTTCTTAGCCCAAGGCATATCCTGTGCCAGGAGGAACTGCACCTTTGCGAAGTATTCGCCACTTGCCTCCAGCTTGCTGAAGTCGTAAGGCATGGTGTAAACCTGCTTCTGACGAGGACCAAGTACCATGCGGGGACCCTGGATGGGCTGGTTCTTCTGGATGCACTTGCCATCCTTCCACAATGACCATACAATCTGGTACTCATGGAGAGGCTCGTAGTAGTTCTTGTTGAAGATTTCAACCTTGCCCTGCTTGGCATCAAGCATCTTCACACCTACATACTGGTAAACCTTCTTCACCTCGTAGTACTGAGGCTTGGGCTCGCGGTCGCCGAAGATGATACCGTTCATTACGAACTGACCATCGTTGGGAGTATCACCGAAGTTACCACCATAAGCCAGATAGCGAGTGCCGTCCTTCTCATAGTTGTACATTGACTGGTCAACCCAGTCCCAGATGGCACCACCACAGAAGAAGTTGGTGCTCTCCATAGCATCCCAGTAGTCAACCAGGTTACCAACGGCATTACCCATTGAGTGTGCATACTCGGAGATATGGAAGGGGTACTTGATATTATACTTACCTGTTACTGCACCGCGTGTCCAGCCGATAGAGGGATACTGGTTAGAACCCATATCCACGATGTCGTTGTTACGCTCGTACTGTACGGGACGAGTAGCGTCGAATGCCTTCAGTGCATCATAGGCAGCAACGAAGTTCTTACCAGGACCTGCCTCATTACCCAAAGACCAGATAACGATACAAGCATTGTTCACGTTGGCATGAGCCATTTCCATTACACGGGCAACGTGTGCCTTCTTCCACTCCTCGGGGTGAGAAAGAGAAGCATCGCCATAGTAGTACTCGTGGCTCTCGATGTTAGCCTCATCCTCCAGGTAGATACCATACTTGTCGCAAAGGAAATACCAGTAGGGGTCGCAGGGGTAGTGAGAGTTGCGCACATGGTTGATGTTGGCACGCTTCATCATCATCACCTCTTCAGTCTGCATTTCGCGAGTAATGGCATGACCAACGGCGGGATGGCTCTCGTGACGGTTCACACCCTTCAGCTTCACGGTCTTGCCGTTGATGTAGTAGTAGCGACCAGCCAAACCGAACTCGTCCTTGTCGGCAGGAGTGTCCTTGATTTCAACCTCGCGGAAACCTACGATTGTGGAAACGGTCTCCAGCACCTTGCCCTTCTTGTCCAGCAATTCACCAACGAGGGTATAGCGATAGGGAGCCTCGGCAGTCCACTTCTTGGGAGAAATCATGTTCAGTGTAGCATTGATGGTAGCCTTACCTGTAAGCTTAGACAAAGTGAAAGGAGCGCTGTATGCCACAACATCGGTAGCCTTGTTGTCGTCGTTGTACAACTCGTGAGCATAGAGAGTATAACGCATCTTCAGGTCCTTGATGTTCTTCTTGGATGTGTTCAGCAGGTCGGCGCTGATGTTAAGCACACCATTCTGGTAGTTCTCGTCCAGGTCGGGCTTAACAACCAGGTCGCGAACTCTAACAGAGGGACGGCTCTGGATGGCCACGGTGCGGAAGATACCAGGCAGACGGAACATGTCCTGCGCCTCCAGGAAAGAACCGTCGCTTGAACGATAGACCTCAACGGCTACGGTATTCTCGCCCTCTTCATTCAGATAGGGAGTGATATTGAACTCAGCTGTGTTGCGTGAGTTCTTTGAGAAACCAACATACTTGCCATTGATCCAAAGATAGAAGAATGAGTCAACACCATCGAATGTGATGAACACCTCGCGACCCTTCCAATCAGCTGGTACGCTGAAGGTACGCAGGTATGAACCCACCTCGTTGCGGTGCTTGTAGGTTGTCCAGTGTGTGGGAGGAGTACGCATAACGCCACCCTTCCAGTCGCCTACTGCTAGACGGTGCTGGAAGATAACGGGCTGGTTCACATAGATGGGAGTACCATACTTCTGTGTACCGTCCTTCTGCAAGCCAACGATGTTCCATGAAGAGGGAACGGGGATGTTGTCCCAGTTGGTAGCATCGAAGCCTACCTCGTGGAAGTTGGCAGGACGCTCGTCGGGATTGGGAGCCCAGTGGAACTTCCATGTGCCGTTCAGCGATTGCCAGTACTTGCTGTTCTCGGGCAATACCTTGCGAGCCTTCTCTACACTCTCAAAAGAGAAAAACCATGCATGTGGCTGTTCCTTGTTGAGCGAGAGTTCTTCTACCGATTCCCATTCCTTGCCAGAGGGAGCAGTTTGGTTGCCATAGAGGAAACCTTCGAGGGCGGGACTCTGTGCCGCCATGTGCATGCAGGCGAAACCTGCCGCAACTACAGAAAGAAATCTTCTCATGATTAGGTTATTTTATTATTTAATAGTTATAATCATCTCGTGCAAAGATAATAATATTTTTCTATAAATATAGAATTGTCCTCTGTTCATTGCTCTTAATAAGCATTTTCCGTCGCAAATATACGCCAATAATGCCTTCTCAATGCATAAATGATGTGAAAAGGGTGTGACAAATGCGTGGCGAGATACTATTGAGTATCATCTTCCGTTGAAAATCACTTCGTAAAATTCAGCATCGAGTTTTTTGCGGATGCGTTCTCTTCGCTTGCGTATAGTGGCACTTGTGGTATGACAGAAATGAGCTATCAATGTGTTAGAAAAACCAAGATACACATATATTGAACATAGAAGTTCCTGGTCATTAAGTTCGGCATTGTCCAGCATGATTCGACATACATTTTTGAACGACTCAAAAATGCTACTTTCCATCATTCGTATTTGCTCATTGTCAATGGCAAGCCATTCGCGCTCACTCACTTTCGTTGAGCATATATCAGTATAGACAGAAGATTGTTCAAATGCCTTCCTGCCCTCGGTAAGAGCATTGCATAAAGTCCCTGTTTGGTTATTGTTTAGACGTCCCGACGAATCGGCCTTGACGTCGTATTGTCTGACCTCATTCAAAGTATTGTCTTTGATGCGACGTCGTATTGTCATAACCAAGACGATACAACCTATCACCGCAAGGCCTGTTATGACATATATTGTAGTGCTGTTGTCAGTTTCTTCTTGTGCAATGATGTTGCTCTTGAGGGAACTCTTCAATTGCTCCATAGTCATTGGTTCAAACACACGACTCTCTCGTATCTTCATGTGTTTCTCCTTGTGCTTCTGGGCCGAGTCGGGCATATTACGAGTATCGTATATGTTCCATAGGATATGGTGGCAGATATACTCTATCTGGTCGTTGGTGGTGTGTGGCGCCTCCAGAGCCATGCGCGCATAATGCATAGCAGAGTCGTGTGCACCGAAATGCCACAAGTCATCGGCCTTATATGCCAGACATGTGGGGTAACTCTCGTGCTCAGGTCCTACGATTTCGAGGTATTGGTTGAGGTATTGCAATGCCTGGTCATAATCGTGAGTGATATAGGCGGCAATCCAGCGCAAGGTGAATAGGGCATCGGCACGCAATGTGTCGTTTGCATCGTTGCGCACAACAATATTGGCAAAGTGGAAGGTTGCCTTGTTGAAGAGCCTCATGCGCTCCTTGTTGTCATCAACACTTGTTTTGTTGGCTTGAACCAGAAAGTCGTGAGCCAAACACTGCTCTTCCTCTGGTGTACAACGATTATACTTCTCACTCATGCATGCGCACAAAACCATAAGGTACATAGCCAATAATGGAAGTTGGTAGAATTTCATGGTGTAGGAATTTGTTTGATGGCAAAGATAGTCATTTTATAGCGCATGATGACACGAACAAGCGTGAAAAGGGTGTGACAAATGCGTGACTGGTGTGACAATAAACTCTGCCACTGTATATAGGGCAGAGTTTATTAGTATGAGTGTGAGGTATTTATTTCTTGAGCACCTTTTCCATAAAGTATGGGAGCTGAACGCGCCACCAACACCAGTCGTGGTCGACATCAAAGCCCCAATAGTCCATATAGGCAGGGATACCCTTCTCGCACAGAACTGTGTCCAATGCGCGTGTGCTCTCCAAGAGTTCGTCTTCCCACTTGCCTTGTCCCACACAAATGAATATCTTGCGCTTCTTATAGAGGTCCATCCATGGGTGGTCGGCAGGCATCTCGCGCAAGAAATCGATGGGAGAGTTCATGAAGGTGAGTTCGTCGCTATACATGGGGAAACCATATCCTGCGGTGTACAAACCGCTCAGTGCAATGACCGAATCAAAGATATCGGGGCGACGGAAGAAGAAGTTGCCGGCATGGAATGCACCCATAGAACAACCCGTAACGATGAAAGTCTCAGTCTTGCGCTTGCGCACTTCGGGGATTAGTTCCTCGGTGATATAGTGATACCAGCGTTCGTGCTGTTCGATGCGCCAACGATTGTCGGCAGAGCGATTGCTCCATGTCTCACCATCAATACCATCCACGCAGATGGCACGTAGTTCGCCAGCCTCAATCCATGGTGCCAACACCTCTATCATACCAAAGTTTTCGAAGTCAAAATAGCGACCATCCTGTGAGGGGAAAATCAAGACTGGACGACCCTTCTTGCCGTAGGTCTTGTACTCCATGTCGCGTTGCAGATGATTGCTGAAATGCTTATGAAATTGTCCTTCCATTATATTTTTGTGGGATTATTATTGTTGAGTGTCAATCGGTTATACTTATTTATTCTTATTTTCTGTTGCACACATCATAGAGGAACTCGTTACGTTCCCATTCGGTGCGGAATCGTGCTATGTAGGCATAGTCGCCCATTGCTGGAGCCAATGCTTTGTCGATATTGGGGGTCATCTTCATGGCATAGGCATACTTGTCCAGAATCTGTGCATCGTTCAAGTGATACTCCACTCCAGAGCGGCGACCAGCATATACGCAGAAATAATCGTCGTTGGAATCGGGCTGTGTGCGATGGTCAAATGCAACCATGTCGGCCCAAATCTGGTATACATCCACATTGTGTGCATAGTTGATCATATCGGGAGTGTAGCCACCACCAGGACGCATATTTACCTCGAGAGCCACAAAGTCGCCTTCGTTGCCCAAACCTCTGTGAGCTCGGCCCAACTGGAAGAATTCCAGATGTACGAAACGGCTCTTCACACCGAATGCCTTGATGGTCTGACGACCCCAGAAACGAAGGTTCTCGTTGATATGCTGCTGAACATAGTATGTGCTATCCAGATTGTAGTTGACAATATCTGAAATAGATGGAGGACATACGCACATGCTCTCGAACAAGGGCTCTCCCTTAGAGTTTATAATAGCATCGTAGGTACAGATATTACCTGTTACGAATTCCTCAATGACATATTCGTGAATGTGTGGTGTGTTGTTGAGGAAGTCGCGTAATGCCCACTCGCTCTCAATCTTGTGAGTACCACCCGAACCCACACCAACATCGGGCTTGGCAAAGAGGGGATAACCAGCCTCGTAGGCGAATTTCAAAATATTGTCCAGTCCTTCTGTAGCCTTCACCTGACGTGCCGTACGGATACCACCGGCAGCATAGTACTTCTTCATCTCGGACTTCTCCTTGATGCTATCTATCTTGTCGGTCTTGATACCTGTATTGATATTGAAATCGGTGCGCAGACGTGCATCCTGCTCCAACCAGTATTCGTTGTTGCTCTCAAGCCAATCTATGCGTCCATACTTGGAGGCAAAATGTGCCACGGCACGATACATCTGATCATAGTCCTCCATATTGTTGACACGATAGTACTCGGTGAGACTATCTCTCAAACGCTGGTCAAGGTTGTCATAAGGCGAATCACCTATACCAAAAACAGTCACACCATTCTTCTTCAGTGCGGCGCAGAAGTTCCAATAATTTTCTGGGAAATTGGGGGAAATGAAAATGAAGTTCATAGTAAATATGTGTTAGGTGAATAATTATATACTTTACAAAATTCTGCTATTTTATGACTTGATAGCGCAAAAATACTGTTTTAATTTGAAAAATCCAAATAAATGCAATACCTTTGCCACATATATGTTCACTTTGTTTCTCACCAGCAGTCCTTGCGGTCACGATGGGGCCATATTTGAGAAAAATGGCTTTCGCGACGAACTTCTCCGTCAGTTAAAGGGAGAGGCGCGTGGATTGTATATAACCTCTTCGCCCGATGATTTTTATGGAAGCGAGTGTGCCTCCAATGGTTTGCGTCAGGCAATAGAAGAGTGTGGTGTACAGATAGTTCAGTGGACATTATTGGATCGTCGCAATATTATCGAAGCACACTCTCTTGTACGCGAGGCCAACCTTATTATATTAGGTGGTGGTCATGTACCCACTCAGCACAAGTTCTTCCTTGAGATGTCTCTTCGCGATGCTCTGCATGCCTACGAAGGTGTCTTGCTAACCATCAGTGCTGGAAGTATGAATTGTGCCGACGAGGTGTACTCCATTCCCGAACTTCCCGGAGAGATTCGCAATCCCGAGTACAAGCGTTTCTTCCCAGGAATGGGTCTGACCAACATACAAATCTTGCCACATTATTATGAGTGGAAAGACTTTGTTCTTGATGGCATGAAGGTATATAACGAGGTCGCTGCCAAGGATAGTATGGGCAAGCGTTTTTATATTTTCCCCGATGGCACTTATCTCTATAGCATGTATGGTTATGAGGAAATTCGTGGTGAGGCATTCCTAATGGAGAATGGCATCTTCCGCAAAATTTGCGAAGATGACCAGAGGGTATTGCTGCCTATAATCTGATTTTAGATTATCTAGTTTGTCTTTATATTCTAGATGCTCTAGTAATTCTATAATATTACCTAAAATACTTTCCTATTACTGGCAAATTGCGCAAGGGCAGGTCGTGATATATGATGTGACCCACGAAGGCCAAAACCAACAATGTGTTGATACCCATTCTTACTATTGCTGGCCAATGCTCAGGAACAAATTGCATTATAGCAAAGAATAGAATAGTGATGCCAACATAAACGGCCATACTTTTCATTGGATAGTTGATAGGGTTCTTTTTCTGTCCCACCAAATAGCACAATATCATAGCTGTACCATATCCGGCAAAACCTCCCCATGCACAAGCCATATAACTATACTTGGGTATGAAAATGATATTTACGGCAAACAATACTATACATCCAGCGATGGAGAACCATGCACCATATATGGTCTTGTCTATCAGTTTGTACCAGAACGACAGATTGAAATAGATACCCATCATTATCTCTGCCGCCATCACCACAGGAATTACCCTCAAGCCATCCCAATAATCGCTACCTACCATATACTTCAACAATGGCAGATATGCCATCACACATAGAAAGGCCAGGAGGGTGAAGATGAGGAAATACTTCATGCCTATGGCATAGGTCTGTGTCTTGTCCTTATCACGACTCTGTGCAAAGACAAAGGGTTCATAGGCATATCGGAAGGCCTGTGTTATCATTGCCATAATCATTGCCACCTTGACGCAAGCACCATACACTCCCAATTCCACCACACCTTCTGTGCGATTGGGATAAATCAATGGGAAAATCATCTTGTCTGCCGCCTGATTAAGTATTCCAGCAATACCAAGTATCAGAATGGGCCATGAGTATGATAACATACGCCTCAGCAAGCTCAAGTCTATACACCACTTTATCCTAAATAGTTCGGGCAGGAAGAATATGGTGATAAAACTGGTACATACCAGATTGAGTGCAAAGACAAAGAAGACATCCGTTTTGCCCAGTAATACGAAGAAAACCAGGTTCAAACCAATGTTTAGAGCGATGAACAATAGTTTGAGCGATGCAAACTTTAGAGCCTTGTTCTTATATCTAAGATAACTAAATGGAATGGCCTGCAAGGCATCCAGAGCCACCACCGATGCCATTACTAAAATGTATTCGGGATGCTCTTGATATCCCAACCAATGACTTATGGGAGTAATCAAACCAAATACCGTGGCAATGAAAACACTCACCAGTGTGGCTATCACCATCATTGTGGTAGAGAAAACCGTATCGGGATTCTCACCCTCCTTATTGGCAAACCTGAAGAATGTTGTTTCCATGCCGAAGGTGAGCAACACCAGCAACAATGCCACATAGGCATAGAGGTTGGTAACGATGCCATAACCGCCGTTCTCTGCACTGATGACATGTGTGTAGAGGGGAACAAGCAGGTAGTTGAGAAATCTGCCAACGATGCTCGACAGACCGTATATTGCCGTGTCCTTGGCGAGGGATTTAAGATTTGCCATGAGGGCGAGTGTTTAATGTTTAAATGACTTTGCTTTTTGTCGTTTTTGCTATTGCTCGGCTAGTTCAAACAGACTTGACTCTGCTCTCGCCTAATCGCAGATTTTCTGCTTCGTTCGCCTACGCTCCGCAAGTCCGTTTCTCGTCTTCCGTTTGTTAAAACAGTCCGTAGAGTCTCTGGTCTATTTCTTCGGTAATAGTGCGGAAGTCCTCTGGATTGTCACCGAACTTACATTTGTCACCATCAATGATGAGAACTTGTCCGGGATAGTCCTTTATCCACTCCTCATAACGGTCGTTCAGACCTTTCAGGTAGTCGATGCGTATGCTTTGCTCATACTCTCTGCCTCGCTTGCTTATCTGTGCAATAAGGTTGGGGATGGAACTGCGGACATATATCAGCAGGTCGGGCAATCCCACAAGCGACATCATCAGGTCGAACAGGTCGGTATAGTTATCAAAGTCGCGCTTGGACATATAGCCCTGTTCATGCAGGTTGGGTGCAAAGATGCGTGCATCCTCAAAGATGGTGCGGTCCTGGATGATGGTGCGGTCGGTGGCTCTACTTATCTCCACGACATCCTTGAAACGCTTGTTCAGGAAGTATATCTGAAGATTGAAACTCCAGCGCGACATATCCTTGTAGAAATCCTCCAAATAGGGATTCACATCCACTGGTTCGAAACGTGGTTCCCAACCATATCTCTTGGCCAGCATCTTGGTGAGTGTGGTCTTGCCACAGCCTATGTTTCCTGCTATTGCTATGTGCATATCTATGTGTGTGTTGTTTGTTTTTATTTATTGGTTTCTTCGGGGAAGAGACTATAGAAGATTCTATCTATCTTGTCTGTTATCTGCTTGAAGTCGTCTCGGTTGTTGAGGAAATCCATGTTGTCCACATCTATGGTAATCACACGTCCTTCATACTTGTTGTAGACAAAGTCCTCATAGCGATTGTTCAGGTTTTGCAGATATTCGATAGGAATGCTCTGCTCATAACCGCGTCCGCGCTTTTGGATGTTTGCCACAAGATGCGGTATTGAGGCACGAAGGTATAACATCAGGTCGGGAGTGCGTGCCACGCTGGTCATCTGTTCAAAGAGTTCCATGAAGGTGTTATAGTCGCGCTGCTCCATGTTGCCCATAGCCTGATTGTTAGCGGCAAACACATGTACACCCTCAAAGATGCTACGATCCTGAATCACATCCTTGTCAGTCTGCGAAATGGCAAGGAGATCGCGGAAGCGTTCTTTCAGGAAGTAGGTCTCCAGACAGAAGCTCCAGCGATGTATATCCTTGTAATAGTCCTCCATGTATGGATTTGTAGCTACGGCCTCGAACTTGGGTTCCCAACCATAGTGTTTTGCCAGAAGTTCCGTCAGGGTGGTCTTTCCTGCTCCTATGTTTCCAGATACTACGATGAACACGCTTTTTATGTATTAGATGATTTTGTTGTCTTTTATCCGAAGAATGCGTATGCAATGAATATTGCCGCCAGCACTCCGATGAGGTCTGTGATAAGTCCTGCCGCCACGGCATGGCGTGTGTGGCGTATGCCCACGCTACCGAAGTATACGGCCAGTATATAGAAGGTGGTGTCTGTTGCTCCCTGGAAGATGCAACTCAGTCGTCCCACGAAACTGTCTGCTCCATAAGTGCTCATGGCATCCACCATCATACCTCTTGCACCCGAACCGCTCAGGGGTTTCATTATTGCCGTTGGCAAGGCAGGGACAAACTCGGCATTCAGACCCATGGAGGCAACCAACCATTCAGTACCGGATATGATAGCTTCCATGGCACCAGAGGCGCGGAACACGCCTATTGCCACAAGTATTGCCACAAGATAGGGGATGATGCGCACGGCGGTTTCAAATCCTCCCTTGGCTCCCTCCACAAAGGCTTCGTAGACATTCACCTTGCGCTTGAGACCAGCAACGATAAAACCAGTAATTATGGTGAACAGCACCACATTGGCTATGGTGGTGCTCCACAGGTTCATGGTTTCCCTGTCAATCTGTGTGCCTAGCCATACCACCGAACTTACCAGCAGACAGATGCCTAACATTGTGCCCAGGATGGCTCGGTTCAGCAGGTTTATCTTTTGGTAGAGGCTGGTTACTATTATTCCGCCCAAGGTGGCTATGGTTGTGGCAATCAGGATGGGGATGAAGATGTCGGTGGGTTGTGCTGCTCCCATCTGTGCACGATACACAAGGATGCTCACTGGTATGAGGGTGAGTCCCGATGTATTCAGCACCAGGAACATTATCATGGGATTTGATGCCGTGGAGTTCATACGCTCCACCTCTTCCAGAGTCAGCCCTTCCTTCTTTGCCTTCAGTTCGTTTTGAAGTCTGTTGTGCTCCTGCATGGATTCCATTGCCTTCAGACCCAGTGGCGTTGCAGCATTGTCCAAACCCAGCATGTTGGCACTGATGTTCATGAACATGTGTCCGTAGGCAGGATGTCCCTTGGGGAGGTCAGGGAAAAGACGGCAGAACAGAGGAGAGAGCAAACGGCTCAGTGCGCTCACCAGTCCTCCCTTTTCGCCTATCTGCATGATGCCCATCCACAAGGATAGCACACCTGTCAGTCCCAAGGAAATCTCAAAGGCTGTCTTTGCTGAGGCAAAGGTGCTGTCCATGATAGCAGGAAACACAGATGTGTCGCCCATAAACACCAACCTGAAGATTGCAATAGCAAATGCTATGAGGAAGAATCCTATCCAAATATAATTTAATACCATTTCGGGGTAGCCTAATTGTTGTTTTCCATTAATATCTTTTCCGCTCACCACTCACCACTCATCGCTCACCGTTCATTATCAAAACTCAAATAGTCCTTGCTGGCCATTGGGTGCCAATGGGGTGCGTCCCAGATGCTGGTAGGCAAGTTCGGTGACTTCTCTGCCTCGTGGTGTGCGCTTGATGAAGCCTTCCTTGATGAGGAAAGGCTCGTAGACTTCCTCCACAGTGCCACCATCCTCGCCAATAGCCGTGGCAATGGTGTTGATACCTACTGGACCACCCTTGAACTTGTCGATGATAGTAAGCAGTATCTTGTTGTCTATCTCGTCCAGACCATGACGGTCGATGTTCAGAGCTTCCAGGGCATAGCGTGCAATTTCTATGTTTATCTTGCCGTTGCCTTTTACCTGTGCAAAGTCGCGGACACGGCGCAAAAGTGCATTGGCAATACGTGGCGTGCCACGGCTTCGGCCCGCTATCTCGGCTGCTGCCTTGCCCTCTATGGGAACTCCAAGTATACTGGCGCTACGCATGATAATCTTCTGCAAGGTGGTAGTATCGTAGTATTCCAGATGCAGATTGATGCCGAAACGAGCACGCAAGGGAGCTGTGAGCAAACCGCTTCGTGTGGTGGCACCAACCAGAGTGAAGGGTGCAAGGTCTATCTGTATGGAGCGAGCCGAGGGACCCTTGTCTATCATTATGTCTATGCGATAGTCCTCCATAGCAGAGTAAAGATACTCTTCCACAACAGGACTTAGACGGTGTATCTCGTCGATGAACAGCACGTCGTTTGGTTCCAACGAGGTGAGTATGCCGGCAAGGTCACCGGGTTTGTCCAGCACAGGACCCGATGTCAGTTTGAAACCGACACCCAGTTCGTTGGCTATGATGTTGCTCAATGTTGTCTTACCCAATCCTGGGGGACCATGCAAGAGGGTGTGATCCAGAGGTTCACCACGATATTTGGCGGCCTCAACAAATATGCTCAGGTTCTCCACCACCTTCTTCTGTCCGCTGAAATCCTGAAACTTCAGTGGTCGCAAGGCATTCTCGTAGTCTTTCTCGCGGATTTGCCCTTCGTGTCTTATATCAAAATCTTCCATAATAGACCGCAAATATAGCAAAATTATGGCAATAAACACGGTTCTCTCCAACAAAAACATAAGCACTGTGCCTAAAAGGCAAATAAAGCATCGCGTGCGCTGAAGGTGTCTGCTCTTATTCGTATATTTGTCAATCGGATGAGAAACGAAGATTTTATAATACAGCATCGCCACGATGATGTCCGTGCCCTTGCCTTGAGAAAGGCAGAGGAGGGTGTGGACATAAAATGGTGTCTGCAACAGATAGAGGGATGGCAGAAGGCTTGCGATAAGCTTCCCCGATGGGCAAAGCAGGATGGATTGTGGTATCCGTCAGCATTGTCCATGGAGCAATGTTCGAGCGAGCATACGGCAAAGTACAAGAAAAGTGTCGTTTCACGCCTTTTACCCGATGCTTCGGAGCGTCTACGCTTTGCCGACCTTACAGGTGGCTATGGCATAGACTTCAGTTATATGGCATCCTTGTTTGCAGAGTCGTGCTATGTTGAGCGCAATGCAGAGCTATGCCGTGTGGCAGAGCATAATTTCAATGTCTTGTCCTTGACTGGTGCAAAGGTGGTTTGTGCCGATTCCACCGAGTATTTGCATAGCGCAACGGCAAACTACTCTCTTCTTTATCTCGACCCTGCCAGGCGTGATGGTGTGGGACGCAAGACGGTTGCCATAGGCGATTGCACCCCAGATATAGGTGCCATTCTTGATGATTTGCTTCGTGCCTCGCGCTATGTAGTAATAAAACTCTCTCCCATGCTTGATATCAGTGCTGCCTTGGTGGTGCTGAAATGCGTCAGGGAGATTCATGTGGTCAGTGTGAAGGGTGAGTGCAAAGAACTGTTGTTTGTCCTTGATGCCCAGTACAAGGGAATGCCTGTATATCATGCCGTAAATCTTGCATCTGCCGACGAACTTTTCATCTGCTCGCACGAACAGAAAACAGAAGCCGTATTGTCTGTGGCTGGACAATGTATTGTCTTGGCTCAAGGAATGTATCTCTTCGAACCCAACGCCAGTATCCTTAAAGCAGGGGTTCAGGATGTGCTATGCCAGCATTATGGTGTGGCAAAGTTGCACCCGATGAGCAATCTCTTTATTTCCAAGGAACCGGTGGAGGGGTTTCCTGGTCGTTCCTTCAAGGTTGTTGATTATTGTGGTTTTGGCAAGAAGGAACTGCGTGCCATGCTGGGAGAAACGAAGCGTGCCAACCTTGCCATCCGCAACTTCCCCTCCACGGTGGCAGACTTGCGCAAGAAGCTTCGTTTGGCCGAGGGTGGTGATGTGTATCTTTTTGCCACTACGCTTGCCGATGGTTCACACGTCCTTGTGCGTTGTGCCAAATAGCGATGAGGCTTGGATGATGTCTTCCTGAATCTGTGCCTTCAGTTCCTCCAACGAGGCAAACTTCCTTTCCTCGCGTATACGCTCAATAAAGGAAAGGTGCAGTTCTTGGCCATACAGGTTGCCAGAATATCCAAAGATGTGCACCTCAACGGAAATGTTTGTGCCGTTGTTCAGCGTTGGTCTTCGGCCTATGTTCATTATTCCATGCCCCAGGTCTGTCTCCACGGCATATACTCCAGTGGCAGGGATTAGTTTGTCCGTTGCAATATTCAGGTTGGCGGTAGGGAATCCCAGCGTGCGTCCCACCTGATGTCCGCTTTCTACCATGCCAGTCAGCACATATGGGTGGCATAGCAACTTTGCCGCCTCAGCCACATTGCCTTCCGTCAGGAGTCGTCTTATCTCACTACTGCTGGCATAATGCTGTTCAAACCTTTTGGCTATAATCACCCTTATGCCACATTCCTCACCCCAACGGATATAGTCCTCATGCTCTCCGCCTCCATGTCCGAACCTATGGTCATAACCCATCACCAGAGTGGAAACATGAAGTCTGTCGCGAAGTATCTCACTCATGAATGCCAGTGCATCCATTCCTGCCATCTTGTGGTCGAAGGCAAGAACCTCCACATGATCTATTCCGCTCTTTTTCAACAGAGAAATCCTTTCCTCTGTTGTTGTCAGCAGGCATGGCACATAGTCCGTCTTAACGATAGTCTTGGGGTGACAGTCCATGGTGATGACCATAGATTGCAGACCCTCTTTCCGTGCCTGTTCCAGTACTTGCGAAATAAGGAAACGATGTCCGCAATGTACCCCATCAAAAAAACCTATCGTTGCTACAAACATGATGCGAAGGTACAAAAAAAACTTGAATATCGTTTGCAGTATCGGAAAAATGTTATACCTTTGCACTCGCTAAGGAGAAATCCGAAGGCTCGGACTTGTAGCTCAGTTGGTTAGAGCAACAGACTCATAATCTGGAGGTCCCTGGTTCAAGCCCAGGCTGGTCCACTTTTAAAATCAAGCAGTTACGAAAATTCGTAGCTGCTTTTTTCTTTTTCTGCGTAAACAATGCGTAAACAAACTGTTTGAGTTTACCTATGATACCCAATAATGCTCACTAAGATTCAACGATGTCTGATTCCCCTAATAATGAGTGATTAAATGATTGATATATAGTTGTATCTTATCTTTTTGCTGTGAAGAAGTCTATAGCTAAATCGATAAGTAGTCCCATCGTACTTACCAACCTTTTATCTGATTCGTTTTCAAGGTTTCGTTTTACGATAGAAGTCAGAACACTATTGACAATGTGCAATGATTTATTTAACGGTTTGTCATATGGTTTATTGTTTAGAGCCAAATCGATACTTTGCATGACGGTAATAGTATCACTTATATCAGAGGTCTTTTCATTAGGCTGGATAATATCAAGTACTTGCAAAGAATATTTGGCTACCGATAATAAATCAGACACCTTAAGCGTATTGTTTTTTTCGTCATTGTCGTGTTGTATTGGAACTGTATATAAGATGTCGGTAGGTGTAAATTCTTTCTGTGGAAAATATAAAACCTCAATGCAGTGAGAAGAAAATGTTTGATATTTATTGGATTCTAATATCACCCAAATGGTTCTTAAACATCCCTCAATATTATATCGTAATGTATCTCCACCTATTAAGAAAATGGAACAAGGCCGACCTGGTATTTTACCGTGTTCTATAAAAACGTCACTTATATTATCATTCTTAGATTTTATATATTGCGGAAAATTATTAATGAATTCGTTAAATAAAATTTTCATTTTATTCTCATCTTCATTATAAAAAGCGTCATTCAACAGTAGATAAATACTTTCTAACTGTTTAAGTTCCTCATGAATCATAACCTTATTCGTTTTAGTTAAAATTATTTATAATTTCTAAACAAAAAACAATTATAACCCTTATAATGTTCAATCATTTTTTGATGTTTTTTCAGGAGTTATAATCATAGTAGGCGTTTTTTAGTGTTTTCATCTTTACAAAGTAGGTATAGTTTATCTTTGTGGCTATGTTTTTGCAATTTTATTAATGTGTTTTGTGATTGTTTTTATGTTTTTATCTTTAAAAAATCACATTTTTATGCTCAAATTACCTGTATATCGCAAAATTTAAAGTATTTTTGTAGTAAAATTCGGTGTAGTATGAAGTTGAATAGAATAAAAGATATTCTTGACCAAAAAGGTATATCCCAAACATGGCTTGCGAAGCAAGTAGGCAAAAGTTTTAGTACAATTAATAGCTATGCTTGTAATAGATATCAGCCAGATTTGGAAACACTTTTGGCTATATCCAAGATTCTTCAAGTTGATTTGAAGGATTTAATCACGGATGAAGGTGAACGTCAGTAATTCTGGCGAACGAATATTTGACTCGTATTTTATATAACGGAACTTCTGATAATACGGAATAATCTGCGAAAGGATAGACATATGAAGCCTGAAGAAAAAGCAAGAATAAAGATTGACCAATGGCTAACAGAAGCTGGTTGGAAAGTAATCAATCGAGATGAATTCGAAGCAGACAGTTCGGCTGTTGCTGTAAGAGAAGGTTTGCTAAAAGGTAACAGAGAAGCAGACTATTTCCTTTTCATCAATGGAAAGGCTGTTGGCATATTGGAAGCAAAGCGTGAGGAAATAGATGCCAACAAAGGCGTGGTTTGTGATCAAGTTGAAGCCTACGCAAGAGGGGTTCCATCTTTTTATACAGCATATCAAAAGCCAATCCCTTTTTTATACACATCCAACGGCAAACAGCATTACTTTCATGATTTCAGGAAGAAGGATTCCGATTATGAAGAAATATTTGCTATGCATAAGCCAAAGAAACTTGTTGAGATGTTGGGGATTGAAGACCCTTTTGCAGGATTGCCCACATTGAATCCAAAAGGTTTGCGTGCATGCCAATACGAAGCTATAAATGGATTGGAAAAGAGCTTCCGTAATGGGCAGAATAGAGCATTGATGGTGTTAGCTACAGGAGCTGGTAAGACCTACACGGCATGTTTGGCTTCTTATCGAATGTTGGCATATACAAAGATGCGTCGTGTGCTTTTCTTGGTTGATCGAAATAATCTTGGTAAGCAGGCAGAGGGTGAATTTGGTACATTCCGTTTAACGGAGAATGGAGATGCATTCAATACTATATATTCTGTCAATCGTCTGAAATCTGCCAAAATACCAAGTGATAGTAATGTGGTTATATCAACTATCCAACGCCTTTTTTCCTTATTGAAAGGAGAAGACATTACAGATACAGACGATGATGACGCAGACAACATCACAAGCGAAGTTGTTCTGCCTGAAAATCCAAATTTGCCTCACGACTTCTTTGACCTTATCATCATCGATGAGTGTCACCGTTCTATCTATGGCAATTGGCGAAAGGTTCTTGAATATTTCGATACTGCCAAGTTGATAGGATTGACAGCAACGCCTATTCCTGAGACAATGGCTTTCTTCAATAACAATCGTGTGGTAAACTACACGTTGGAACAAAGTATTATTGATGGAGTAAATGTTGACCATCGTGTATATCGAATAAAGACCCAAGCAACCGAAGAAGGTGGTGCTATCAGAGAAGGAGACAAACTTAGAAGAGTAACCTGTTATACAGGAAAAGTAGAACAAATACTCAATAAGGA
>JAFYMW010000037.1 GCA_017548165.1 Bacteroidaceae bacterium
CTCACGTCCGTCGCCTGTCGCTTTTCCGCCACAAGACACCATGGCAAGGGCGAGCATCAGCACCATTGCTGACAAAAACATCTTTTTCATAATATTCCTATTTTTATATTGTAATAATACCTAAATATTTGTGGATTAAATGCCGAAATAGCAACTCACGTAGGCGGAATAGCGGTTGTCCGCACCGTCGGCCTTGGGAATGCTCATGCGGACGTTGGGGGCAACCTTGACATACTTGCCCAACTTGAACTGGGCGCCCAGGATGGCCGAGGACTCGTCCTTCTCCACATTCCACTTGTCCTTGGAATAGACGTCGTCGAAGCGGGCATAGAGGTCTGCGCACTTTGATAGTTTTGCAGAGGCAAACACCGAATAGCCATACTGGTCGGCATCCTGCTTGTAGGAGGCATTCCACATATGGTTGTACTCGGCACCTACGGTAAACCTTTCCGTCTTGTAACCCACGAAGGCAGCCATGTTTACAGTGTTCTTCCTGCCCTCCTCGGCTGCTTCGTTCAAACCTCCGTACAAACGGATTTGAAAGCCCTTAACGGGTGTCAACGTCATGCCCAAGCCATAGTTGAAACCATCCTTCACCTGAATCTTCTTGTATCCCTCGCCATTCACTATAATGGCGTCGGCAGAAAACCAATCGGTGAACTTGTACGATGCAGAAACACCCAGGTCGGCACTGCTACCGAACTTGTACTTGTCCTGGAAGGACTTCATCACATAGCGGTAGCCCCAGGACTTTTCCTGGAAGTTGAACTGTGTGGTGGAGATAAGACCGCCTGCCAGTGTCAGTTTGCCCTTCTTCCATTGTATCAGGGCATTCTTCACATAGAAGATACGGTGATAGTCGTCTACCTTGGAGGACTTGCCTATGTCGGCCACGCCCTTCACGCTCAATCCCTTGCCCAGATTGTACTCATAACCCAGATAACTTCTCTCCAACTCAAACCCGCGGTCGTCGTTCTCTGCACCGAAACCCGTGTGCAGGTTGGCAAACACCTGGATGATGGGCTTGCCCTTGGGTTCTTCCTTCACTTTGGTATCCTGGGCCTGTACCACGATACCCATGCCGGCAAATGCCATGGCAATAATCATTCTTCTTTTCATAGTTTACGGTGTCCGTTTCTTGTTTGGACACCGCAAAAGTAGGGGTATAATGTTTCAGTTTTGTTTCAAAAACGTTAGGCTTCGGTTAAAACCCAAATCGGCCATGGAAGATGTTACATTTTTATTAAATCTACAGACAGACGGTACATGGTATGCTTTTTCTCCGTAATTTTGCATCGCAATAATATTATATATAAGGTATGGACACAACAACGAGACGCATACTCATCGTGGACGACGAGGAGACGTTGTGCGAGGTGCTGAAACTGAACCTTGAGAACGAGGGCTACGACGTGGACACGGCCTTCAGTGCCGAACAGGCTCTGACCTACGACCTGAGGTCCTATTCCCTTGTCCTGCTGGACATCATGATGGGCGAGATAAGCGGAATAAAGATGGCACGGATGATGAAGGCAGACATCGCCACCGCGGATATTCCCATAATCTTCTGCACGGCAAGGGACAGCGAGGATGATATGGTGATGGGGCTCAACCTGGGGGCAGACGACTACATAGTAAAGCCATATACCGTGCGCAATGTGGTGGCTCGCATAAAGAGTGTGCTCAGGCGCACCTCCGGGCACAAGGTGCCGCAGGCGGCTGCAAGGACAAACTCCCTGGCGGTGGAGGGGCTGCACCTAGACATGGAGTTCAAGCGCTGCACGGTGGATGGCACGGAGGTGAAACTGACCAGAAAGGAGTTAGAACTGCTGGCATACCTTATCTCCCACCGCGGGCGTGTGTGCAGCAGAGAGCAGATCCTGAGCCGTGTGTGGAGCGATGAGGTGGTGGTGCTCGACCGCACCATCGATGTCAACATCACCAGGGTGCGCCAGAAGATAGGTCCCTACGGGGCATACATTGTAACAAAATCCGGATATGGCTATGGCTTTCGCGATTAGACTTTCCTACCACAGGAGGCTCCTGCTCATGCTCCTGTCCTTCTCGTGGACGATAATCCTTCTGTCCATAGGTTTCCAGTATGTGAGGGAGAAGCAGTACAAATCCGACTTCCTCAGCGCCCAGTTGCAACAGTACAACCGCCACCTGCTTGAAACCGTGGAGGAGGGGCTGCCCTACGAGACATACATCGCCTCGCACGAAAAGCCCTTCGACGATTTGCGTGTCTCCGTCATAACCCTGTCGGGTGCCGTGGTTTACGACAACATGATATCGCTTGACTCCTTGGACAACCACATCGGGCGTCCGGAGATAGCATCCGCACTAAGGCATGGGAGCGGCTACCACATCGGCCGGCAATCGGCAAGCGACGGGCGCGAGTACTTCTACTCAGCCACACGTGGGCAGAGGGTCATCGTGCGTACGGCCATCCCATATTCAGCCACACTCAGGGAACTGCTCCAAGCCGACTGGACCTTCCTCTTTGTGATGATTGCCATCAGTTTGGCCATGAGCATAGCGGCTTATTTCAGCACACGCAAACTGGGCAAGGACATAGAGAGAGTAAACCAGTTTGAATCCGAACAGGAGAAGAACCGGATTAAGCGACAACTTAGCAACAACATCAACCACGAACTCAAAACGCCAGTCGCTTCCATGCAGGTATGCCTTGAAACCCTGCTCTCCGGTATAGCCCTGAGCGAGGATAAGCGCCAGGAACTCATAGCAAGATGCTACACCCACAACGAGCGGTTGCGCCAACTGCTGAACGACATCTCGCTAATAACAAGACTGGAGGAGGGAAGCCAACTGATCAGCACGGAGAATGTCAGCATAAACAATATCCTGAGGGAAATCTCAGAAGAACTGGGTGTATTGCCTCCAGAAGAGCGCCTTGAACTGCACATCAGTTTCAACGAGGAGGTTACGCTTGCCGGCAATAATTCTCTAATAGGCTCCATCTTCAGCAACCTGACCAAGAATGCCATAGCATATTCCGGTGGCAGGAACATATATATCACCCTTCTGGAGAATACCGAAAAACTATGTCGTATCAGGTTTGAAGACGATGGACAAG
>JAFYMW010000014.1 GCA_017548165.1 Bacteroidaceae bacterium
AAAAAATCAAGTTTAGCAAAGCCTTCTGGGTCTCGAACATGGTAGAGCTCTTTGAGCGTGCCGCTTACTATGGTGTGTTTATCGTCATTACGCTGTATCTGAGCCGTATCCTGGGATTTAACGACATCCAATCTGCAACCATTGCCGGTGTGTTTTCTGCATGCTTGTATCTACTGCCCACCTTTGCCGGTGCATTGGCTGACAAGATTGGTTTCCGTAGTTCCATGCTATGGGCCTTTGCCCTACTGACCTGCGGATACTTGGGATTGGCCCTGTACCCTACTTGGTTGGAATCTGCAGGTCTGGTAGAGTATAGCGACACAACAAAGTTCACTGGTTTGCTCGAGAGTAATCTACAATACGGCATTATCCCCATCATGGCACTTATTGTATGTGGTGGCGCATTCATAAAGAGCGTCATCTCGGGTACCGTGGCTAAGGAGACAACACCAGAAACTCGCGCCAAAGGTTTCTCCATCTTCTATGCTATGGTGAATATTGGTGCATTCTCGGGAAAGACCATCGTAAAACCTCTGCGCGAAGCATTGGGCAACGAAGGACTTATCACGCTGAACTACTTCTCTGCCACAATGACACTTCTGGCCTTTATCAGCATCTGGTTCTTCTATAAGAGCGCACAACACTCGGGCGAGGGCAAGACCTTCGGACAAATATGGAAGGCTTTGATAAAGGTATGTACCAACGGTCGTCTCTTCACCCTTATCCTCATCATCACAGGTTTCTGGATGGTGCAGCATCAGTTGTATGCCACCATGCCCAAGTATGTGCTTCGCCTTGCCGGTGAAGGTGCATCACCATCGTGGTACGCTAATGTCAATCCGTTGGTTGTGGTTATTACCGTCAATTTTGTTACCCAGTTGATGAGACGCCATTCTGCTCTCACCTCTATGACCGTGGGTATGTTTATCATGCCTATTTCCGCACTCTGCATGGCTGCCGGCAATATGCTTGATGGCAGTCAGACCATCCTTACCATGCATCCCGTGGCATTTATGATGGTGGTGGGTATTGTATTCCAAGGTTTGGCAGAAACATTCATCTCTCCACGCTTCCTGGAGTATTTCTCACTTCAAGCACCCAAAGGCGAGGAAGGCCTGTACCTTGGTTTCAGCCACCTGCATTCTTTCCTCTCATCCATCTTTGGTTTCGGTATCTCGGGCTTCCTGTTAAGCAAATACTGTCCCGAACCTACCCTCTTCAATTCGCATGAGGAATGGCTGGCGGCCAGTGCCAATGCTCATTACATCTGGTACTTCTTTGGAGGCATTGCCTTGATTTCTGCCTTTGCCCTCATCATCTATGGTCAGGTAGTAAAACGACTTGATGCAAAGAGATAAGTTAAAATCAATATACCTCAAACGGGGTAACGGCATTTCCTCACCTTAACACTAATAATCTTAGTCAGGCGGAAATCCGTTGCCCCGTTTAATTTTGGAATCACCTCCCACACACTTAAGGAACAATAAGCATAAATAGAGAGAGTCCCCAGCAAACCAATCGGTTTAACCGGGGACTCGGAGGGAGGGAGGGTGACTAGTGGGATTCGAACCCACGACATTCAGAACCACAATCTGACGCTCTAACCGACTGAACTATAGTCACCATCTTGGTTAGTAATTACAAAGAAGAAACATTGTCGTTTCCTTTTTGCGAGTGCAAAGGTATAGCTTTTATTTTAATCATCCAAATGATTGGATAACTTTTTTTGCTATTTTAGTCACATTTTTACGTTCTTCACCCCCAAAAATACTTCACTTTAGAGCACCACACTTATCCTACAGTATTCTTATATGCCTGCAAAGTATTGAGCATGAGCATACAAATAGTCATAGGACCAACCCCACCTGGTACTGGCGTGATAGCGGAGCACAAAGGAGCAACCTGCTCAAAGTCTACATCGCCCTGAAGACGGAAACCTGTCTTTCTGGTCTCATCGACAACACGAGTAGTACCCACGTCAATAACAACAGCACCAGGTTTAACCATATCTGCGGTGACGAAAGCAGGACTACCAATAGCAGCTATCAGTATGTCTGCCTGACGGCATTCCTCGGCAAGGTTCTGGGAATGTGAATGCAGGACGGTGACGGTGGAGTCGCCATACTGCTTCTGCATCATGAGCATGGACATGGGTTTGCCTACGATGTTTGAACGACCGAGAATGGCAACCTTCTTGCCACGAGTCTCGATGTTGTAACGCTGAAGCAATGTGAGTATGCCGAGAGGAGTTGCCGAGATGAAGGCAGGCAAACCAATGGACATACGCCCTACGTTGACAGGGTGGAAACCGTCCACATCCTTCTCGGGGAGGATTGCCTCTGTAACCTTCTGCTCGTCGATATGCCTGGGCAAGGGCAACTGGACAATGAAACCGTCTATGGCCTCATCATTGTTGAGCTTGTCCACCACGGCAAGGAGTTCCTCCTCGGTGATGGTATCCTCGAATGTAAGCAGTGTGCTCTGAAAACCACATGCCTCGCAAGCCAAGACCTTGTTGCGGACATATGTCTCGCTACCTCCATCATGACCCACCAATACGGCTGCAAGATGAGGGGCACGGCCACCTTTGGCAACAATAGCCTCCACCTCAGCCTTTATCTCCGCCTTTATCTGCGCGGCGGTTGCTTTTCCATCAATTATTTGCATATAGTATAACGATTAGCGGTTAACGATTAGCGGTGAGCGGAATATCAAGGGGTAAACATTAAAAGTTAAAAGTTAATCGCTCACCTCTCACCGTTAATCCTAATTACATCTTTCCCTTCATCATACCTGCCAACTGTGCCATCTTGGACTTGTCGGTCATCATCTTCATCATCTTGCGTGTCTGGTCGAACTGCTTGATAAGACGGTTAACCTGCTGGATATCTACACCAGCACCCTTGGCAATACGCTGACGACGAGAGGTGTTTAGACACTCGGGATGCTCACGCTCATAGGGAGTCATACTCTGGATGATGGCTTCAATGCTCTTGAATGCATTGTCATCTATGTCAACATCCTTCAATGCCTTGCCCACACCAGGAATCATGCTTGCCAGGTCCTTGAGGTTACCCATCTTCTTGATTTGCTGAATCTGGTTGTAGAAGTCGGAGAAGTCAAACTTGTTCTTGCGAATCTTTGCCTCCAGTTTCTTTGCCTCGGCCTCGTCGAACTGCTCCTGAGCACGCTCCACGAGAGAGACGATATCGCCCATGCCCAGGATACGGTCTGCCATACGAGCGGGATGGAAGGGATCGATGGCCTCCATCTTCTCGCCAGTACCTACGAACTTGATGGGTTTGTTCACCACGGTACGGATAGAGAGAGCAGCACCGCCACGGGTATCACCGTCCAACTTGGTGAGGATGACACCTGTGTAGTCGAGACGCTCGTTGAACTCCTTGGCGGTGTTCACGGCATCCTGACCAGTCATGGCATCAACTACGAAGAGGATTTCGTGAGGATTGATGGCATTCTTGATGTCGGAAATCTGTTGCATAAGTTCCTCGTCAATAGCCAGACGACCAGCTGTATCGACGATGACAACATCATGCGCCTTTGACTTCGCCTCGCGAATAGCGTTGAGGGCAACCTGAACGGGGTCGGTGGCACCAAGTTCCATATATACGGGCACACCAACCTGCTCACCGAGCACGCGCAACTGCTCCATAGCGGCAGGACGGAAGGTGTCGCAAGCAGCCAAGAGAGGAGACTTGTGCTTCTTCTCCTTGAGCATCTTGGCCAACTTACCGCTCATGGTGGTCTTACCAGAACCGTTCAAACCTGCCATCAGGATGATAGAGGGTTCGCCGGTACGGCCAGGCAGATTGATCTCTGCTGTCTCACCACCCATCAGTTCAGCCAACTCGTCGTGCACAATCTTCACCATCAGCTGCTGAGGCTTGACGGCGGTGAGCACGTTCTGACCAAGAGC
>JAFYMW010000008.1 GCA_017548165.1 Bacteroidaceae bacterium
CTTTGCACCGCTTTTCCCTATGGGAAGGCAGGAGAATTATATAAATTTATTGTTTAACTTTTTAATTTTAATGTAAATCTGTATGGCAGATTACAAAAATGTAGCTCCCGTTGAAGGCTTCGATTGGGAAGCATTTGAGAACGGCAGCAGCACAGAGGTAAGCCTTGAGGCTCAGGAGCAGGCTTATGCTGGCAGCATGAACAAGGTTGGTGACCACGACGTAGTGGATGGCACCGTTATCTCTATGAACAAGCGTGAGGTAGTTGTTAACATCGGTTTCAAGAGCGATGGTATCATCCCCACAAGTGAGTTCCGCTACAACCCCGAACTGAAGGTAGGTGACACCGTTGAGGTATACATCGAGAATCAGGAGGACAAGAAGGGTCAGCTCATCCTGTCTCACAAGAAGGCTCGCGCAGCTAAGTCTTGGGACCGTGTGAACGAGGCTCTGGACAACGACGAGATTATCAAGGGTTACGTTAAGTGCCGCACTAAGGGTGGTATGATTGTCGACGTATTCGGCATCGAAGCATTCTTGCCCGGTTCACAGATCGACGTTAAGCCCATCCGCGACTACGATATCTTCGTTGGCAAGACCATGGAGTTCAAGGTTGTGAAGATCAATCAGGAGTTCCGCAATGTTGTTGTTAGCCACAAGGCTCTCATTGAGGCTGAGCTTGAGCAGCAGAAGCAGGAGATCATCGGTAAGCTCGAGAAGGGTCAGGTACTTGAGGGTACCGTTAAGAACATCACCTCTTACGGTGTATTCGTTGACTTGGGCGGTATCGACGGTTTGATTCACATCACAGACCTGAGCTGGGGCCGCGTAAGCAATCCCCGCGAGGTTGTTGAGCTCGACCAGAAGATTAACGTTGTTATCCTTGACTTCGACAACGAGAAGAAGCGTATCGCTCTTGGTTTGAAGCAGCTCACAGCTCATCCTTGGGATGCTTTGAACAGCGAGTTGAAGGTTGGTGACCGCGTACAGGGTAAGGTTGTTGTTATGGCCGACTACGGTGCATTCGTTGAGATTGCTCCTGGCGTAGAGGGTCTTATCCACGTTAGCGAGATGTCTTGGAGCCAGCACTTGCGTAGCGCTCAGGACTTCATGAAGGTTGGCGACGACGTAGAGGCAGTTATCCTTACTCTCGACCGCGACGAGCGCAAGATGTCTTTGGGCATCAAGCAGCTTAAGGACGATCCCTGGGAGACCATCGAGAACAAGTACCCCATCGGTAGCAAGCACACTGCTAAGGTTCGCAACTTCACCAACTTCGGTGTATTCGTTGAAATCGAGGAAGGTGTTGATGGTTTGATCCACATCAGCGACTTGAGCTGGACCAAGAAGGTTAAGCACCCCAACGAGTTCACCAAGGTAGGCGAGATTATCGACGTTTGTGTATTGGAGATCGACAAGGTTAACCGTCGTCTCTCTCTCGGTCACAAGCAGTTGGAGGAGAACCCCTGGGACGTATTCGAGACAGTATTCACTCAAGATTCTATCCACGAGGGTACTATCATCGAACTTTTGGACAAGGGCGCAGTTATCCAGTTGGAATACGGCGTAGAAGGCTTTGCTACTCCCAAGCACCTTGTTAAGGAGGACGGCAGCCAGGCTAAGTTGAACGAGAAGCTCCAGTTCAAGGTAATCGAGTTCAACAAGGACAGCAAGCGCATCATCCTGAGCCACAGCCGCATCTTCGAAGATGTTCAGCGTGCAGAGGCTCGTGCTGAGAAGAAGGCAGCTACAGCAGCTCGCAAGGCAGCCAACGCTACTCGCAAGGAGGAAGCTCCTGCAATTCAGAACCAGGCAGCAAGCACCACTCTTGGTGACCTCGATGCTTTGGCTGAGTTGAAGGCTAAGATGCAGAAGGGCGAATAATACATAAACGCCTTTTTATAAACAAACAGGAGGGACAGCCACACACGCTTGAGGCTGTCCCTTTTTAGTCCCTATTCACACCGAAGGGATTATCTAACCGTTAAACGTTAATCTATGTCCCCAATAACACTACACATCCTTGGTTGCGGTTCAGCCAAACCAACACTCAACCACCTACCCTCCGCCCAAATATTGGAAATGCGAGGTAAATACTATATGATAGATTGTGGCGAGGGTGTACAAACCACGATGCAAAGGATGAAGTTGGGAATGCTCAAGGTTGGGCACATTTTCATCAGCCACAACCATGGCGACCATGTCTTTGGTTTGCCAGGTCTTATCAGCACCATGGCTCTACTGGGCAGAACTGCCCAACTGCACATACATGGGCCGCAGGAACTGGAAGAGTTTCTCAACATAGTTCTAAAAGTTTACTGCGAAGGCATAGACTATGAGGTGCTGTTTCACCCCGTGCGCACACGCGAACATTATATAATATATGAGGACAGAAGTGTAGAGGTCTGGAGCATCCCCATGAACCATCGTGTGCCATGTGCTGGTTTTCTCTTCAAGGAAAAACAGGCTCTACCCCACATCAAACGCGAAATGATAGAGGCCTTCAATATTCCTGTAAGCCAAATTAACAACATCAAAGCAGGAGCATCTTGGACCACAGAAGACGGAACTGTAATACCGCACGAGCGACTGACCACACCTGCCGAAGCCGCACGCTCTTATGCCTATTGCTCCGACACACGCTACACCCTCGATGTTGCAACAATGATAAAAGGTGTGGACCTATTGTACCACGAAGCTACCTTTCCACAGGAACTACTTGCCCAGGCCAAGAAAACAATGCACTCCACCGCACACGAAGCTGCCCTCATAGCTAAAAACGCCGAAGCAAAAAAACTCATCATCGGGCATTACTCGGCTCGCATAAAAGACGAGTCCCTATTATTGAAAGAAGCAAAAGAAGTGTTCGAAAACACTATTTTAGCCTCAGAAAGACTAAAAATGGACATTTTTTGATAAAAAACCTTGGTGATATAAAATAAAAAACATACTTTTGCGTTGACAAAAGCCAAATATACACTACTCCGTATGAAAAAGTTTTGGACTATAGCACTTTCACTTTTCCTGCTTGGAAGCGTCCCCACCATTGCATATGTGCAAATGGACGAGGAGGTTGAAGTGGAAATGGAGGCTATTACCCTCAGCGTCCAGAACAACCGTGTGCATATAACCAATGCAGAGGGCAAGTACCTTGAAATATACAACCTCACTGGTGTGCGTGTTGCTCGCATACGCTTAGACAGCAACGACAAGCAACTTGCACTGAATCTCACCAAAGGTTACTACATCATGAAGGTTGACAAGGTGGTGCGTAAGGTGACAATACTCTAAAGTCATAGCACACCACACATAACATACCGCATAATATTTTTACAAACGACAATTAGCCGCCCTCCCCTATTATAAGAATTAAGGAGAGCGGCAATATTTTTTTCAGGTTGCTTTATAAATACTTCATAGGAATGAATCTTACAAACTATTGAAGTAATTTATAGAACCAGACTTAAACCTTTAATCACATACGTTGTCATATAAACGAGATGTATAACGAACAACAACTGATTCAAGAGCTTATAAACACCTCTACAAGAGAAAAAGCCTTTGAAACTCTGGTAAGAGAGTTTCAAGAACAGTTGTATTGGCAAATACGCCGAATGGTTATTGACCACGACGACACAGACGACATCCTGCAAAATGTATTCATGAAGGCTTGGCTGGGATTGGACAACTTCAGAGGCGATGCACGCCTATCCACCTGGCTCTACAGAATAGCCAACAACGAAAGCATAAACTTCATTGAACGTCAAAAGCGCAAAACTCTAAGTCTCTCCAACTCAGAAAATTTCGACGCAAGCGACATAAGGATACAATTAGAGAGCGACCCTTATTTTGACGGAGACGAAACAGAGATACAGTTGCAACAGGCCATACAGAGTCTGCCTCCCAAGCAACGCCAAGTCTTCAACATGAAATATTTCCAGGAAATGAAATACGAAGACATAAGTGATATACTCGGCACAAGCATAGGTGCACTGAAAGCCTCGTATCACCACGCTGTACAAAAGATAACAAACTTCTTCGACAAACTCGAATAAAACAATGTTAAGCATATGAAAACCAACAACAATACACACATTCCACCAGTAGCCGGGGAACACAATCCTTTTGTTGTACCCAAGGGATACTTCGACTCCCTACCTGGCAAGATAATGACAAAAGTCAGAGATAGTGGACCTGTTGTTACTACAACACACAGACGCAAATTGCCATTCCTACGCATTGGTGTGGCGGCTGCATTATTTGGAATTCTGTCAATGACCAGCGTGATGATATACCGACAAAATATGTCTTCCAACAAATATGACGAAATGGCTCAAGCAACACCATTTCAAGACATAGAGTCCTCGGACGAACTTTTGGACTATGCCATGCTGGACAATAGCGACATTGAGTACTATCTCACCGTCGTAGAATAACTTGAGAATATATCATTCCGCAATATAAAAAAATACATCCACATAAAATGAAAAAGTTAACATTGCTTCTCATACTTGTGCTTACCACCACAACAGCCATAGCGCAGAACTATGGGAACAACGGCAACGCACAAGGCCGTCCCAGATTCAACCAACAGGAATTCCGCCGACATATGCAGGAATTCATCACCAAGGAAGGCAACCTTACCGAAGCTGAGGCCAAAGCCTTCTTCCCCATTTTCAACGAATACAAGAATAAGCAGCGCGAACTGAACATGAACATACACGCTCTCAAGCGCGAAAATTCTGAAAACGAGAACGAGAAAGCCTATGAGGAGCGCCTCATGCAAATAGCACGCCTCAATACAGAAATGGCCGAGCTCGACTCTGTCTACTACAAAAAGATATGCAAGGTAATCTCTGCCAAGAAGTTCTTCAAAATCCTCAACATTGAAGACCGTATGCACAGAAAAATGCTACAGAATTATAACAGAGAACCTTCACAAAGAATGAAAAACAAAAAATAAATCCTAATCCTATTTTGTACTGGCGCATGATGGTATCCATTAAAGGCATATCGTCATGCGTTTTTTTGTTTCCAAACATACATTGCATGCATATAGTTGCCACTCAGAGTAAATTTTAAAGAACACGGATATTGGAGATTCAGACATTTTTTATAAATTTGTTACGTAAATCTATATAACATACATCTTTAACACTATGAATAAACGTTTATTCACCCTCGCCATGTTAGTTTTCATGGTCCTATTGGCAACAGCCCAGAACAACCTTTATGTTGGCAGTTATAACATCAGGTACGCCAACGAAGGAGACGAAAAAAGCGGCAACGGATGGAGCATCCGTTGCGAAAAATTGTGCAATGTCATCAACTACGAACAATGGGACATCTTTGGAGCACAGGAAGTCTTGCACAAGCAACTCAAGGACATCAAATCCTACTTGAAGGACTATGACCATATTGGCAACGGCAGAAACGATGGCAATACCAAGGGTGAATATGCACCCATATTCTTTAAGAAAAGCAGAATCAAGTGTTTGAAGAACGGCCAGTTCTGGTTGTCCGAAACCCCCGAAGTCGTTGGCTCCGTTGGTTGGGATGCCTCTATGGAAAGAATATGCACATGGGGCTATTTTGAGGACAAGACAACAAAATGGCGATTCTGGTTCTTCAACCTCCACATGGACCATCGTGGCACTATGGCACGCGTGGAATCGTCCAAACTGATACAGGCAAAGATAAAGGAAATGTGTGGCGACGAACCATATATTCTTACTGGCGACTTCAACACCAACCAAAACGAAGCTGCATATACCGAACTCGTTTCTTCTGGCAAATTCAAGGACACATATACCGAAGCTAAGGTTCGCATGGCAGAGACTGGCACTTACAACAGTTTCAGCACCGACTGCTTCACCGAAAACCGCATAGACCATATCTTTGTGTCACCACGATTCAGGGTGCACAAACATGGTGTGCTAACCTACAACCACTGGCAACGCACAGAAGACAACGAGGATCAATACGAGGCACGTGTCATCTCCGATCACTACCCCATTGCTGCCACCGTGGAACTACCTCGCCTCCGTGCACCACAGGATTGGGCACAATATGGCAACTTTGCCAAAGAGAACGAGACAGACAAGGATGTAAAGGTAGTATTCATGGGCAACTCCATCACTTGGAACTGGCGACGTTTCTATCCTGAATTCTTCCAGAACAACAAAGGTTACGTTTGTCGAGGCATCAGTGGTCAGGTAACGGCACAGATGCTTGCGCGCTTCCGTTCCGATGTCATCAACCTCAAACCCAAGACCGTTGTCATCCTTGCCGGTACCAACGATATTGCCATGAATCAGGGCTATGTTTCCATAGAGCATATCTACGAGAATATCGTTTCTATGGCCGAGCTGGCAAAATGCAATGGTATCGATGTGGTGCTCTGTTCAGTTCTCCCTGCCGACCGCTATGGATGGTCGTGGGAGGTGGAGACAGAAAAGGTTATCAGTTCCATCCGCGAACTCAACGACAAACTCCGCACCTATGCCAAGAAGAACAAACTGGGCTATGCCGACTACTACTCCGTTATGGCCGACGAGAAACTTGCTCTTAGAAAAGAGTACCAGCAAGATGCGGTCCACCCCAACAAGGAAGGTTATCTGGTGATGGAGAAAGTAATTCAGGAAGTGCTGAAGAAACGGTGAGAGGTGAACTATGAACGGTGAGAGGTGAGCGGTGAGCGGTGAGCGGTTAAAGACTCGTCTCACTTCGGACACTCCCATAGGGTAGAATGGTAATAGATAACAAATACCATTTTCTGTAATCTAAAATCTAAACCAATAGAAATCATTCTCATATGAAAAAAACACAAACAATCATCCTTGGCACATTGCTATGCATAAACTGCCTTTGTAGTCAGGCACAACAGTTCCAAACCTACAAGGAAGCGAAGGACCCTGTACCCATGTCGGAGCGCAGCATCGAGGCATGGAAGACGGTTGGCAAACTTCAGGCACAGTGGGTATCTGCCGACTCACTATACTCCCGTAGCGAGGTACCACAGAAGAGTGCCGTCACCACATGTCGTCTGGAGGGATGGCGTGGCGAACGTGTCTCTGCTCAACTGCTCCTATGGACAGGTAAAGGCGCGGATGGTGTAAAGACCAAGTTGAAGGATTTTTCCGCAGACAATGACAAACTCTCTGCCGACATAGCATCTACAGGTTTCGTGCGCTACACCCTTGCCGATAAGGGAGGCTACGATTGCCGTTGCGAGCGCGGTCCCAAGCACGATGTCATCCTTGTACCCGATATGATAGACTCTCTCGAGGTCTTCAACATGGATGCCCAGACAGTTCGCCCCGTGTGGGTAAGCATCAACATTCCGCAGGATGCCAAGGTTGGTGTCTACCATTCGGAGGTTGTAATCACCGCCAAAGGTGCCAAGATGACTTTGCCCATTGAACTGGAGGTGATAGATCAAGTGCTACCCACCTACGACCAATGGACCTACCACCTCGACCTCTGGCAGCACCCCTCGGCCGTGGCACGCATGCAGAATCTGGAGATGTGGAGCGACGAGCACTTCGAGGCTCTCAGAGCGCAGATGCTCCCCTTGGCTCGTGCCGGACAGAAGGTCATCACCACCACACTGAACCGCGACCCATGGGGCTCACAGACCTTCGACGACTATGAGGACATGATTATTTGGACGCATCGCAAAGATGGCTCATGGAGTTTCGACTACACCGTCTTCGACCGCTATGTGGAACTGATGATGTCGCTGGGCGTGAAGAAGCAAATCAATTGCTATTCCATGCTCCCCTGGAACAATCGTCTCAATTGGTACGAGGAGAAAGACAATGCCTTCAAGAGTTCCTCCATCGCTCCCAAGTCCAAGAAGTATGAGGAAATGTGGAGTGCATTCCTCAAGGATTTTGTCATCCATCTGAAAGAGAAGGGCTGGCTGAATATCACCTGCATTGCCACCGACGAACGTTCTGCCGAGGAGATGGAGATTGTTGTAAAACTTATCAACACCTACGCACCTGAACTGGGCTTTGCTATGGCAGACAACCATGCATCTTATCGTCGCATACCCAATGTACGCGACTGTTGCGTGGCTCAGCGCCAACTGTACCTTACAAAGGAGGAGATTGCCGAGCGCCGTGCCAAGGGCTACACCACCACTTTCTACGTGTGTTGCAGCACCTACTTCCCCAACTCCTTCACCTACTCCCAGCCCTGGGAGTCAGAACTGCTCAGCTGGCATGCCATCTCCAAGGACTACGACGGACAGCTCCGTTGGGCCTACAACTCCTGGCCTCATCGTCCCGAGTACGATTCTCGCTTCCGCTCTTTGGCATCGGGCGACACCTACCAGATTGCCTCCTATGGTCGTTCCACTCTGCGCTTCGAGCGTATGATTGACGGCATTGAGGCCTACGAGAAGGTAAAGATTCTGCGCCAAAAGTTCGCCAACCGTCCAGAGGTGCTAAAGCCTCTCGAAGACAAACTCGCCGAAATAGCCTCCCTAAAGCTCACCGACACCTCCCTGCCCTGGCACACCCTCATGACAGAACTTGTTACCGAGCTCAACAGAGTGTCAAAGGAACGGTGAGCGGATGAGCGGCGAGCGCCCCACCAAGAAATCCAGAAAGACTAGATATTCTAGATAGACTAGAGAATCTAGAGAATCTAGAGAGTCTAGATAGCCTAGTAAATCCAGAACTCCCTAAAACCAAACCACAAAATACTATGAAAAAGACCTTTATCCTACTCCTCATTACCCTGCTATGCACATCGGCCATGGCTCAGCAGATTCACAAACTATCATCTCCCGATGGCAACATCAAGATTGACATCGAGACCAGCAAAGGCATCACCTACGATGTATTCTGTCAGGGCGAACTTGTCCTCGACGATTGCCGTCTGTCCATGAACATAGAGGGCAATGTACTGGGTTCTCAACCCAAGGTGCAGAGCACCAGTCGCAAGAGCGTGAACGAAGTGAAGCGTCCCTTCCTTCGCCTTAAGTATGCCGAGGTTCCCAACCATTACAACGAACTTACCCTCAAAATGAAGGGTGGTTACTCTGTTGTTTTCCGCGCCTACAACGATGGTGTTGCCTATCGTTTTGTCACATCGTTTTCTGGCGAAGTGCAGGTCTACGATGAGGACATCACCGTGTTCCTGCCCAATGAGACCAACCTCGTGCTCCAGCAGAGCAACCACTACCAGACCTCCTACGAGGAGCGATATACCTTTCTCAAAGCCGCACAATGGCAGAGCCACCAAGCTATGGTGCACTACCCCATCCTGGCCATCACACCTGGTGGAACAAAGATTCTCATGAGCGAAGCCGACCTTCAAGACTATCCTGGCGCCTTCTTCCGTAGCAATGATGCAAATGGTTTCTCATCCATCTTCCCTCGCGTTCCTGCCGTGGAAAAGCCTCGTAACGACAAGAGCACCGAGATACTTCTTCGCAAACCATACATCGCACTGACCAAGGGCACTCGCAACTTCCCATGGCGCTATTTCGTCATCTCCAAGAACGAGGCCGACCTCGTCACCAACACCATGACATGCCGACTTTCTCAGGACAGCCGTCTGGACGACACCTCCTGGATTCAGCCAGGACAAGCCAGCTGGGAGTGGTGGAACGGTGCCGTGCCATATGGCGAGGACATCAACTTCCGCGCAGGTCTGAATGTAGAGACCTACAAATACTTTATGGACTTTGCCGCCAAATATGGCATCAAGTACATCGTCATGGACGAGGGTTGGGCAAAGGACAATATGGACCCCTACACACCCAATCCCGATTGCGACCTGATGGAAATCCTCGCTCACGGCAAGAAGGTGGGCGTTGGCGTGGTGCTCTGGCTCACATGGCGTTGCGTGGAGCAGAATCCCGGTCTCTTTGCCAAGTTTGCCGAATGGGGCGTGAAGGGTGTGAAGATTGACTTCATGGACCGTAGCGACCAGTGGATGGTGAACTTCTACGAGCGTACCGTACAGGAGGCTGCCAAGCACCATATCTTTGTCAACTTCCACGGTGCCTTCAAGCCCTCTGGTCTCGAATACATGTACCCCAACCTCCTCTCTTACGAGGGTGTTACTGGTATGGAGCAGATGGGCAACTGCCGTCCCGAAAACAGCATCTATCTGCCCTTCATCCGCAATGCTGTTGGTCCTATGGAATACACCCCTGGTGCCATGCTCAGTATGCAGCCCGACAACTACTCTGCACGTCGCCCCAACTCTGCCTCCATCGGCACACGTGCCTATCAGTTGGCGCTGTTCGTGGTCTTCGAGTCGGGGTTGCATATGTTGGCAGACAATCCCTCGCTATATTATCGCAACGATGATTGCACACGCTTCATCTCCTCAGTACCCGTATTGTGGGACGACACACGCGTGCTCTCTGCCCAACTGGGCGACCACCTCATTGTAGCAAAGCGCAATGCTCAGAAGTGGTTCCTCGGTGGCATCACTGCCGAGCGCAAGCAACCTCTCGAACTCGAAGTCACCCTCGACTTCCTCCCCGACGGTCAGACCTTCACCCTCACCTCTTTCGAGGATGGCATCAATGCCGACCGTCAAGCCATGCACTACACCAAGTCCACACGTCAGGTACGCAAGGGCGACAAGGTGAAAATCAAGATGGTACGCAATGGTGGCTATGCCGCTAGCATACAGTAATAAAAGAGCATTCCAAATATGATGATCATCGGTTTGTGCCGAGTCAATGATAACAGAACCCGTTAGCATCCCGTAGAACTGCTGGCGGGTCGCTTTTTATTGTTATAATCCCTTGCTTGTACCCTATTTGCATACTAAAACATATACTAAAGCGTAATAATTCGCTTATAGAATGCCTGTTATTACGACTTTTTTGTAATTTTACAGTTGGATTAAGGCAACTCTATCCAGGACATATGAGAAAAAGAAGAAGCGTTATGCTTATCTTGTACTTGAAAACGTAGGAATTTTTCAATTAGATGCAAGGATTGCATAGTGGTTCTCACGCGTTAGCGTGGGCTGCTATTGTTACATCTGCATCTATGGTTTCCTACGACCTTCAAGTAAGAGTGTGGCTTGCAGTTCCACGCTTCTTTGTAAATGAAAATCTGAAATAATATATAAATAACAAACAAAATGAAGAATTTAAATTTATTAACAGTGTCCTTGTTATCAATAATGATGTTTGCCAGTTGTGATAATTTAGACGATTTATTTGGTGATGATAATCATCTTAATGAAAAAATTGAGAATATTGCTTTTGTGTCTAATATAGATGGATACTATAATAGTGCTCTTATAGAAGATGAAGGTGCATATATATGCATAAACAACAATGAAGAGTATATAACAGAATTGCTCGGAGTTTTTGAAGATAAATATTTTTTATCAGTTATATTTAATGAAAAAGGACTACCTATTTTGTTTGAGTCAGAAGATGTTAACATTCGTCTTCTATATAGCATGGATAGTCTGAATAACGATTGCTATCGAATTGATTATTTTGCCATAATAGATGAACAAATATATACTGATTATACGTATACATATTCATCAGAACAATCTAAAACTAGAAGTTTAGGCGATTTGTATGAGTGGACTAAAAAAGAAATCACAAATAGTGTCAATAATAAAGTTCGAGAAAAGGTTTGTCAATTCACAAGTTTCCTTTTAACTGATAATGCATATTCTAAACACTGGAATAAATTCTTGGATATGGTTGATTTTTTACGAGAAACGGATGGGTTAAATGCCATTGAATTAGTTGATTATTTAGATGATAAATATAATAAATTCAAGCAAATATCTGAAGCTATAAAAAACAAAGAATCGAATATAAACAAACAAGCACCAACATACTATATTGGTATAACAACGGGAGATAATTATGTACGTGGAAACACTGCATATTGTAATATTGATGGTTATTTAAGAGTAGATGCCAATGAGGGAAATTTCGATTTTGATTATGGTATTTGCTATTCTGAATCAAAAACACCTACTATTAATGACGCTATACAAAAACACACTCTTACCAATGGATTGATAACTTCTATTACTATAGACCTACCAGTTGAAATCACACTCGCTGGCTTAAAAGAAAAAACTACCTATTATTATCGGGCATATTTTAAAGATAATTTGTCTGGCAATATAATGTATTCTGAGAATATAAGAAATTTTGAAACCCAAATGTCAATAGAACGAGAACGCTTGATTGAGTTGTATAAATCAACTAATGGAGACTCTTGGATAAACCAAAAAAATTGGTGCTCAGAAAAACCTCTAAATGAATGGTACGGTATAAAAACAAATGAATTGGGTTGTGTTACCTCTATAAATTTATCAAATAACAATCTAACAGGTTATGCTCAGGTTGATTTTGATGATTTTTCAAATCTAACAAGTTTTAATATAGATAGCAACAAAATCAGAGAAGTATTTGTTCGAGGAAATGACAATTTTACTGAAATAAATTTAACTAATTGTGCAACAGAGCATATTGGATTTGAGAATTTTAATAAAGTCTCCATATCTTGTGAATCATTGAATTCAATATCAGGAGAATGCGATGTCTTAAATGTTTCAAACTGTGATTTTGGAGAGAATCGTACACCTTTCTCGGGAATAAATGTAAAAGATGCGACCATTTATAATTGCAAAATGCATAGTTGTGGACTATCATCTGAGATATTGACATTTGAGTCTTCATCAACCTATGATACATGGTACTGCTATACGAGTAAAAGATTGAATATTATAAATAGTTATTGCTCTACAATATGTAGCGGAGACTTTAATGATGGAACAGTTATATACCTGCAAAATGCGACATTGTGGCGTTCTAATTGGGATGAAGAATCAAGAGTTACACTTTCTTGTACAACAACAGGAGCTGGTTGGTACGGACTTTTTGGTTATTAATCAAACCATTGGTACAATACAATCAAAATTATCACATTGTAACATTGACCTACCGAAATGGCAAATATTACTGTCAAGTCATTTATCTCATTTTCGGATGCAAAGGTAGCCAAACCTCATTGGAAATAAAAAAAAGTCAAGCCGTTTGGAGCAGTTTACAGAAACTCGGCTGCACTCGGCATAGCTCAAGTTAACTTGGCTCTGCTCTCATTTGCACGAGCTTTCTTCCTCCGTTGGAGAGTAAACTGCTCCAAAATCTTTTCCTATTCATCGGCTTGGCTTGAAACTGCATCCGGCAACGGAGATAAACGACTGACGAAATAATAGAACAAAAACAGCACTGATAATACCCCTTTGTATAAGGCTCTATTATTAGTGCTGTTTTCTTATTTTCAGATGGCAATTATTTTCAACAGAGAGAAATTGGGCAAACGGCAGATTTCACTCCCTCAAAATAATAGATTTGGATTGTTGCTCCCTCGTCTTTATTGGAATTTGTCGTACCTTTGCAGTAGCTTGTGCGAAAGAGTCAAGCAATGTGGAAAGATGGAAACATCAAACCATAAAAAAGCAGCGAAAATAGGAAAAACACCCTCTACCACCGTTCTTTGAGTGTTAAGAAATAATAAAAAGGTTAAATCTTCACCTTTTAGAATGCACCCTTAAAGGTTATGCCCATATTTCTGACTTATTACTTGCAAAATAATGAGTAATAACTGGTTGCAAATACTATAACTGCTCTGGTTTGACTTCGGTGACTATTCCTAATAGTGTGACGAGCATAGGGAAGAGTGCTTTCGGTCATTGCTCAGGTTTGACAGAGATGAAAGTTGATGCGAATAACTCAAAATATGATAGTAGAGAAGGATGTAATGCAATCATTGAAACATCTTCTAATACCCTACTTCATGGTTGTCAGACAACTGTAATTCCTAATAGTGTGACGAGCATAGGGCCGTTTGCTTTCGCTTATTGCTCTGTTTTGACCTCGGTGACTATACCTAATAGTGTGGAGAGCATAGAGTATGCTGCTTTTGCTTATTGCTATGGTTTGACTTCGGTGACTATTCCTAATAGTGTGACGAGCTTAGGGAAGTGGGCTTTCTATAATTGCATTAATTTGCAGGATGTCTATTGCTATGCCGAGAATGTGCCTTCTACGAAGAGCGATGCTTTTATCTCATCTGATTATGAGAATGCCACCCTTCATGTTCCTGCAGGTTCTATTGAGAGCTATAAAAATACAGAACCTTGGAGCGGTTTTGGAAATATTGTTGCTCTTCCCAAGGAATATCAACTAACCGTCTCTTCCGTGGGCTATGCCACTCTGTACCTCGACTACAATGCCGAGATTCCTGAGGGCGTAGAGGCCTATGTTGCCACAGAGGTGGTAGATAGCCGTCTTAAAATGGAGCGTGTAGAAGGTGTGCTTCCTACTAATACAGGTGTTATTATTGTGGCTGACCAGGGTACATATACCTTTACAGAAAGCGATAAAACTCCTGCTACTATTGAGAAGAACCTCTTGCTGGGTTCAGCCACTAACACCTATGTTACCGCCGAGGCAAATACCACCTACTATGTCCTCTCTGCACCCGATGGCGATGTGGCTATGTACCGCGCTCTTATCACCGATGGCAAGTTCCTCAACAATGCAAACAAGGCCTACCTGCCCATCAGCAATGGCGACCTTGGTATCTTCGATGACGAGGTAGATTCAAGCGTGGAGCAGTTGAGCCGCAGACTGGTATTTGACTTTGGCGATGAGACAGGCATCGACGAGGTGAAAACGGAAAACGCAAATGTGAAAACTGCCGTTTACGACCTCTCTGGTCGCCGTGTGCAGAAGGCACAGAAGGGTATCTATATCCAGAATGGAAAGTTGATGGTTAAGTAAGGAGCGATTAGCGTTTTCGCTTTTGGCGACATTGATATAACAATCCGCAGCATCTCAATGGCGAGGTGTTGCGGATGTTTGTTTTCACTTTTGACTTCAGCCCCTTCGGGCCGGGTCATCCCTTCTTAATCCAAAAACATGACAAAATGCTGCTTGAGAATTACATATTTACAACCAACATCTTATTCACACACCAATATTCGTTTCTCAGGAAGCCCTAAAAGTAAAGAAACACTGATCAATATATTGACTTACCCATAGCATCGCGGTGACTTGCTCAAGTCAATATACTGTCTTTGCAAAGTCAGTACTACTGCTATTCATATACAACATAGCTGATAAATGGGGCATTTACGTATTTTAGCCATAAAATATACCCA
The DNA here is from genome assembly GCA_017548165.1 of Bacteroidaceae bacterium. Taxonomy (GTDB): domain Bacteria; phylum Bacteroidota; class Bacteroidia; order Bacteroidales; family Bacteroidaceae; genus Physcousia. The sequence continues at coordinate 15,185 of JAFYMW010000008.1, forward strand.
TTTCAGTAAGACAATAGCATAAAAACGAGATGTAAAAGCACATCAAACAATCGGAATCTGGATTAGAAACAGTAAGCACATGGCCTAGAATAAGCCTGAATGATTATCATTTATTTGACAAAATATCTTAACAAAATCGAACGTACTTTCAGTTCGCTTGTAAATCAATCCGCAGACCGTCCCATTCTCGGTTAGGTCAGCAGATTTTGTTTTGTCTATAAAAAAGAGGATGCTTCTATCCCAACTTCTCCTTCAGGAAGCGGGCGGTGTAGCTTTGTTTGCATAGTGCCACTTCTTCTGGGGTGCCACAAGCAACAAGGTTTCCACCCTTTTCTCCACCTTCGGGGCCGATATCTATGATGTGGTCGGCACATTTGATGACATCCATGTTGTGCTCGATGATGACCAACGTATGGCCTTTTGCGATGAGAGCATCAAAGGCCGTGAGGAGTTTCTTGATGTCGTGGAAATGCAAACCTGTAGTGGGTTCGTCGAAGATAAACATCGTGGGAGCATGCTTGTCCATACCAAGATAGTACGCCAACTTGACACGCTGATTCTCACCACCAGAGAGGGTGCTACTGGATTGTCCCAGTTTGATGTAGCCTAAACCTACATCCTGAAGTGGTTTGAGTAGTTTTACAATCTTCTTTTCCTTCCATTCCGAGAAGAACTCTATAGCTTGATTAATGGTCATATCAAGGATGTCGTAAACATTCTTTTCATGGAAACGGACTTCGAGTATCTCCTGCTTGAAACGCTTGCCGTGGCACGACTCGCACTCAAGGATAAGGTCTGCCATAAATTGCATCTCCACGGTGACTGTTCCATCGCCATTGCATTCCTCGCACCGACCACCAGAAGCATTGAAACTAAAATATGCTGCGGTGAAGCCCATCTGTTGGGACAAAGCTTGTTGAGCAAAGAGTTTACGAATCTCGTCCCATGCCTTGACATAGGTAACTGGATTGGAACGAGAACTCTTACCTATGGGATTCTGATCAACGAACTCCACAGCATGTATGGCAGAAACGTCACCTTGAAGTGAGGCAAACTCACCAGGGCGGTCACCTACCTCGTCCAATTGGCGCTTCAAGGCGTTGAACAATATATCACGCACAAGGCTGGACTTGCCAGAACCAGAAACACCAGTGACACATGTCATTACATTCAAGGGGAAACGCACATCTATGCCTTTGAGGTTGTTGGCTCGTGCTCCGCATACCTCTATATATCTATTCCACCTGCGGCGACCATCTGGCACAGTTATGGTGTCTTTGCCTGAGAGGAAGTCGAGGGTGTGGGATTTTAGAGCGGTGAGCGGTGAGCGGTGAACGGTTTTATCCACCCCCTCCGCTTCGCTCGTCCACCCTGTCTCTGGGGGACAGTCTGCTGGCGCGGTATGTCCTGTTGTAACTGACTCTACCCCTAAGACAGGGGGAGTACCCCGAAGGGGGGAGGGGGTGGATAGTTTTCCGTTTTCAGTTTTCAGTTTTCCGTTCGTCAAGTTTTCCGTTTTCACTTGGCCGTTATAGACTATCCGTCCCCCCAGGCGCCCTGCCTCGGGGCCTACGTCTATAATCCAATCGGCTGCTCGCATAATGTCCTCGTCGTGCTCAACAACAATGACTGTATTACCAAGGTCGCGGAGTTGCTGAAGCACATTGATAAGACGAGCTGTGTCGCGAGAATGCAAACCTATGGATGGTTCGTCGAGGATATACAGACTTCCAACTAAGGCAGAACCGAGCGAGGTGGCAAGATTGATACGTTGTGATTCACCACCAGACAGTGAATTGGACAAACGATTAAGAGTGAGGTAAGGCAAACCAACATCAATAAGGAATCGCAAGCGCGAACGAATCTCTACCAAAAGGCGGGCAGCAATCTTTTGTTCGCTCTCCGAGAGAGAGAGCTGGATGTCCTCATCAAACCACTTGGAGAGTTTTGAAATAGGCCAGTCAACAAGTTCTGTTATTGTTTTGCCTGCCACACGCACATAGTTTGCCTCGGGCTTAAGGCGATGTCCCCAACACTTGGGGCAAGTGGTCTTACCACGATAACGCGAAAGCATGACACGGTTCTGTATCTTGTACTGACCGGCCTTGAGCATATCAAAAAAGGCATCTATAGATATCAGTCCCCACTCCTTTTCCTCTGGAGTAAGCGTCCATTCCGAGGCCATCTTATCACTAGGTTTACCATGCCAGAGCCAGTCCTTCTCGGCCTGAGTGAGTTCGTAGTAGGGTTTGTGTATAGGGAAACCACGTTCGGAATTAAAACGAATGAACCATGTCTTCCATTCGCTCATCTTCTCGCCACGCCAGCATTGCACACAACCTTCATAAAGAGATAGTGCCGAGTTGGGGATGACAAGTTTCTCGTCTATACCCATTATCTTGCCGAAGCCCTCGCATTCGGGGCATGCTCCTATGGGAGAGTTAAAGGCAAAGAGTTGATCGGTGGGTTCTTGAAAAACGAAACCATCTGCCTCGAAGCGCGAATTGAAAGTATGCAAGATGCCAGCAGGGAGGAAGCGTAGCATCATCTCTCCCCCACCCTCATAGAAGGCGGTTTCTACACTATCCGTCAATCTGGATATGGAGTCATTGTCGTCGCGAACAGACAAACGGTCTATGACAAGATAAATTTCACTTGCCTCATCCTTTAGCGGAAGGTTGGAGGGGGCCATGAACTCTTCGATAGTGGTAATCTGACCTCCAACCTCAATACGTACAAAACCTTGCTGATGATACTTTTTCAAGCATTCCTGCATTGTTGCTGTTCCCTTTTCCTCACATAATTGCAAAGGGGCAAGCACCACGAACCTCGTTCCAGGAGTATAGGACATCACGCAACGCACGACATCTTCCACTCCGTGCTTCTTTACCTCGTCTCCGCTCACGGGACTATATGTATGTCCCACTCTGGCAAAGAGCATACGCATATATTCGTATATCTCTGTGCTGGTGCCTACCGTGGAACGGGGATTGCGACTGGTAACCTTCTGCTCTATAGCTATAGCTGGGGGAATGCCTTTGATATAATCGCACTCTGGCTTTACCATACGACCTAGGAACTGACGAGCATAACTGGACAAGCTCTCTACATAGCGTCGCTGGCCTTCGGCATAAAGAGTATCGAAGGCAAGGCTAGATTTGCCAGAACCGGAAACACCTGTCACGACAATAAGTTTGTCGCGCGGTATCTCCACGTCTATGTTCTTCAGGTTGTTAACCTTAGCTCCTTTGATTTCAATGCATTCCATAGTTCTTTATTTAACGGTGAGCGGTGAGCGGTGAGCGGGTGAGCGGATGAGCGGTGAGCGGATGAGCGGTGAGCGGATGAGCGGTGAGCGGTGAGCGATTAACGATCAAGGAGAATCATAATTTGATTTTCTTTCCCTTGCTCTCATTCTGCATGTGGTCAAGAGCTGTAATAACATAAACATGACCAAGAGCATCGGAAGGAAGGTTGTAAAAAGTATTTCTGGTTGTTGCAACAAGATTGGCAGGGTTTGTCAAATCTATCTTCTCTCCCTTCTTGAAACGATATATAGCATACCATGCAGCCTTGTCCATTTGCTTTTTGGCCTTGGGAGCTGTCCAGAACAGAGTGGGACCATCCTTGGTGGCAATAACTGCTGGACGGCGCACAGCCTTGGGAGCCTTGGCATCAATCCATGGCATCAATGGTGCAAGAGCAGGATATTTGTGAAATGTTTCCTTGAGCATGGTGCCATAATTACCAGGATTGTCTACCACAGCCTTGGCATACCATTGACAACTGCCTTCCACACCAGGCAGAGAGCGTTGAAGTTCGTACTTGGCACGCATCTGATGCTCGTTGGGATTGTTGAGGTCGCTATATTTTACGGTACGCTCCACATCCTGACCAATATAAAGATGACGTCCTCCAGCATTCTCGCTCCACCATCGGATGAGAGTATCATAATCGGCAGCAGTGTGTCCTATCTGCCAATATATCTGAGGAATGTTATAGTCTACCCAACCTTTACGCACCCATTCCAGAACATCAGCATAAAGGTCGTCATAGTTCTGCAAACCATTGGTCTCGGAACCATAAGGATCGTTCTTCTTGTTGCGATAAATGCCGAAAGGACTGACACCAAATTTGCACCATGGCTTAACGCTCTTGACGGATTCGTTGAGTTTCTTGATAAAACGATTAACATTGTCACGACGCCAGTCTTCTAACGACATGCCATCGCCATACTTTTGATACGTGGCATCATCGGGAATTTTAACACCACTGACAGGATAGGGATAGAAATAGTCGTCGATATGCAGTCCATCTACATCATAGCGACGAACGATATCCATAGACACCTCACATATGTAGTCCCAATTCTCTGGTTGCCCGGGATCAAAGAGCATCAGACCATCGTAGTGGAAAAATCTTTCGGGATGTTTGAAATAAGGGTGACTGGCCGCTAAAGCCTTGGTACCTTTGGTCTTGGCTCTAAAAGGATTTATCCACGCATGGCACTCCATGCCACGACGGTGACATTCCTCTACCATCCACGCCAAAGGATCCCAATAAGGTTCGGGTGCGCGTCCCTGTTCGGCGGTAAGGTATCTGCTCCATGGCTCGTACTTGCTCTCATACAAGGCATCGGCCTCGGCACGAACCTGAAACATAATGGCATTGATACCGCAACGTTTTAGTTCGTCCAATTGTGTCACAAGCGTTTTCTGCATTTTCTCTCTGCCGATACCAGTCCACTGGTTGTTGACACATTGTATCCATGCACCGCGAAACTCTCGTTTGGGAACTACGTTACTTTTCACCTCTTTGTCCTGATTCTTCTTTGGAGAAGGCACCTTTGCCCCACAAACGGTAGCTATCAGGAAAACCGATATTGCTAAAATGTACTTCATCAAGGCACAAAGATAATGATTTTAGAGTAACATATAGTGTTTGCGATGGGCTTTTTAATGGAAAAAGAACTTGTATTCTCCTTTTAATAAGGATAGCAAAGGGGAATCAAGGATATTTTTGTATATTTGCAAAAGAATATACACTCTTTAAATATCAAACACAAAATGGAAAATCGTTATATTACCGTCCAGTACAAGCTTTATGCTCCTATGGGCGAAGAGAAGAAAGTGGAAATGATTGAGGAAACCCGTCCCGACATTCCATTCCAGTTCATCAGTGGCATGGGCATGGTTCTTGAAGCTCTCGAGAATCATTTGCACCCTCTTCAGGCTGGTGAGAATTTCAAAATCGTCCTCAGCGAGGATGAAGCATATGGTCCCTACATTCCCGAAGGTGTACAAGAAGTACCCCTGGAGGCCTTCTTCATCGAAGGAAAGTTGGACACCGAGCACATCTACGAAGGTGCTGTAGTACCCCTGATGAATGCTGATGGCGAGCGTTTCAATGGCACAATTGCCGAAATCAAGGAAAAGACTGTTGTCGTTGACCTCAACCATCCCTTGGCTGGCAAAGAGTTGACCTTCGAAGGTAGCGTTGTAGAAAATCGCCTTGCCACCAATCAGGAAATCCAGGATTACCTCAATAGCCAGGGCGGTTGCGGAGGCTGTGGCGGTTGCGGCGGCGATTGTGGCGGTTCCTGCGGTGAAGGGGGATGCTGCTGCAATTAAGAAGAGGACAGAGTACAGAAAACAGTTTCAGTTTTCCGTTTTCACATTTAATCCGACTAAATCGTCTTGAACCTGCTCACGCTCGGCAGAATCAAATCAATTTGTTTCTGCTCTCGCTTACTCGCATATTTCCGTTTTCACAAGTGAATACATTCGGTAATATTTTCCGTCTTACCACCTTTGGTGAGAGCCATGGTGAGGCCGTAGGAGGAGTAATTGACGGCATGCCTGCCGGCATTGCCGTGGACATGGACTTTATCCAGGGCGAACTGGCACGCCGTCGTCCCGGACAAAGTCGTCTCACCACAGCACGCAAGGAGGAAGACCGTGTGGAAATCCTCAGCGGAGTCTTTGAAGGTCGCACCACTGGTTGCCCCATAGGCTTTATGGTAAGGAATACCAATCAGCATAGTTCCGATTACGAGAATATGCGACACCTATTCCGTCCCTCCCATGCCGACTACACTTATACCTCAAAGTATGGCATTCGCGACCATAGAGGCGGCGGACGTTCCTCAGCACGCGAAACAATAAGCCGTGTCGTGGGCGGAGCCTTTGCTATGCTGGCCTTGCGTCAGTTGGGCATCAGCGTATGCGCCTATACATCGCAGGTGGGCGACATTGCCTTGCCTGGTACATACAAGGACTATGACCTCGGGCGCATAGAGGAAAATGCCGTCCGTTGTCCTGACCCTAAAACAGCACAACGTATGGCAGACCTCATAATGGAGGTAAAGGGAAAGGGAGACACCATTGGTGGCATCATTACTTGTGTGATAAAAGGTTGCCCAGTGGGACTTGGCGAACCATGCTTTGGAAAACTGCATGCCGCGCTGGGCAGTGCCATGCTCAGCATAAATGCCGTAAAAGGTTTTGAGTATGGCATGGGATTCTCTGGCATGGAACTAAGGGGCAGTCAGCAGAACGACATTTTCATCCCTGATGGACAAGGTGGTATCACCACCGAGACAAACCGTAGCGGTGGCATACAAGGCGGTATATCCAACGGTCAGGATATATATTTCCGTGTGGCATTCAAACCCGTGGCAACAGTATTGATGGAACAACCCACCGTGACCGAAGACGGAGAAGCCACCATTCTCAAAGCACGCGGTCGCCACGATGCATGTGTACTCCCCCGTGCTGTCCCAGTGGTAGAGGCAATGGCAGCAATGACCATTCTGGACTATTACCTACTGAGTCAAGCACACAAATAATCTGGTCTACCAATTAAATATAACGAGCGGAATCTGCCTCATAAGGTACGATTCCGCTCGTTCAATATATTTATTAGCTTTCAATGCTATTTACATTTAGCGTTTGATGTTAACTTGCGTCAAATCAATGCTAACGATATGCAGGCCTAATTTATTCAATTCTGTTTCTGTATTCTCTTGAAGGGTATCCAAAAACTTATTTCTGAAGGAATTGAAACCTTCCATACCTGTTACGGCAATAAGTCTTCTCAACTGAGTAAGAAGAATGTCTTGTGCTAACGATTGGATGCGTTCCTCTGATGCGCTCAACAGATGTTGGGCAGCATTAATCATTAGTTCTGAATCCGTACTGATAGCAACAGACATTCTGGCTGAAGCATTCACATGCATGGCATCGCCTGACATAGCATCTCGGAGTTCTGCGTTAAGACAGATAGGAGTCAAGGACAAATACGTGTATTTTTGTATAAACGGCCATACAAAAGAGCCACCTCCATTGAGGCACTTTGCTGGAGCATCTCCTTCTGATACTGGCCCCCATACTACCAATATCTTATCTGCCGGACATCGGCGATAACGACTAAGCAGAAAAAACATCAGCAGTATGTATAAAGCAACCAAGAGTCCAATGAGATATAAAGGTTCTAACATAATGACTTGTATTTAAGGTTTAGTACTCAGAATCTGATGTATGCCTGTGCCCAAAGTTGGTGATAGTCCTTGTCTACACTTGAAGAGAGTGAATTGTTGTGACAATAGTTCCATTGGAGTTGGAACTGAAGATTCTTATGAGGACGAGACTGAAGACCCAAAGTGTAAATAGAATTTAATGAGGTCCAAGTGGACATATCCTTACGATAGGCATCATAACCCATATTTACCTTAAGCCAACGCCATACAGGAACACCTACACGCACATACCATGCATCGGACTTCAGACCAAGGCCATTGGTATTGGCACCATTGGCATAGATATTACGAGCATACTCGGCACGCGCTGAGAAAAGACCCTCATAGCTGACACCTGCCGCCCAACGCTTAAAATAGTTGCTCTGCGTTCCATCATTGAAAGAACCGCTCCATCCAAACACACCAAGATACAATCCTTTTACTGGCTGAAGCTGAATGGTACCAATATAGTCCTTTTCCTTGTCCTTATCGGCAGTGTTGATACCCTGTCCATTGTAGATACCTGCCTGATAATGCAAAAGGTAGTGTTTGGTATCACCTACCTTGAAGGCATCACCATAAAACTGAATACCCAAATCGCGACCACCGCTATTGGTTCCATTCTTATAGAAATCGCCATTCATGCCGGCAAAGTGCTTTGTCAACTGAGTATAATCACCAGAACAGATATCCCAGGGATTCATAGGATTCTCGAAAGTGAAACAACGCTTGAATTCACCCATCTTTATTCCCAAAGCCTTCCATTTCTGCCATGCTACGAAAGCATCAATAACGCGTGCACCATTCTTGGTACCTGGTTCACCCGAAATATTCATCTGCACACGATAACTGAAATCGTTGAACACCTTACCATCAAGATACAAGCGAAGATAACGAAGTCCAAAACCATCGCCACCATTCTTACCCTCCTGACTATCGTATTTATAGGTAGAAACAATATATCCGCCAAACTTGGGTACGGTAACATAATCTGCCACTTTCCATTTCTTTTCCTTGGCTGGAGCGGCACTAGATGTCTGAGATTTAGACTGAGTAATCTTAGTGGTAAGGTATTCTTGCAAAGAGTAATCGTAACCATCCTGATACTCTTCGTTCATTGCCAGTTGTGCATTAGCAGATACTGACGAAATGGCCATCATTAGGGCCAAAGTTGCATTCTTGAATTTCATATTTTATAATACGATTTATTGAAAACCCACACAAAGATAATATTATTTAACGATTCGACCACCTAATTGGACTATTTTTTGTATCTTTGTGCGCAAATGTAATAGCATTGTAATATAATAAAAAACGAAATATGAGCGTACAAGAATTGACTGAACAGGAAATTGTCCGTCGTGGCAATCTACAGCAAATGCGTGATTTGGGCATTGACCCCTACCCCGCAGCAGAATATCCCACAGATGCTTTCTCTACAGATATCAAGGCAGAGTTTGTTGACCTGCCCACAATGACCAACGAGCAGGGCGAGGAAGTTCCCACACCTGCCACTCCCGAGAACAGCCGAATGGTATGCGTGGCTGGTCGTATGATGAGCCGACGCATTATGGGCAAGGCAAGCTTCGTGGAACTGATGGACAGCAAGGGCCGCATCCAGGTATACATTACTCGCGATGCACTTTGTCCCAATGCCGAGGACACAACGATGTACAACACCGTGTTCAAGAAGTTGCTCGACCTTGGCGACTTCATCGGCGTGAAGGGTTATGTCTTCCGCACAAAGACCGGCGAGATAAGCATCCACTGCATGGAACTTACCATCCTGGCAAAGAGCCTTCGCCCCCTTCCCGTGGTGAAGACCGACTCCGAGGGTAATGTGTTTGACGCATTCTCCGATCCCGAATTGCGTTTCCGTCAGCGCTATGTTGACCTCATCGTGAACGAGGGTGTCAAGGAGACCTTCCTGAAGCGCACTAAGGTTATCAGCACCTTGCGCCAGTGTCTGGACGAGGCTGGTTATACCGAGGTGGAGACCCCCATCCTGCAGAGCATTGCCGGTGGTGCAAGCGCACGCCCATTCATCACACACCACAACAGCCTAGACATCGACCTCTATTGCCGTATTGCCACAGAGCTGTACCTGAAGCGTCTCATCGTGGGCGGTTTCGAGGGTGTATATGAAATTGGCAAGAACTTCCGCAACGAGGGTATGGACAAGAACCACAACCCCGAGTTCACATGTATGGAGCTTTACGTTCAGTACAAGGACTACAACTGGATGATGTCATTCACCGAGAAGGTTCTCGAACGCATCTGTATAGCCGTAAACGGCAAGCCTGAAACAGAGATTGACGGCAAGGTCATCTCTTTCAAAGCTCCCTTCCGCCGCCTGCCTATCCTTGAGGCCATCAAGGAGAAGACCGGTTATGACCTGGAGGGTATGAGCGAGGACGAGATGCGCGAGGTGGCAAAGAAGTGCGGCGTGGAGGTAGACTCCACTATGGGTAAGGGCAAACTGATAGATGAAATCTTCGGCGAGACCTGCGAGGGCACTTTCATCCAGCCTACCTTCATCACCGATTATCCCATCGAGATGTCTCCTCTTACCAAGAAGCATCGCACCAAGCCCGGCCTGACCGAGCGCTTTGAGCTGATGGTAAACGGTAAGGAGCTGGCAAATGCATACTCCGAGTTGAACGACCCCATCGACCAGGAAGAGCGCTTCCGCGAGCAGATGCGCTTGGCCGACAAGGGCGACGACGAGGCAATGATCATCGACCAGGACTTCCTCCGTGCTCTTCAGTACGGTATGCCTCCCACCAGCGGTATCGGCATCGGCATTGACCGCCTGGTTATGCTCATGACAGGAAAGCCCTTCATCCAGGAGGTATTGTTCTTCCCCCAGATGAAGCCAGAGAAGAGTGCACCTGCAAACCAGCAGGCGAGCGAAGAGACTAAGTAACGCATTGTTTTACCCCGAGGGGCACACACATAGCCCCTCGCGATATAGACGGGAGAATGAGTATGATAGGTACAATAGCAGTAATGGGAGGCGGCAGCTGGGCAACAGCTATAGCCAAGATATTGCTGGAAAGAAACGAAAGGATATGGTGGTATCTGCGCCGCGATGACCGCATTGAGGAATTCAAGCGCCTGAGCCACAATCCAGCATACCTGACCAGCGTACACTTTGATGTGAACCGCATCACCTTCTCTTCAGACATCAACGAGGTGGTGAAGAATTGCCAGACACTGGTGTTCGTTACACCCTCGCCCTATCTGAAAGGCCACTTGAAGAAACTGAAGGTGCGTCTGAGCGACAAGTTCCTGGTGACAGCCATCAAGGGTATCGTGCCAGAGGAGAACCTGATCTGCTCGGAGTACTTCCATCAGGTGTACAATGTACCCGACGAGAACCTGGCCGTCATTGGCGGTCCCAGTCATGCCGAGGAGGTGGCATTGAACAGACTCACCTATTTGACTATCGGTTGTACCGACCTGAAGAAGGCACATGCCTTTGCCAAGTGCATAGAGAGTCACTATGTGAAGACCAAGGTTTCACAGGACGTTGTCGGCATCGAATATGCCAGCGTGCTGAAGAATGTGTACAGTATTGCCTCGGGCATCTGCCATGGTCTTAAGTATGGCGACAACTTCCAGGCCGTACTCATATCAAATGCCTTGCAGGAGATGCAACGACTGCTTACGGCCGTGTTCCCCTTGGACAGGAGCATCATAGACAGCGTGTATTGTGGTGACCTTCTGGTAACAGGTTACTCCAACTTCTCGCGCAACCGTGTCTTCGGTACCATGATTGGCAAGGGATACTCCGTGAAGAGCGCCCAATTGGAAATGGAAATGATAGCAGAGGGCTACTTCGGTACCAAGTGTATGAAGGACATCAACAAGCATCTGCATGTGAACATGCCCATTCTGGATGCTGTCTACAACATTCTCTACGAGCGTATCAGTCCCAACATAGAAATCAAACTCCTCTCTGAGGCGTTCAGATAACAGACGCTAGACAATGTATTGTTTCAAGCAAGACAATACAGTGTTTAAGCCTACACAATACATTGTGTCCGGCACCTCAATATATTCAAATCAGACTAACTAAAAAACATATATAAAAATGGTAACACTTGATATTTCAAAAGCAGCACAGTTCCTGAGTGCTGACGCTATTGCAAAGTTCGAGGCTCCCGTAGCTGCCGCACAGAAGGCACTGGAGGAGGGCACTTGCAAGGGTAACGACTTCCTGGGTTGGATGCACCTGCCCAGCAGCATCACTCCCGAGTTTATCGCCGAGATTAACGATGCAGCCAAGACACTCCAGCAGGAGTGCGACGCCGTGGTTGTTGCAGGTATCGGCGGTTCATACCTCGGTGCCCGTATGGTAATCGACGCATTGAGCAACACCTTCGGTTGGTTGCAGGAGAGCAAGTATCCCCGCATCCTGTTTGCTGGTAACAACATCGGCGAGGACTACCTCTCTGAACTTATCGCATACTTGAAGACCGTTCGCTTCGGTGTAATCAACATCTCCAAGAGCGGTACCACCACCGAGACAGCCATCACCTTCCGTCTGCTGAAGACTCTCTGCGAGCAGCAGCGTGGCAAGGCCGAGGCCTCTAAGGTTATCATGGCCATCACCGATGCAAAGCGCGGTGCCGCACGTGTAACCGCCGACAAGGAGGGTTACAAGTCATTCATCATCCCCGACAACGTAGGTGGCCGTTTCAGCGTGCTCACTCCCGTAGGTCTTCTGCCCATTGCCGTTGCTGGTTTCGACATCGCTGCTTTGGTTAAGGGTGCTCAGGACATGGAAGCACAGACTGCTCCTGAGGTTCCTTTCATGGAGAATCCCGCCGCCGTATATGCCGCTATCCGCAATGCTTTGTATCAGCAGGGCAAGAAGATTGAGATTCTTGCCAACTACCAGCCCAAGCTGCACAACCTTGGCGAATGGTGGAAGCAGCTCTATGGCGAGAGCGAGGGTAAGGACGGCAAGGGTATCTTCCCCGCAAGCGTAGACCTTACTACCGACCTGCACTCTATGGGTCAGTGGATTCAGGACGGCGAGCGCACCATCTTCGAAACCGTAGTAAGCGTAGAGGAGCCCAACACATGTCTGGAAGTTCCCTCTGACGAGGAGAACCTCGATGCTCTTAACTTCCTGGCAGGTCGTCGCATAGACGAGGTTAACAAGATGGCAGAACTCGGCACCAAGTTGGCTCATGTTGATGGCGGCGTACCCAACATCAAGTTGAGCATCACTCGTCTGGACGAGTATCACATCGGCCAGCTCATCTATATGTTCGAGCGCGGTTGTGGTATCAGCGGTCTGTTGCTCGAGGTTAACCCCTTCGACCAGCCCGGTGTAGAGGCTTATAAGAAGAACATGTTTGCTCTGCTCGGCAAGCCCGGCTACGAGGCAGAGACAGAAGCAATCAAGGCTCGCCTGTAATACTGGACAATTAAATGTCAGAAACGATAACTAACGGGAAAGGGAGGGCGGAATGCTCTTCCTTTCTTAATGTAGCGTCATTGGGCAGAAAGAATGTCCGTGCCATTCTATTCGACATGGATGGTGTGCTGTTCGACAGCATGAAGAACCATGCCGAGGCTTGGGTGCGTGCCATGAAGGAGAACAACCTCATCATGTCTCGTGAGGACGTGTACATGAACGAGGGACGCACCGGCGAAGGTACAATCGACATCTTTGCCCGCGAACAATGGGGAAGAGATGCTACCGACGAGGAGAAAGAATATATATATAAGGTAAAGAGCGACATCTTCAATACCCTGCCCCACGTAGAACCCATAGAGAGTGCTCTTGAACTGCTGCAAGCCGTAAAGGGCATGGGCGTTGAGCGCGTCATCGTGACGGGAAGCGGACAGAAGAGCCTGCTTGAACGCCTGGAAAAGAATTTCCCTGGCATCTTCAAGGCAGAACTGATGGTAACAGCCTTCGATGTGAAGCACGGCAAGCCTCATCCCGAACCCTATCTGATGGGATTGGAGAAAGCCGGCATCAGTGCCGAAGAAGCTATGGTAGTGGAGAACGCGCCCTTAGGAGTTCAATCTGCAAAGGCAGCAGGCATCTTCACCATAGCGGTAAACACCGGCCCACTTCCCGACAAAGTGCTTTACGACGCAGGTGCCGATATTGTCTTCCCCAACCACTCTGCCCTATTGAAAGCCCTACCCGAAATGGTTCTCTAAAGGTATATAGAACAAACTAACTTATAGAACCCACCTAAAAACAATGCAAGAAGTCAATCCAAAAGAAACAACCCGCGCATATGCCTTTGAAATGTGGATGAAGGCACCCATGCCGATGCTAACCTTCTTCAAGACTCTGGACGTAACACACCTCGTGAAAATAAGCCGGAAGAAGAGTCTGAAATTCAACATGCTGATGTGCTACTGCATTGGCCAGGCGGCGAGCTCTATCAAGGAATTCTATATGCTCCCCGTCAAGGACAAACTGATGCGATATGAGAGCATTGCCGTAAACACCATAGTTGCCAACAGTATGGGTGAGGTCAGTTCATGCGATGTACAATTCAGCCAAGAACTTGACAAGTTTAATAACGATTACCTGCGCCTTACGAAACAAGTGGCCGACACTTGCACTGACCACGACCTTTCGGAGGAAAGCATGGTAATTGGCACTTCTGCCTTGGCACATTACGAAATAGACGGAGCCGTAGGTATGTATAGCGGCATATTCAATAACCCGTTTATCATATGGGGCAAATACAAACGAAACTGGTTCAAGACAACCCTGACACTTTCGTTTCAATTCCATCACACACAGATGGACGGCGCACATGCCGCACATTTTCTTGACAACTTGCAGAAAGCAATCAATGCCTTATAAAACAAGTGGCGCATGCAAGGAGATTTGACTCCTACATGCGCCACTCTTTTTTCTTCTATATAGGTCTTGGATTATACTCCATCACCAGATAGTGAATCTGTACTATATTCATCCTCCATAGCATCATCCTTCACTATCATATAACTTCCATCTGGTCCGATGTTCAACTTAAAGGGACGAGACATATCACTATCAGGAAAACTTACTGCCAGAGAGAAAGTCACCATACCTTCATGCACTTCCAGGAAACGGCATCCGTCAAGAATGCTTTGCGACATAAATTCAGCATCCAGATGATGTCTGAAATCCTTCTTTTTGAATGTACGCGAGAAGAGAGGCTGACTATTCTTCTTTACTGAAACAGAAAGCAAATTGTCTACATACTTATTACCCATCTCGTCTGTCACTACATCCAAAGAATCACAAGGCTTGCGGTCTATCACCCATGAATAGGTATTGCCTCCAAGTCTAAATGTATCCTGAACATACAGCTCGGGCAAACGGTGCAACACATTCTCCTGATCATTTGTCTGTGTATATCCCACAGAATTATCTTTGTCAGAATTATTCGTACCACACCCACAAAGCATCATCAGTGGTAGTGCAAATAGTATGATATTCTTTTTCATAATCAAACCAAGTAAATTTCCTCAAACAAGTCCCACATAGGATTATTCTGCTGAAGCAGCAGACTCGTCCTCTGTAGCAGGAGCCTTGTCGATCAACTCCAGGAACTGGTCAAGCTTGGGAGTGATGATAATCTGTGTGCGACGGTTCTTGGCACGACCCTCAGCGGTTTCGTTGTCAGCAACAGTATTGTACTCGCCACGACCAGCAGCGCTCAAACGGCTGGGGTTAACACCATACTTGTTCTGCAACTCCTGAACAACGCTACTTGCGCGAAGTGCAGAGAGGTCCCAGTTGTTACGGATATTGGTGCGGCTGATGGGCACATTGTCGGTATTACCCTCTACCAAAACCTCATAGTCGTCATAGTCGGTGATAATCTTGGCAATCTTAGAAAGAGTTTCGCCAGCCTTAGCGCTAATCTCATAAGAACCACTCTTATAGAGCATATTATCGTTCAAAGAGATGTAGACAACACCCTTCAACACCTGAATATCAACATCCTTCAGCTCCTCACGAGAAAGGCTACGAGTCAGGTTGTTTGTCAAGGCAACGTTCAAAGAGTCACTCTTGCTCTTTGCCTCCACCAGCTGCTGGATGTACTTGTTGCTTGCATTGATCTCGTCCACCAACTTGCTGATGTTTGCACCTCCCTGATAGATACTCTGGTCGAGAGTCTTCTGCATCACCTTCATAGCCTCGGTCTTCTCCTTGAGCTGAGCATTCTTCTCATCTATCTGTGACTGGAGATTCTCGGTCTTTGTCTTGTACTCTGTCAACTGGAGCTGAGCCTCGTAATACTTCTGGGCAAGAGACTTACTCTTACCCTGGCACTCTTCTAACTTCTGCTGAGCAGCTACAAGTTCCTTCTTGCTAACACAACTGCCCATAACCAAAACTGTAGCAGCTGCCATCAAAATGTACTTCATTGTCTTCATTTTTCTTATAATATTACACTGTTAAAATCGGTGCAAAGGTACGACTAAGTAAGCGATTAAGCAAATTAATTTATAAAAATCCAATTATGCATACCTTCTACCACGTGGCAAAGTTACGAAAAAGAAACGATGTGATACTAATATAATAGAACTAATTACGTATTTATACATTTAAATTAACAGACACACCCACAGATTTAACATATCTGCGCACCTTACGCAACAATATCATTTTTCCACGCTCTGAGATATTTTTACTGCTATATTGGTATATTTCTTAACCCCAACGGCACATTATAGATTTATTTTTTATAACTTTGCCATCAAATTGACACAAAAATATATGAGCAATCTACTAATACCGAAGGACTATCATGCAGCTCTCGACCTGAAGCAGACAGAGTTGGCAATCAAACAGATCAAGGACTTCTTCCTGAGAAGTTTCTCTACGGAACTTCGTTTGCGCCGAGTAACGGCACCCTTGTTCGTGCTTCGTGGTCTTGGTCTTAACGACGACCTCAATGGCATTGAGCGCCCCGTTTCGTTCCCCATCAAAGATATGAACGAATCCATGGCAGAAGTTGTGCACTCTCTGGCCAAGTGGAAACGAGTTACCTTGGCAGAATATCAGGTTGAACCCGGCTATGGCATCATAACTGACATGAATGCCATCCGTGCCGATGAGGAGCTGGACAATCTGCACTCGCTCTACGTTGACCAGTGGGACTGGGAGCGCACCATGACAGCAGAGCAACGCAATGTTGACTTCCTCAAACAAATAGTGCGCCGAATCTATGGCACCATCCTTCGCACAGAATTCTACATCTGCGAAACCTACCCACAGTTGCATCCCTTCCTGCCAGAGGAGATACATTTCATTCATAGCGAGGAACTGGCACAGATGTATCCAGATAAAACTGCCAAGGAGCGCGAGGACCTCATCTGCCAAAAATATGGCGCGGTGTTTATCATTGGTATAGGCGGTAAACTTTCCAACGGCGAACCTCACGATAATCGTGCACCAGACTATGACGACTGGAGCACACCAAACAGCGACGGATTTATCGGTTTGAATGGCGACCTGCTTATATGGTATCCCATCCTTGAGCGCAGCATCGAACTCTCGTCCATGGGTATTCGTGTGGACAAGGATGCTTTGTTACATCAGTTAGAACTCCAAGGCAAGAGCGACCGCAAGGAACTCTATTTCCACCGTCGTCTTCTGGAAGGCAGTCTGCCCCTTTGCATAGGTGGAGGTATAGGTCAAAGCCGTCTCTGTATGATTCTTCTGCACAAAGCCCATGTTGGCGAGACACAATCAAGCATTTGGCCAGACGATATGCGCAAGCAGTGCAAGGAACTTGGCATGACACTTATCTAAATAACGGAAAGGTGAAATAGGAAAACTGAAAACTTTAATTTTCCTATTTCACCCTTCACATTTACATCCGACAAGTATTCACATTTACGTTTTCCTGAACCTCTTTGCCACGGTTGCATAACCGCAACGACGGCAGAGGGGTTCTGTTGCTATATGACGCGAGAATCCTTCGTACAATGCCTTTGCTCTGGAAGACACCAATATCTCCGTCAACGATTGTTCAAACAGATTGCCGAGTGCAATATCACCATCATGATCCAGACAACAAGGCACTACAGTTCCATCCACGAGGACACCTATTTGATTGCGCAAAGCATAACAAAACACCTCTTCTGCTCCATATTCCTCACGTTCGGCATCTGGCCATTCAAAAACACCATCATACTCCAGATAGATATTCTCCGTCAGTTTCCATCCATCATAGCGCTCTGTCCAAGGTCTGGGAACATACTGCTCCATCAGTTTCTGCAGATATTCGTTAGCAGAATCCAAACCACCTTGGTTCCACAATCTCAACACCACAATCGTCCCCAACCGGGCAGCCCTTAGGGCATACTGCATTATATGCCCCACATATTCTTCCGGATGCTCCTTGCCATTGCCTTCGTGAGAATGAAGAGAGATCTGTATCTTGTGCAAACCACTCTCGAGCAGTTCCTCCCCTCTGCGGTCTATTAGAGTGCCATTAGTTGTCAACACAGGTACGAATCCCTTCTCCCTTGCCATCACCAAAAAATCCTTGAGATGACGATGCATCAATGGTTCGCCCATCAAGTGAAAGTACAAAAACTTCACCTCTCCACGAAGACTGTCTGTCAACCTATCAAACTCATCCATCGACAAAGAACGCCCCTTCCGCTTTGTCTTTGGGCAGAAGAGGCAATCAAGATTGCAAACGTTGGTTATCTCGAGATAGCAGCGCGAAATCATTGCAACAAGAAAAGTATGTGTGTGTGTGTCAGACTAAAAAGGATTGTTTGCCATCTTCCACATGCACAGAAAAGCAGCCTTGGTGATGTCCACCATCTTCTCCCAGTTGATACGCTCGGCATGGTCGGAAGGCTTGTGGTAGTCAGCATGTCCGTCGGTATGATACCACACCACAGATGCCCCGGCATTGAAGAAAGGTACCTGGTCGCTACCACCACTCAAATCGTCCGATGGATGGAAATCGGGATCGAGGCCTAGCGAGTACTTCTCTATGTCTTCCTTCAGCCATGTGGCATATATCGAGTCCTTTGCCAGATATAGGTATTTTAGTTGCTGGGGACGATGTTCCATGTTGTTGCGCCCTATCATGTCGAAGTTCATATAGCCCTTCACCTTCTTGATGTCGGCAAAGTTATTGACAAAGTACTTGGAACCACACAATCCACATTCCTCTCCGTCCCAAAGGGCAAATATCACCGTGTGCTCTGGTTGCATGCCGGTAGAGAGGAAGGCCTTCAGAATCTGGAGCACAGCCTGCACTCCCGATGCATTGTCGTCTGCGCCATTATAGATTTGATCCTCGGCAAGCATGGGATCGTAACCCAAATGGTCGTAGTGTGCACCAATCACCACTATCTCGTCGGGATTCTTGCCGTCTATCTTAGCAAGGATATTGCGCATATGTGCCACACGATGAGGATTCGTTTTGATTTGCCTCACCTTTGCTGGTGCCACATGGTAAGTCCTTGTCTTATCGTTATAGGCAGAATATGCATCGAAATGCTGTACGAAACCATCCTCCATAAGAGGAGTCGCACCCATCAGTTTGAGAACAGAAACAAGATACTCGCCTGCTATGTGTCCCCACTCCGTACCAGCCTCACGACCCTTCAACCAGTCAGAAGCCAAAAACTCGACATGTGCCTTGGCGGTGGCGACATTTATCGTCTGCAAGCCCTTCTGCTCGGGAGTTGTCTTGTCTTTCTTTGCCTCTGCTGGCTCAACAAACACCAATAACAAGGCCAATAGCAAAAATATCTTTTTCATATTATATACCTTCAGTTTCAGTTCTCAATCTTCCGCTCACCGCTCATCGTTAAGCATTAACCGTTCAACATTCAGCAATTATCCTACAAATATTCACTACCGTCATCATTGCCTTCTCCATACTTTGGATGGGGAGGAACTCATGTCGACCGTGAAAGTTCAGGCCTCCGGCAAAGATATTAGGACAGGGCAACCCCTTGAACGAAAGTTGCGCGCCATCGGTACCACCACGGATGGGCACTACCTTGGCAAAACCGCAAGCCTCTTCTATGGCACGCAGGGCTATGTCTATGATATGCGGTTTGTCTACTAACTGTGTGTGCATATTATAATAGGTGTCCTTCACCTCGGGCAGGAAAGTGCCATGACCGTACTTGTCGTTCATCCTCTCGCACATATCCAGAATCACCTGCTTGCGCATATGGAACATCTGCGTGTTGTGGTCGCGGATTATGTAGGTCAGTGTGGCCTGCTCCACCCCACCCTGCATCTGGTACAGGTGGAAGAAACCTTCGTAACCTGTGGTACGCTCGGGCACCTCGTTCTCTGGCATCTGCTGGGCAAACTCCGTTGCCAACAGGGCCGCATTCACCATCTTGTCCTTCGCATAACCGGGATGCACACTGATGCCATTCACAGTTATCTTGGCACTGGCAGCATTGAAGTTCTCATACTCCAGTTCGCCCACCTCGCTTCCATCCATGGTGTATGCCCACTGGCAACCGAACTTCTCCACGTCAAAAAGATGAGCACCGCAACCTATCTCCTCGTCGGGATTGAAGCACACGCGCACCTTGCCATGCTTCACCTCGGGGTGCTTCAGCAGATATGCCATTGCCGACATTATCTCTGCTATACCAGCCTTGTCGTCGGCTCCCAAAAGAGTGTGACCATCTGTAACAATAAGGTCCTCACCCTTGTGCTCGAGCAGTTCGGGGAACTGACTAACGCGTGTCACAATGCCCTCCGCCTCGTCCAGCACAATGTCGCTTCCGTCGTAGTTCTCAACGATGCGAGGCTTCACATCGGCACCCGAGCAGTCGGGACTAGTGTCCATGTGAGCAATGAATCCCACCACAGGCACCTGCTCCATACCCTCGCTTGCTGGCAGAGTGGCAAAGACATAGCCATGAGCATCCATCTCCACCTCCTGCATACCTATCTCCTTCAGTTCCTCCACCAGATATTCAGCCAGACGCAACTGTTTCTCTGTGCTGGGGCAGCGACCCTCGGCCTCCTCGCTCGACTGGGTATCGAAACTAACATATTTCAAGAATCTTTCTACTATTTCCTTTTTCATAACGCAGTATTTTATATTATCTGCACAAAGATAACAATTCTTGCGCACAATCGTGCCTTTCTTCGGCAAAAATGCATAACTTTGTATCGCTATGATAGACAGAATCACTACAGACAAGATAAAAGAGGCTGCACAGATAGTGGATGTGGTATCGGATTTCGTCACACTGAAGAGGTCTGGAGCCAACTACAAGGGCCTCTGTCCCTTCCACGACGACCGCACGCCGTCGTTCATGGTCTCCCCTGCAAAGAACTATTGCAAATGCTTTGCTTGTGGCAAGGGTGGCAACCCCATCGGCTTCATCATGGAGCACGAGCAATTGTCCTATCCCGATGCCCTTCGTTATCTGGCCAAGAAGTATGGCATACAGGTGGAAGAGAAGGAGATGACCGCCGAAGAGCGCGCAGCACAGACGGAGAGGGAGAGTATGTTCATCCTGAACGAATGGGCGCTGAAGTGGTTCAAGGAACAGATGATGAACACACAGGATGGTCGCGCCATTGGTCTTGCCTATTTCCGCGAGCGTGGATTTCGCGACGACATCATAGAGAAATTCCAGTTGGGTTTCTGTCCCAAGGGGCGCGACACCATGAGCCGGGCAGCACTCCGCGAGGGTTATCGCGAACAGTTCCTTGTAGGCACAGGTTTGTCCATCAAGCGCGAGGATGGCAGTGTGGTTGACCGTTTCTGGGGACGTGTCATGTTTCCCTGGCACACCGTGGGAGGCAAGGTGGCAGGTTTCGGTGGTCGTGTTTTGGATGCCGCCACCAAGGGAGTGGCGGTGAAGTACCAGAACTCGCCCGAATCCTCCATCTATAGCAAGCGCCGCGAACTCTACGGTCTCTTCCAAGCAAAGCAGGCAATAGTGAAGATGGACCAGGTCTACATGGTGGAGGGCTACACCGATGTCATCTCCATGCACCAGTGCGGCATAGAGAATGTGGTGGCCAACTCGGGCACTGCCCTCACCAAGGAGCAGATACACCTGCTGCACCGCTTTACCAACAACATCACCCTGCTCTACGATGGCGACGATGCTGGCATACATGCTGCCCAGCGTGGTACAGACATGCTCCTGGCTGCCGGCATGAATGTTAAGATTCTGCTCTTGCCCGATGGAGACGACCCCGATAGTTTTGCCCGCAAGCACAATGCCGAGGACTTCCGCCGCTATGTCGAGGAGCATCAGGTGGACTTCCTCAAGTTCAAGACCAACCTGGCTCTTGCCGAGGCACAGAACGACCCTCGCAAGCTCAGTGCCCTGGTGGCAGAGATAGTAACCAGCATATCTTTCATCCCCGACGAGATAACGCGCTCGCTCTACATTCGCGAAACAGCGCAAACCATGCGCATGGACGAGAAGATGATAGTCCGTGCCGTGCAGAACCAGATGGCCAAAAACCGTGAGGAGGAATACCGACGCAAGATGAACGGAGGAACGGAAACGGCGAGCAACGAGCGTGTAGCAGTGAGCGAATTAGAGCTCAACGAAAATAGCAACACGTCAGGCAACTACTCCCCGAAATTAGGAGAGGTCTCCGAAGAATGGAAGGGGTTATCACCTAGCAATGATAACGGAAATACATCCAATGTTGGCAACCCTGTCATCTCTACTGCGGCATCGCCAGCGGCAGAACTTCTGTTGGCACAACTTATAGTGCGACATGGCGAGAAGACCATCTGCGAGGCTGAGGACGAGAATGGAAATCAGGTGCCTCTCACCGTCACAGAATTCATCTTCTACTCGCTCACTCAGGATGGACTCGTCTTTAGCAACCCCACCGTTCAGTTCATAATGAACAAAGCCATGGAGCATATCAATGACCCTGGTTTTGTGGCTGAGAAATATTTCCTCGGGCACCACAATGCACAACTCTCCTCCATTGCATTCCAACTGAGCATGGACAAGGAAGAACTCAGCAAATACCACACCCGTGGAGGCCTAGCCACCTCCGACGACGACCGTCTGCTAGAACTCACCACCCATGTTCTTGCCGACATGAAACTCTCCATTGTCCGTAGCGAGATAAACCAGATAATGGCAAAAATGAAGTCCCCCACCACCTCCAAAGACGAAGGTCGCGAACTCCTACTTCAATACAAAGAACTCAAAGATGCAGAAAAACGCCTCGCCAAAGACTGTGGCGACCGCGTTCTGGCATAAGAGAATATCCCTTAAAGATCATTGCAACAAAACTATCATCGGCGAAACAGAGCCTTAATATTCTGCCTCGCCGATGGTGCTTTTTTTTATAAAAAGGAAAGTGCCTTGTTTTATATATTATTCCATCGCGTAATTAAGCCAAACAAGCGGCACATGCATTTGAACGCTTCGTATCCTCTGCGATTAGACATTGTATCATCGGGGTTTAGACATTGTATTGTCTGAGCTTAGACGATGTATTATTTAAACTCGGACAAAGTATCGTCTGGAGGGGGAGTATGTCCCAAAAGATTTGCGCTCCAGCATATCGATATCCAAACTGTCTTGTACTGAAATAGGTTGACTTTTGAAGCATCAATCCTTGTTGAACCCCATCTTGGTGAGATATTCCCAGATGATGTCGAAGAAGTTGTAACTGGCTGTTTGTGGTGAAGCGTTGCGGGGGAAGCAATGGTTGCGCTTGGCAAAGGAATGCAGTTCGCACTGTACACCCATCTGCTGAAGTCTCTCCCACGCTTTGACGGAGTTCATCGCCGCATAAGGGTCGCTATCGCCATGCATGAAGATCATGGGCGAGGTCTTGATATCGAAAGAGAAGTCGGGCACGAAATGTACATCGTCGTCGTTGCCGCCTCGGGCATTGGTGCCATTGGTGCCGTCGTCAAGAACATAGGCTGGATATATGACTATACCCCACTGCACATTGCAGGCAATCTTGTCGATATCGTCTATGGGCAGATAAGAGCGGTGCATCGACGATGTGGTGCCCATAAGCGTGAGATGTCCGCCAGCCGAACTGCCCATGATACCGATACGGTTGGGATCCAATCCTCTGGAGGGTGCCTCTGCACGGACTATCCTGATGGCACGCTGAAGGTCCTGCCATGCCGTGGTGTGCTTGGCCAAAGGAGCGGCGGGGCGAGGGCTGCGGTATTTCAGTGTCACCACGGCCATACCCTTCTCGTTCAGGTAGCGGCGCACAGGAGCCACCTCGTGCTCCTCGGGTTTGTTGTACTCGTATGCACCACCGGCATAGACTATCTGGATGGCCTTGGTCTTCAGTTCCTTGGGCATATGCCACTCGATGTAGGGAACATTCTGGTTCTCCTGAAAATCGGGAGTCTTGCCCTCAGGCCAGATGTTGTACTGAGAATGCTGTGCACGATGCTCGTCGCTGCTGAAGCGATGCAGTATGTGCTCCTCCTTGCCCAGCTGACCCAGGAAGCCCATCTGTCTCATAAACTCGATACCACGCTCCAGGCCATATGCACCATGTCCCTTGTTGGGATACAGATGCAGGTCGGCAGGAATGCGCATACGGCGCAATTGGCGATATACTAGCGTAGAGGTATAGGGCGAATAGATGTCCATGCCGCCATGATGCAGACTCATGGGACAGGTGCGCTGATCGAACTTAAACACACTGCTCAAACGGACATCTGGTCCATAGCCCTGTCGTGTGGAGGGAGTGCCCTTTTCGGCATCTGTTGTGCCATAGGCAGGGGCGTTGACAATAGCCCAGTTGATATGACATGGAATGGTGTCCAGATGGTCAACAGCATCATAGGCGGCGGTCTGTGAACTGGTGGCCAGCAGCAGTGCCAGGTGCGAACCAGCCGACATAGAAATAACGCCAATCTTCTCGGGATTGAAGCCACGCTTTGCTGCTTGTTGACGAATCATGCGTATAGCCCTCTGTCCATCGGCCCATGCCGTCTGGTAAATATCCATACCCACAGGACGCGGAGTGCGGTAAACCAAATTCACACACTGGATGCCCATATTGGTGAATGTCTCGCTCCACTGCTTTATCAGCCCCACATCACAACATGATTCATAACTGCCACCCGACACCAACACCATGCAGACATCGGTCCTGTTAGCGGCATTCGGAGCATCGAACCATTCTATGTAGGCAATTCTGTTCTTCTTGGGATCAAAACCCTTCTGTCTGAGCTCGTCGGTCATGGCGGCAATTTGATGTTCCTGGGTGTATGGCATGCTTTTCTTGTGCCACAGATACTCCCTATCGCGCGCCATAGCTGTGACAGATACGAACATCACTATCAGTAATAATGTTTTTCTGAACATAATAATATATCGTTAATTAAGGGACCTGTTCTGTAATAAGAGCCCAGAGAACATCTTAAAGCAATCGAGTAGGAGGAAAACGAAGCAGTTTTCTTCCTACTTTCGTTTTCCGACCTCTCACACCACCGTACGTGCCGTTCGGCATACGGCGGTTCCTATTTTGGGTTCCATTTGAAATATAAATCCGTCAAGCAAGGATAGCC